>JAPLHQ010000073.1 GCA_026389555.1 Chloroflexota bacterium
GCTCCTTCTCGATGAGCCGACAAACCATCTTGATGTTGATGCCTGTGAGTCCCTTGAACGCTTCCTCCTAGATGGTGAGCGAACGGTGTTGCTGGTAAGTCACGACCGACGACTTCTTGAGCGCATTTGTACGGAGCTTTGGATCGTGAGCGATGGGCGAGTGGTTCGGTTCGATGGCGGGTGGCGCGCCTGGCGTGCCGCTGTTGCCAACGGCTGGACCGCCGCCGCCGCAGATGATGTGGCGACCGCGGGCCGCTCTGGCGCTAGGACACCGAAGGCGGCTGCAGGGACGCCTGCGGTAGTGAAACCTGTCGCCAAGAAGGCTGCTCCGGCTGCGCCAGTGGCGAAGCTGAGCAAGGAGCAGGCGCGCCGACGTCGTGCGGCGGTTGAGGCGGATCTTGAGCGCTACGGCCTGAAGAAGTCCCAGCTTGAACTTGCGCTCCTCGATCCGCAGGTGCTCGCCTCATACACTGATCTTGCACGCGTCAGTAGCGAACTTGCCGATGTTGCCGCCGCACTACTGGCGGCGGAAGAGGCGTGGCTCGAACTGGAAGGGGAGGGCGTCAGATGAAGATGATCGGCATTACGGGAGCGATCGGGGCAGGGAAGAGTAGCGTCGCCCGCGCGCTCGTGGCCGACGCCGCACTCGCACGCGATCTTGGTGGCACTGTGCACTTCTTCAACGCGGATGACGCATTGCGAGAAGCGCGCAATCAGGCTGGCCCACTTCGGGATGCAATTGTAAAACTTCTGCCCGCAGCGCAGGGCCCTGACGGGAGCCTTGACCAGGTTGCGCTTGCGAGCGCTGCATTCAGCGACCCGGCGCTACTGAAGCAACTCGAGCTGCTGCAGTGGCCGGTTGCACGCGCGGCGGCGCACACGGCTCGTGATCAGGCGGTTGCGGGTGGCGCCTCACTCCTCATCATTGAGGCGATCGCGCTCCTCAGCTCAGGGCTCGTAGAGGAGCTCGATGGTTATCTGATACTCACACTGCCGACAGCTGAGCGCCGCGAGCGCGCCGTTGGCCGCGGCATGAGCGGAGCGGCGTTTGATCTGCGTGATGCCGCCCAACACGGTCTGACCGAAGCGCTCCTCGCCGCAGGGGGCGTGGAGGTAAGCGCACGCGGTTCCGTTCAGGAGGTCGCAGCCGCGGCGGGTCGGGCGCTTCGCCTTCTATGCTCAACGGATGAACCGCACCCCGATCCAGCCACCTGATCACACCCCCGCACTCGGTGCGGCTTTCACGCTGCACTCCGACTTCCAGCCGACCGGCGATCAGCCGACGGCCATTGTCGAACTCGTTGATGGCGTAAGGAAGGGCCTGCATCATCAGGTCCTCCTCGGCGCAACTGGGACGGGGAAGACCTTCACGATCGCCAACGTCATCCAGCAGGTGCAGCGACCGACGCTCGTCCTTGCACACAACAAGACGCTTGCGGCGCAGCTTTATGCCGAGCTAAAGGAGTTCTTTCCAGAGAACGCGGTTGAGTACTTTGTCTCCTACTTCGACTACTACCAGCCAGAGGCCTACCTCCCGCGCTCTGACACCTACATTGAGAAGGACTCCAGCCGCAACGACGAGATTGACCAGTTGCGACACGCGGCAACGAAGGCCCTCTTCGAGCGACGGGATACGATCATCGTCGCCTCAGTGAGCTGCATCTACGGTCTTGGCGCACCGGTGGACTACGGCGCAACGATCTTGCGCGTACGCAAGGCGGGAAAGTACCGCCGCGATGCGATTCTGCGCCACCTCGTTGATCTTCAGTACCAGCGCAATGACGCCACGCTCGGTCGCGCCAAGTTCCGTGTCCGAGGGGACACCATTGAGGTACAGCCTGCTGGCGAGGAGACGATCCTTCGCGTGGAGTTCTTCGGCGACGAGGTGGAGCGCATCTCTGAGGTTGATCCGTTGACGGGTGAGATCTTGGCCGAGCGGAACGAGATGGTGATCTATCCGGCAACCCACTATGTGACGCCAACGGAGAAGCTCGCCGAAGCGATTCGCGACATTGAAAAGGAGATGGAGTCACGCTGCGGTGAGCTTGAGGCCTCCGGGAAGATCCTTGAGGCGGCGCGGCTGCGGCAGCGCACCACCTTCGACCTTGAGATGATGCGCGAGGTCGGCTACTGCTCCGGCATTGAGAACTACTCGCGCCACCTCTCGCGTCGTGAGCCAGGATCGCGCCCATGGACGCTGCTCGACTACTTCCCAGCAGATTGGCTCCTTGTGGTCGACGAGAGCCATATGAGCATCCCGCAGGTGGTGGGCATGTATAAGAACGACCGCTCGCGGAAGGAGATCCTTGTTGACTTCGGCTTCCGTCTGCCGAGCGCGCTTGATAATCGCCCGCTCACCTTTGAAGAGTTTGAGGCGAGTGTGCGTCAGGTGATCTATGTCTCCGCGACGCCGGGGAGCTACGAGATGACGAAGAAGGACCGCGTCGTTGAGCAGCTCATCCGGCCGACCGGTGTGGTGGATCCGAAGATCACGGTGATCCCGACAGCAGGGCAGATTGACGATTTGATGGCTCGCGTCCAAGAGCGCATCAAACGACGTGAGCGCGTGATCATCACGACCCTGACGAAACGGATGGCGGAGGAACTCGCCTCGTACCTTGAGGAGGCGGGGATCCGTGTCCGATACCTCCATAGCGAGATCGACACGCTGGAGCGAATTGAGATCCTGCGCGACCTCCGGCTCGGCGTCTTTGACGTGATCGTGGGGATCAACCTGCTGCGCGAAGGAATCGACCTCCCAGAGGTGACGCTCGTCGCAATCCTTGATGCGGATAAGGAGGGCTTCCTGCGCAGCGCGTGGGCGCTGATCCAGACGGTCGGTCGCGCGGCACGAAACACGGGTGGCGAGGTGATCTTCTACGCCGACAAGATGACCGAGTCGATGCGTGTGGCGATCTCCGAGACGGATCGCCGTCGCGGGATCCAGGAGCGCTGGAACGTGAAGCATGGGATCACCGCCACCACGATCAGCAAGCCGATCCGCGATCTGAATGATCGCCTCCGAAGCGTTGCCGAGAAGGCCGACTCCTATGCTGGCGGCAAGGGTGGTGCACTCAGCGAGATCGGCCGAAGTGAAATTGAGAAGATGGTGAAGCAGCTTGAGGCGCAGATGCGCATCGCCGCGAAAGCGTTGGAGTTTGAGCGTGCCGCATCAATTCGCGATGAGCTGCGCAGCCTTCGCAGCGGTGTCCTTGAAGAGGATGCAGCCGCGAAGATCGGTCGTCTAGCAGAGCGTGCGGCGAGTGCCGCTGCGGAGCCGCGCGGTCGCGATCTGATGCCACGGCGTGTGGCGAGCGGCGCCTCGCGCACGATCCTTGCCCCAGAGCTCGACACCGCCGCCGATTGGCTCCCTGGACTTCGCGACGAGCATGAGGAGTCTGATGAGACTGCGGCGGCCCCTGAATCGCCAAGTGGCACCGATTCGGTACTCTCACGGCGACGCACATGGGATCCAAACGTGACCCCGAACGTGATCAAACGTCGCGGCGAGCGTCCGCGCAGGAGGGGCTGAGATGGTGCAAGAGAAGATCGTCATTCGGGGGGCGCGTGAACACAACCTGAAGGGGATTGATCTTGAGATCCCGCGCGACCGACTCGTAGTTGTCACCGGCATCTCAGGCTCCGGAAAATCAAGCCTCGCCTTCGACACGATCTACGCCGAAGGGCAGCGTCGTTATGTGGAGAGCCTCTCCGCCTATGCGCGACAGTTCCTCGGCCAGATGGAGAAGCCGGACGTTGACCTGATTGACGGTCTCTCACCTGCAATCTCAATTGACCAGAAGGGCTCATCGCGCAATCCGCGCTCCACGGTGGGAACGATCACCGAGATCTGGGACCACCTGCGACTCCTCTACGCGCGTGCTGGCACGCCGCACTGTCCGAAGTGTGATCGGCCGATCAGTCGCGTTTCGCTCGATCACATCGTTGACGAGATCCTGCAGCTCCCCGACGGGACGCGCCTCCTCGTCCTCGGCCCCGTTCTCCGCGACCGAAAGGGTGAGGGGGAGACCTTCTTCCATTCCGCGCGAAAGGCGGGCTTCAGTCGCGTGCGCGTCAACGGGACGCTCTACGACCTTGATGACGCGCCGAAGCTCGACAAGAAGAAGCGACACAGCATCGAGGTGGTGGTCGATCGTTTCGTCGTGCGACGACCGGTCGACGAGAAGGGGAAGCCGCTGCCGCCAGAGGATCGCAGCCGCCTCTCCGATTCAGTGGAGACGGCGCTGAAGCTTGGCGAGGGGCTCGTCATCATCTCCTCCTCCGCCGCGGAGGGATCGAAGCCAACCTTTGAGGAGCGACTCTTCAGCGAGAAGCTCGGCTGTCCTTACGACGGCACGGTGATGGATGATCTCGAGCCGCGATCGTTCAGCTTCAACTCACCGCACGGCGCCTGCCCCGAGTGCACCGGCCTCGGCTTCCGACTTGAGGTCGATGCTGAGCGCGTGATTGATCCGGAGAAGTCGGTCCTTGAGGGTGGACTCGTTCCGTGGTCGCGCTCACCAGAGGGGAGCTGGTACCTGAAGGTGGTGACCGCCGCGATGAAGGCGAAGAAGTGGAACCCGAAAACGCCGATCGGCGAACTCCCCGCCGCCGCACAGGAGTATCTCCTCAACGCGGAGCGCGAAGATCGTTTCACCGTCACCTATGAGAACGCCAGCTACCGCAACACGTACAAGGCGGCATTCGAAGGGATCATCGCGAATCTTGAGCGCCGCCACCGCGAGACGGACTCCGAGCTGGTGCGCGTGGAGATCGAGCGCTACATGGTCAGCCGCCCCTGCCCAGAGTGCAAGGGGCGTCGCCTCAAGCCTGAGATGCTCGCCGTGCGCGTTGCGGAGAAGAACATCGCCGAGGTTGCAGCGATGCCGATCGGCGAGCTCACCACCTGGATCAACACCCTCACGCCACTCCTCGGCGAACGCGAGCGAACGATCGCCAAAGCGATCGTCAAGGAGATCGCCGAGCGCGCAGGCTTCTTAGTGGATGTTGGGCTCGACTACCTCACCGTTGATCGCACCGCCACGACGCTCTCTGGCGGTGAGGCGCAGCGCATCCGCCTCGCCACACAGATTGGCTCGCGGCTTGTGGGCGTGCTCTACATCCTCGACGAGCCATCAATCGGGTTGCACCAGCGCGACAACGCGCGCTTGATCACCACGCTGCTGCGACTCCGCGACCTTGGGAACACCGTGCTGGTTGTTGAGCACGACGAAGAGACGATTCGCACCGCTGACTGGATTGTTGACATCGGTCCAGGCGCGGGCGAGCTCGGTGGGAAGGTCGTCGTGAACGGCACGCTGAAGGCGTTAACCGACTCAAAGGACTCCATTACGGGCGCATTCATCCGTGGCGATCGCGCCGTGAAGATTCCGACAACACGACGGAAGGGGAGTGGGAAGAGCATCGTCGTCAAGGGGGCGCGCGAACACAACCTGAAGGGGCTTGATGTGGAGTTCCCGCTCGGTCGATTCATTGCAGTGACGGGTGTCTCTGGGAGCGGGAAGAGCACGCTGGTGACCGACATCTTGCAGAAGGCGATCGCCCGCAAGCTCCACGGGACGAAAGAGCGACCAGGTGCACACGATCGGGTCACCGGGCTTGATCAGATTGATAAGGCGATCGAGATCGATCAGAGTCCGATCGGCCGCACGCCACGATCCAACCCTGCGACGTATGTGGGGCTCTTCACGCCGATCCGTGAACTCTTCGCTGCGACGCAGGAGGCGCGACTTCGTGGTTACTCTGCTGGGCGCTTCTCCTTCAACGTGAAGGGTGGACGCTGTGAGACCTGCTCCGGCGACGGCATCCTGCAGATTGAGATGCAGTTCCTCCCAGACGTCTATGTCCCCTGCGAAACCTGCCGCGGGAAGCGCTACAACCGCGAGGCGCTCGATGTCACCTGGAAGGGGATGACGATCGCCGATGTGCTTGAGTTGCAGGTGAATGATGCGTTAGAGCGTTTTGACGCGATCCCAGCAATCCGCAATCGCCTGAAAACGTTGAGCGAGGTCGGCCTCGGATATCTGCGGCTCGGTCAACCAGCAACGACGCTCTCTGGCGGCGAGGCCCAGCGCATTAAGCTCGCGACCGAACTTGCGCGTCGCTCCACTGGTCGCACGGCGTACATCCTTGATGAGCCGACCACTGGCCTGCACTTCGCCGATGTTGAGCGTCTCCTTGAGGTGCTGCACCGCCTCGTGGATGGCGGAAATAGCGTCATCGTGATCGAGCACAACCTTGATGTGATCAAGACCGCCGACTGGGTGATTGATCTTGGGCCAGATGGTGGTGATCGTGGTGGCGAGCTGATCGCCGAAGGGACGCCAGAGCAGGTGGCGAAGGTGAAGGCGAGCCACACCGGGCGCTACCTTGCGCTTGCGCTGCGCGGTGAGCCGATCCGGTCGTTGGAGTAAACATGGCGGAGGCTGAGCTCCCTCGACACGCCGACGAGCAACTCGATCAGGCGGGGCTTCACGCCGCACTCCTTATTGAGCAGGTGATGAGCGCACTTCCAACCGAGCCGCTTCGTACTCGGTTCGCTCCGCTGACACGCCATGCGGCGCAACTCCGCGATGCGAGCGGGGAGTCGCTCCGCAAGAGCGTCGTTGCCACCCGCGCCGCACTCGGTCCGGGTGACGGGCTCGCCGACTACGTTGAGTCACACCTCGCCGTTGCACTTCGTGAGGCGCTTGATGATGTGCTGCGCATCCTGAACCGACGCGCCGCCAATCGCGCACGACCCCCGCGTCGTGCGGACGCCTAGGACGCGATGATCCCCGAGGCGATCTCCGCCGCGCTGCAGGTGCTCCCTGACGCTCCTGGCGTCTACCTCTTCTCGGATGTGGAGGGGAAGATCATCTACGTCGGAAAGGCTTCGCGCCTCACGCAGCGCGTTCGAAGCTACTGGCACTCCAACACCACGCCTGGTGCGCACCGTATTCGTGATGTGATCGATCAGGTCGCAACGCTTGAGTGGACCGTGACCGATTCAGTGAAGGAGGCGCTCCTCCTTGAGGCAACACTGATCCGAAAGCACCTGCCGCGCTACAACGTGCGCCTGCGTGATGATCGGAGCTATCCATATATCCGCGTCACCGCTGGTCCATATCCTCGCGTTGAGCGAACGCGCCGTCTGGTGCGCGACGGATCACGCTACTTCGGGCCGTACACCGGGCCAGGCTCCGTCAATACCGCGATGGAGGCGGCGCGTCGCCTCTTCCAGTTCCGCACCTGTGAGATTCCGATCGCGGCAGAGCAGCAGGCACTGCAGCGACCCTGCCTCCTCTTTCATCTGAAGCGTTGTCAGGGACCCTGCCTCGGCAACGTTCCTGTTGCGGAGTACGGCGCAGAGATCAAAGGGCTTGAACTCTTCCTCGGCGGGAGATCACGCGGCGCAGTGAAGGTGCTGCGCGAGCGCATGGAGCGCGCCAGTGAAACCGAAGCGTACGAGGATGCGGCGCGGCTACGCGATGCGATCACCTCACTTGAGCGTGATGCTGAGGCGCAGCGCGTCCCTCCTGCGGGACGACCCGACGAGGATCTTCTCGGCATTGCGCGACACGGAGATCGTGCTGCCATCGCCTGCTTCCAGATCCGTGACGCGGCGCTTGTTGGTCGTGATGTGCACCGCCTAGACGCGAAGGGGGTGAGCGATGAAGAGCTGCTCGCCTCGTTCATGAGCCAGTACTACGCGCGTGCAGGAGAGATCCCGCCATCAATCGCCACGGCGCTTCCTATTGGTGATCCAGAGATGGAGGACTTCTTAGCGGCACGGCGTGAAGGGAGTGTTGAGCTCCGCGTCCCGCTCCGTGGTGATCGTGTCCGCATCCTGCGCCTCGCTGAGCGAAATGCGCTGGAAGGTCTGATCCGCAGTGAGGCGGAAGATGACGCCGATCGCGAACGCGCTGAGGCGGCGCTCTCCGCCCTTTCGGTTGCCCTGAACCTTCCGAGCGCGCCGACGCGCATTGAGTGCACTGACGTCTCTACGATCCAGGGTTCTTTCACCGTCGCCTCGCTCACCGTTGCGATGGATGGTCGTCTTGCTCCGAAGGAGTACCGTCGCTTCAAGATCAAAGGGGTGCAGGGCCAAGATGACTTTGCTGCGCATACGGAAGCGCTGACGCGACGCTTCGCCCGGAGTGCTGGCACTTCTAGTGAGAAGGCGGGTGAGGCCGAGGCGCGGGCGTGGGCGCTGCCCGACCTTCTCGTTATTGACGGTGGTCGCGGACAGGTATCCGCCGCCGCAGCGGTACTTGAGGCGGCGGGTCTCAACATTCCGTTGATTGGCCTTGCGAAAGAGCGAGAAGAGATCTGGCCGAGCGGAGCGACCACGCCACTGCTCCTCCCCGCAACTGATCCTGGGCTGCGGCTGTTGCAGCGACTTCGTGACGAAGCGCACCGCTTTGCGATCGGTTATCACCGCACCCTGAGGAGTCGCGCGGCGACGGAGAGCCGGCTCGACAGCATCCCTGGCCTTGGCGCTGCGCGGAGGAAGGCGCTACTGCGACAGTTCGGCTCCGTCGCCGGGGTTGCCGCCGCGAGCCCCGACGAGCTCGCCACCGTCCCTGGGGTGGGGGAGCGCCTCGCCGCCGCCATCAGTGCTGCGCTCGCCGCCGACCGACGCTGACGACCGACGCTGATCGGCACCCCTGCTAGGATTCGTCAGATGCGGAAGTACACGCCTTACATGATCCTCGCCATCGGGCTGCTCGCTCTCGCGATCGACCTCCTCCCAAACCTGAAGCTCCCAGATAGCCGAGCAACAGACGGGACGCGACCGATTGAGACGAAGCTCGGCCTTGACCTTCGCGGCGGCCTCCGTGTGGAGTATCAAGTCCAGCCGGTCGATGGCGTGATCGCCACCGCGGCAGACGTTGCAACCATTCGCGACATCATTGAGCGTCGCGTCAACTCCACCGGTGTCTCTGAGCCGCTTGTTCAGACCCAGGGGAGCGACCGCATCATCGTGGAGCTTCCGGGGGTCAGTGACCCCGATGCAATCCGTGCACTTCTCGGCACTACGGGGCGCCTCGACTTCATCCCGCTCCCTGTTGAGACCTACGGGTCGATCGATGTTGCGACCGGAACGCCAACAGCAGGCGTGAAGCCAGTCCCAGGGCAGGGGGCGCTGCTTGATGACCCCACACTGACGCCACTCTTCTCTGGCGACCAGATCTCCACCTCGAGCGTCTCAACAGACGACACGGGTCAGCGCGTCGTCTCATTTAGCTTGAAGTCTGAAGGGGCCGACCTCTTCTCAACCTATACGAGCGAGAACATTGGCTCGTACTTCGCGATCGCACTCGACGGCACAATCGTGTCCGCGCCGTATATCCAGAGCGCGATCACGGGCGGTGAAGGTCAGATCAGCGGCGGTGGAGGAAGCGGCTTTGCACTAGAAGAGGCAACAAGCCTCGTCACCATCCTAAAGTTTGGTTCGCTCCCATTCCCGATCGCCGAGATTGGCGTGACGGAGGTGAAGGCTACGCTTGGCGCCGCCTTCCTCGGTCAGGCGCTCTTCGCCGGAGCGGTGGGCATCCTGCTCGTCTTCCTCTTCATGATCATGCACTACCGACTCGCAGGTCTTGTTGCGAGCGGTGCACTGATCTTCTACATGCTGATCGTCCTCGCCCTCTTCCGTCTCATCCCGGTCACCCTGACGCTTGCCGGCATTGCCGGTTTCGTCCTCTCGATCGGAATGGCGGTTGACGCCAACATCCTGATCTTTGAACGGACGAAAGAGGAGTTGCGTATTGGGAAGGGGATTATCCCTGCAGTCGAAGCTGGTTTCAGCCGTGCCTGGAACTCCATCCTTGACTCAAACGTCTCAAGCTTGATCACGGCGTTCATCCTCTTCTACTTCGGGTCGTCCACCATCAAGGGCTTTGCGCTCGTCCTGATCATCGGTGTGCTCTGCTCCATGTTCACTGCGATCAGCCTGACACGCGTGATGCTGCGCGCCGTGATCCATCAGCCTCGCTTCTCATCGCCATATCTCTACGGCGTTGGGCGAGGGGATCTTGATTCGGAGACAGCCGCGCTGAAGGCTGCTGGTGCACAGCATGAATAAGATCATTGCGCGCAAGCGCTGGTTCTTCCTCTTCTCGCTCCTTGTCACTATTCCTGGCCTCCTCTTTATCATCGCAACACCGCTCTCTGGTGGAGCCGTCGGGCTGAAGTTCTCGGTTGACTACACCGGCGGCACCGTCTGGGAGTTCAAGTTGGAGCAGCCAGCTGACGCGCTCGTCGTTCGCGACGTGGTCGCAGCTGCTGGTCATCCTGAGGTGCAGGTAACGGAGGCCGGTTCTGGGTTCCTGATCATGCGAACAAAGCCGCTCGACCTGCAGTCGGGGAGCGAGAGCGACCCGTCGCAGCCAGCTGGCGCTGAGCTCGCCGCTATCCGCGCGGCGATTGAGAGCGAGGTCGGACCGATTGCAGAGGCCGGCTCACTCTCCACGGTTGGTCCAGTCATTAGCCAGGATCTAACGCAGCAGGCGGCCCTCTTGATCGTGTTGGGCTCGATCGGGATCGTGCTCTGGATGACCTACCGCTTCAGGAATCTTCGATTTGGACTTGCGGCGCTAGCCGCCCTCCTCCACGACGTCATCGTGACGGTTGGCTTCTTCGCTGTTGCGGGAACACTCTTCGGGGTAGAGATTGATGCTCTCTTCATCACTGCCATGCTCACGATCATCGGTTTCTCGGTGCACGATACGATCGTCGTCTTTGACAGGGTGCGCGAGAATCTCGCACGCTACGCGGGTGCTCCGTTTGCCGACATTGTCAACCACTCCATCGTGCAGACCCTCGGGCGATCGTTCAACACCACCGCCACCGTGTTGATCACCCTGCTGTCGCTCCTCGTCTTCGCGGGCGGTTCGATCCGAACCTTCGTCCTCGCCCTCTTCGTCGGGATCCTCTCTGGGACCTACTCCTCAATCTTCAACGCCAGTCCTCTGCTGGTCTGGTGGGACGAGCGCGTGACGGCGCGGAAGAGTTCGCCGAGCGCGCGTCGTACCGCGTAGCGTGCCGCTGGGTGCGCGGTGAGCCCCGCACGCTCTGAGACCCCGCTGAAGGCTCAGCGCAGCTGGCGCCTTGAACAGGCTGAAGCATCTCGCGTTGCCTCGCTGGACGAAACGCTGATCTCTGCGCAGGTCCGTGACGATCTTCGCCCCTCACTCGCAGTGCTGCTGACGCAGCGTGATCTCCACGATCCAGATGTCGTACGCCGATTCCTTGATCCGCGAGATCGGACGCTCCACGACCCCGAGCTCCTCCCTGACGCAGCGGGTCTGATCGCGCGCCTCCGTGCGGCTGGGGCGGATGGTGAACCGGTCCTTGTGGTCGGCGACTTTGATGCAGATGGACTCACCGGCGCGGCGATCATTATTCGGGCGCTTCGTGCGATTGGCGCCGTTGCTGAGGGGTTCATCCCGAATCGCGATACAGACGGGCACGGCATTCCTGAGGGGGCGCTCGACGCGGCGGTAGAGGACGGCGTTGAGCTGCTGCTTGCCGTTGACTGCGGTACTGCGGATACGGAGCGCGTCGCGCAGGCGCTTGAGGCGGGGATCCTTGTTGGGATTATTGACCACCACGCCGTTCCTGAAGCGCCCGCGAAGGCGGCCTGGCTTGTCAATCCGAATCGGCCAGATGCCAGCTATCCATTTCCGAACCTCGCGGGGAGTGGCCTCGCCTTCAAGATCGCCCAGGGGATCCTTGCCGACCACCCAGATCGACGTGAGATCCTGGGCGAACTCTCCGTTCTGGCAATGATTGGTGGCGTGGCTGACATGGTCCCCGTTGCCGATGAGTTCCGTGTGATCGTGCGCTCAGCGCTCAAAGTGATGAACGGCCTTGGACGGATGCCAGTTGGCATTCGCGCGCTCTTGAAGAGCGCGGGCGTAGAGGGACCGCACCGTGTTGAAGTGGTCGGTTTCACCCTGGCACCGCGGATCAATGCGGCGGGACGGATCGGCGATGCGCGACCAGCTCTTGATCTCCTTACGACAGATGATGAGGTTGAGGCGGCTGAGCTCGCGGCAACGCTTGAGGCACTCAATCACGAGCGCCGCGACCTTTCACGCGAGGCGATTGAGGCTGCGCGCAGCACGCTCGGTGCAGATGGGCTCGCCGTACCAGATTCAACGCGCGCACTTGTTGCCGAAGGCCTGGTCGCCGTGCGCGGCGAATGGTCGCCCGGCGTCCTCGGTCTTGTTGCCGGCCGACTCGCTGAGGAGTTTGCTCGACCAGCGCTTGTTGGGAGTGTTGCCTCAGGCGCCGCTGATGAGACGCTGGTGCGCTGCTCTATTCGCGCGCCGCGCGGCTTCTCCGTTGCATCAGCGCTGCGCGCGATCGACGACCAGCTCATCCGTCACGGCGGTCATGACGGGGCGGGCGGCTGCACCTTCCCGCTTTCGCGATGGTCGAGCGTCACCACGGGACTCGCTGCGCAATTCGCAGCCCAGAGGGGTCAGCAAGCGCCGCTCCTCTCCGTTGACCTTGAGCCGACCGTGGGGGCTCGCTCGCTCGACTCCCTTGCAGCCCTCGCTGATTACCTTGCCCCGACTGGCATTGGAAACCCTGATCCGCTCTTCCTCTTCCGCTCAGTGGCACTTGAGCAGGTTCGCCTCGTTGGTGATGGGCGTCATGCACGTCTGACCTTGAACATTGATGGGAGCCGAACGGAGGCGATCGCATTCGGTCGCGCAGACGCAGATGGTCACGAAGGGGGTAGCGTTGACCTTGTCGCACGTATCGTGCAGCGAACCTATCGTGGGGCCGCGAAGACGGAGCTGCACGTGGTAGACCTTCAGAGCGCAGAGGAGAGGGGATGAGCGGCAACAGATCACTTCGCCCAAAGCCACGCCTACGAAGCGACCGTACCGCCCCATCGCGCCCCTTCCACGGACTACGCCCACCAACTGCGGCGGGAACGAAGGGACCAGGATGGTTCGGCCTTGGCCCCAAGGTTGCGCCAGCGTTTGCCCTTGTACTCCTCCTCGTTGCAGCGCTCGGCACGTGGCAGCTCGCCTCACTCTCGTCTGGCTCGAGCGCAACTCCAGGAGGTGACGGAGCCGAGGTGACGGACGGGGTTGCGATTGACGGGACGATCACCTTCGCGCGTGACGGTGCGCTCTGGTCCCTGAGCGGCTCCACACTGACGCAACTTACAGTGAGCACTTCGGATGGTGAGCCGGCGTGGAGCCCCGACGGCACCTGGCTCTATTTTGTCCGTCAGCGCAACGAGATCGGTGGTCGACTCAACGCTGCGGGAGGGATCACGCCGTACCGTCTCAAGGTGCCAACGCTGATGCGGATCGGCGCACGTGGTGATGGCGAAGAGGAGATCCTTGACGGACTCCTGGAAGATCCGAATCCGAAGCTCAACTTCTCATCCTTCATCTTTGACCCAGCGATCGGAGCAGATGGCCGTATCGCACTGGCAACGGATTACAAGGGACCCGCACTCCTCGGTGGTGACGTGCTCATTCGTCTCCTGCAGGGTGACGGGCGGATGGTTACCCCGAACCTTCCGGACGAGGCTCCATACGGACACCAAGATCCAGCGTGGAGTTACGACGGTTCTGGGATCTACTATGTGCAGAACGGATTCGCACAGGGGAAGTCTGCATCACGGATCATCTATTTTGATCTCGCCGCGGAGAGCGTGGTGCGCTTTGGCGCGAGTGGCTTCATTGAGCCCGCCGGCAGCCCAGATGGCCGCTGGATAGCGGCAACGCGGATCGATAAGAAGAAGGGGAGCGACGTGGTGATCATGAGTGCAGCGACCGGCGAGGTGCTCCTAGAGGTGACCCGCACCGGTCGCTCGTGGTCGCCAGCCTGGTCGCCCGATGGGGGTTCGCTTATCTTCCTGGCGGCGAGTGGGAGTGAGGCGTCGTTGCAGCAGGTGGTGATCACCTCGCCAGTCTCAGGTCCACCAACAATTATCTCGAGCCTGCAGCTGCTTCGCGATCCTGTTGACGCAGGAGTTCGGCCTGCGTGGGGGAGACTGCGCAGCGATCTGCAGGGGGGTACAACTCCGTGAGTCGCTACCTCGAACTCCTTGCCGCATCATCGCAACGCGTTGGTAGCAGCCTCTGCGTTGGCATTGATCCCGATCCTGCGCACCTCTCGGCAGAACACGCAGCGTCTGTTGCCGGACTACGCGAATGGGTGCGCATCCTTATCAATGCAACGGCGCAGTATGCCGCCGCCTACAAGGTGAACCTCGCCTTCTTTGAGGCGTACGGCGCAGATGGCGCTGCGCTCGCCGAAGAGATCCGCGCACTCACTCCTGCCGAGACCCCGTTGATCATGGATGTGAAGCGCGGTGATATTGGGAATACGGTGAAGGCACAGGCGCGTGCACTCTTTGACGCGCTTGGCGCAGACGCGGTGACGGCGAGCCCATACCTCGGCATCGGGGCACTCGTGCCGCTCCTTGAGCGTGACGATCGATTCGTCTACCTCCTCTGCCGGACGTCGAATCCAGAGTCGGCGGAGCTACAAGAGTTGCGCCTCATTGCGACTGAGGCTGCGCCTGAAGAGGAGCTCTACCTTCGCGTTGCGCGTCTCGCCGCTGCGCGACCTGAGGCGCTTGCGGGGCGGATCGGCCTCGTTGCTGGTGCTACGGCGGGCGGTGCGTTCATCAAGCTCCGCGAGGTCGCCCCTTCGCTCCCTCTCCTCGTCCCTGGCATTGGCGCGCAAGGGGGAGACTTGGCGATGGTGATCCAGCACGGCGGAGCGACTGCTGGGGGCGCCGCGGGTCGGTTCGGCGGCGGTCTACTTGTGAATGTGGGGCGTGGGATCTCGGGAGAGGCGAGCGGTGCTGGAGAGACGCGCCGCTCTGCTAGCGCGCTGGAAGAGGCGATTCACGCACGGGCGGCGGAGTGGGGGAGGCGTCTCGCTATACTCGCCCCATAGGTCGTCCTTCAGGACGCAGCAGCGTAAGGAGTACCGAACATGCCCAATATTGGACCTGGCGAACTGATCCTCATCCTTGCCGTCGTCCTCGTCGTCTTTGGTCCTGGGAAGCTCCCAGAGATTGGCGCCGCTGTTGGACGCTCCTTCCGTGAATTCCGCAAGGCGACTTCAGATGCGGGTGATTCGCAGGAGAGCCGCCCAGCGCGGAAGAGCCCAGCGCGTCGCCCAAAGAGGAAGGGCTGAGTCGCTAAGCGGGACGGGGAGCAACCCGTATGACGGCGAAGGCACTCGTGCGTGACGCAGATGGTGCGTCAACGACTGCACCACTTGTTGATCATCTCCGCGAACTCCGACGCCGAATCGCCATCTCGCTACTCGCCGTCAGCGCTGGTGCAGTTGCAACCTTTGCGTTCGCAGACGGGCTGATTACGCTGCTCCGTTCGCCCCTCGGCGCGGTGAACCTCTACTTTACGGGCGTCGGTGATGCGTTCGGCATTCGGATGCAGTTGGGCCTGATCGGCGGGATTGCCCTGGCGATGCCGATTCTCCTCTGGCAGGCGTGGGCCTTCATCAGTCCCGGCTTAACGAAGTCAGAGCGACGCAGCGCGCGACCGTGGCTTCCGCTCGCGCTCCTCCTCTTCCTCATCGGCGCCGCTGTGGCCTGGAGTGTGCTCCCGTTCGCGGTTGGCTTCCTCCTCTCGTTTGCGAGCGCCGACCTTCTCCCGATGATTGCGGCAGATCGATACTTCGGATTCGTTGGCGGCCTCATTCTGGTGTTTGCGCTCGCCGCCGAGTACCCGATCCTTCTCGTCTTCCTCTCCCGTGTAGGAATCATCACCTCGGCGAAGTTGCGCACGTGGCGCCGCGGGGCGGTGGTCGGGATCGTGATCTTGAGCACGATCGCTACGCCTGGAACAGACATCGTCAGCCCCTTAATCCTCGCCATCACGCTACTCATCCTGTATGAGTTCTCAATCATTCTGGTGAAGGCGGGCGGGAAGTGAGTCGCGATCGCCGCATCATTCTGCTGACGGGGCTCTCAGGAGCGGGGAAGACCACGGCAACGAAGTCACTCGAAGATATCGGCTTCCGCACGATTGATAACCTCCCATTCGAGCTCCTCCCCGCACTCGTTGAGAAGATTGGACAAGATCCTGAGCGCTTCGCGCGCGTCTGCCTAGTCCTTGATGCACGCGATGGAGATCCGAGCCATACGATTGAATCGGTTCGAAGTGGCGCGGCCTCAATTGGCGTGACGGCGCGGATTATCTTCTTAGATGCTCGGGACGATGTGCTGATCCGCAGGTTTAGCGAAACGCGACACCGCCATCCACTCGGGGGCGCTGTGGACGCTCCGCGCTCAGTTGCCGAGGCGATTGCTGCGGAGCGTGCCCTGCTGAGCGCCACCCGTGAAGCTGCCGACGCCGTGATCGATACGAGCGACCTCACTGGGCGCGAGCTGCGTGATCGGCTGGTTAGCGAGGCACTGGAGAGCGAGGAGCGCGTTGGTGTTCGCCTCACCAGTTTCGGATATAAGCACGGCATCCCGCTTGAAGCGGATCTCGTCTTTGACGTCCGCTCCGCGGCGAATCCACACTGGGTTCCAGAGCTTCGACCACTCGACGGGCGCTCAAAGGAGATCAGCGACTACGTGCTCGGCGACCCAGTTGGGGCCGAGCTCACCGCATCGATCCTTGGCTACCTTAAGGAGACGCTCGCCGCATACCTTGCCGACGGGCGTGGCAGGTTGAGCATTGCGATCGGATGTACCGGCGGTCGCCACCGCTCCGTTGCCATTGTGGAGGCGCTCGCGAAGGCCCTTGCGCCGGTTGCTGATGGGGCGCCGATCGTGGTGGAGCACCGCGACATCCTCAGGAGTTAACGGTCGTGGGGCTCCGCTCTTGGATCCGCGGCGGGTCACTCGCTCGGAAGGTTCAGCGTCGTCAGCGACGCATCGTGGTGCTCGGTGGAGGCACGGGGATGGCAACGATCCTCCGCGGGCTGAAGGGGCAAGGGGTTGATCTCACCGCCATCGTCTCCATGGCCGATGACGGCGGGTCATCTGGCATCCTTCGTGCGCGGCTCGGCATCCCTCCAGTTGGCGATCTGCGCAACTGCCTGATCGCACTTGCAGATGCAGAGTCAACCGCTGGTGCGCTGTTGCAGCATCGCCTTCCGGCAGAGCGTGGCGCAACGCGTGGGCATCCTGTGGGGAACCTTCTTCTCGCAGCAGCGATCGCGGAGGAGGGTGGCGACCTTGAGCGCGGCATTGAACGCGTGCATCGCATTCTCAACGTTCGCGGGCGCGTCATCCCAGCAACGACGGAGGCGCTCCGTCTCCGCGGCCGCACCCGCGCAGGTCTCAGCGTCATAGGGCAGGCGCGCCTTGCTCGCACCAGAGGTATTGACTCTGTTTCGCTCGACTCAACCTCCGTGCGAGCAACGCGAAGTGCGTTGGCTGCAATCTCGCAGGCGGACTTGCTCGTCCTTGGACCCGGCAGTCTCTATACGAGCCTCATCCCGCACCTCTTGGTGCCAGAGATTCGGAGTGCGCTTGCAGCACGTCGCGCTCCGCTGATCTGGGTGGCGAATGTCGATGAGCAAGAGGGGGAGACCGAGGGGATGAACCTCGACGCGCACATGGATGCGCTCGTCGCGCATGGGGGGGCGGGGCTGATTGATCTCGTCCTTGCGGCGGCGATCTCGCGGAGGGGGGCTGCTGATCCCGGCCTACAACTGCAGCCACGCTTCACCCGCGCAGCTAGCCCGAGCGCCGAGCCTCGCCCGCCAATTCTGGTTCGCTCTATCGCCTCAAAGGTGCGTCCGCACCTCCACGATTCACTCCTTCTTGCGCACGCATTGCTGAAGTTGAAGCCTCTCTTGCGTAAGGTTGATTGATGAGCCGAAACGAGCGCGATCTAGTGAGTGCAATACGACATGAGCTCGCGGCGATTACTCCGCAGCGGAAGTGTTGTCGCGCCACTGAACTTGATGCACTGGCAGACCCAGGGCGACGTTCGGACGTTGCAATCGCCAGGACCGTGCATCGACTCAGCTCCGCTTCGGCCTCTCACGACGTTGAGGCGTCGCCGGGTGGCCGTGCGCTGAAGCGCGCGCGAGCACTGGCTGATGCAGATGCAACAGCACACTGTCGCAGCGCCTTCCTACGGGGACGCATCCTGAGTCGCGGGTCACTCTCGCTCGCCTCTGGCCGCATCCATCTGGAGCTCGTGCTCACGCAAGTTGAGGCGCGTCACGTGGTGACGGCGCTCGAAGCGGAGGGGGTATCAGGTCTTTATCGCGTGCGACGAGGCCGAGGCGTCATCGTCTGGAAGGATCGAACGCAGATCTTGGACCTGCTGCGACGTCTCGGTGCGGGCAGCTCCATCGCTGAGATTGAGGCTCGTGGTGTGGTGCGGCAGATTCGTGGCGAACTGAATCGCAGTGTGAATGCCGAGACGGCGAATATACAGCGCGCCGTGCTCGCCGGGATGCGCCAGGCGCGCGCGGCGGCAGAGTTGATCGAGGAGGGCGTCCTACCGCCCGCTGGCCTGCTGCAACGCGTGAGCTCCGCTCGTCTGGCGCACCCTGAGGCGACGATCGCAGAGCTTGGCGAGACACTCAGCCTCTCGCGCAGCGTGGTGCAGCGTGCGCTCGCAACGATCGAGCGCCAGGCGGCAGCCTTACGGAGCGAGGCGGCTCTGCCATGATCTACCGATGAACGACGCAGCCCAGCCACTCCTGATCGCCAATTGGAAGGCGAACCTCGCACCCGGTGAGGAGGTGGCACTTGCCGCGCAGATTGCAACGCTCGGTGCCACGCGGCGACTCTCTCCAGGCTCGCTGATGATCGCGCCGAGCATGGTGGGACTCGTTGCGGTCGCCTCGCTCCTTCGCCGTGAGCATGACGCGCTCAAGCTCGGGATCGCCGCACAAGACTGCTCCAGCGACCTTGCCGGAGCCGCAACGGGAGAGATCCCTGCATCGCATCTTCTCGGCGCTGCTGACGCGGTGATCCTCGGTCACTCAGAGCGTCGCGCTCGTGGCGAGAGCGGAAGTTTGATTGGCGCAAAGCTTGCTCGCTGCGTTGCCGCTGGCATCAGGCCAATCCTCTGTCTCGGCGATGCCGACCCGAAGGCGACAGAGAGCGAGCGATGCGCGCTGGTGGTGCGTCAGTGGCGCGAGGTCCTCGCTGGTGCCGCCACACTCGGATGTGATGTCGCCACGGTGCTAGGTAGCGGCGTCACGATTGCCTATGAACCAGTCTGGGCGATCGGTAGCGGCCAGGCGGCGAGCCCAGACGTTGCAGCGGCAGTGGCTCGTGCACTTCGATCGGAGACCTCCTCATCATCGTTACGCATTCTTTATGGAGGGAGCGTCGACGGAAAAAGTGCTGCGGGCTTCCTGAGCCCAACAGGAGAGGGGAGCCTCAACGGGTTGTTGATCGGTGGCGCCTCACTCCAGGCCGAGCGACTCCTTGAGATTGCCACCGCCGTTGGTGTGGCGTCATGACATCACTGAAGGTAAATCCGCTCATCCTGCTGATCATTGATGGCTTTGGGATCGGCAACGATCCAGCGGTGGACGCGATCGCGCAGGCGAAGATGCCAGTTTGGCGCGCACTGCTCGAGCGTTGGCCACACACAGCGCTTGAGGCGAGCGGTGTAGCCGTTGGCCTCCCTGAAGGTCAGATGGGCAATAGTGAGGTTGGGCATCTCAACATTGGCGCTGGGCAGCGCGTGCCGCAAGAGTTGCCACGGATCAACGCAGCACTCGCCGACGGTAGCTTCTCCCAGCGACCGGAGCTTCAGCGCGCGCTGAAGTTGGCGCACGGTGGGCGGCTGCATCTGATGAGCCTCCTCGGCCCGGGTGGCGTACACGCCAACGATCAGCACCTCGTCGCCCTTGCGGAGGCGGCGCATCAGTCAGGGGTGCGCTCCGTCTTCGTCCACCTCTTCCTTGACGGTCGTGACACGCCGCCACGATCGGCGCCTGCGTACCTCGCAGATCTCGAGCAGCGCCTCTCCGCCGCCGCCCCCACTGCACGCATTGCAACCATCTCCGGCCGCTACTTCGCCATGGATCGGGATCACCGCTGGGAGCGCACGGCGGCGGCCGTCGCGGCGATCGTCGCAGGGAAGGGGGCCCACGCATCAAGTGCTGCAGCAGCCATTGAGGAGGCTTATGCGCGAGGAGAGAGTGATGAGTTTGTGACGCCAACCGTCCTCCTTGCCGCGGAGGGAGAGGATCCCGTGATGCGGTCGAGCGACACGGTGATCCACGCGAACTTCCGTGCTGACCGCGCCCGCCAACTCGTTGCAGCGCTAAGCGCCAACGTCTTCACCGCTTCGGCGCGGCCAGCGCAGCTCCCCGTAACGCTCTTCGGGATGAGCTCGTACGGCGAAGAGGCGGGGAGTCCTGCGATCTTCGGCCCTACGGCGGTGCCGTCGCTCGCCGAGAGTGTTGCTAACGCTGGGCTGCGGCAGTTTCACGTTGCAGAGACGGAGAAGTACGCTCATGTCACCTACTTTCTGAACGGAGGGAGGGAGGAGGCATTCCCGGGCGAGCGTCGCCTCCTCATCCCGAGCCCGAGCGTTGCGACCTACGATCTCGCTCCGCAGATGCGGGCCGCCGAGATTGCCGATGCGGTGGTCGCTTCCATTGAAGGCGGTGAAGAGCATCTCATCGTTGCGAACCTGGCGAATCCAGACATGGTTGGACACACGGGCAACTGGGAGGCGACACTGCGCGCGTGCGAAGCGGTGGACGCTGCGCTTGGACGTATCGCCGCTGCCACTCTCGCTCGCCCAGGCGCCCTCCTTGTGATCACCGGAGACCACGGCAACGCCGACACGATGCGGACCGCAGACGGAGAGCCCATCACGAGCCACACATCGATGAAGGTCCCTCTACTCCTCGCAGGCGATGCGGCTGAGGGCGTGGAACTCGCTGAGGGTGAGCTCTCTGACATCCTGCCAACGCTCGCGGAACTGAGTGGGATCGCGGCTCCAGCGGGTGTCACGGGCCGCTCGCTGCTGCGCAAGCGGAAGTAGAGGGGGTGCTACACTGAAGCGGAGCGGGTACGCCTAATATGGGTGACCGAGAGATGCATTCGGAGGTCAGATGAATCCGATCCTCGCAGTTGGACAGATTATCGTGAGCGTCTTCCTCATCATCGCCGTCCTGATGCAGGCACGCGGTGTTGGCCTTAGCTCCGCCTTCGGCGGCGATTCCAGCGTCTATCGATCACGTCGTGGCATCGAGCGCCAGCTGATGCGATTCACGGTGCTGCTGGTCGTCCTCTTCGTCCTCTTCTCGCTAGTCGGCTACCTGCAGGCGAACTGATCAGGGGCGAATCCCGCCCGTGAACGTCGCACCTCGCACCTCAGCACCATGAGTCCACTCCGACGCGCCGCCGCCTTCCTCGCGCTCGCCGTCGCGACCTTCATGGCGGGTCAACAGGCAGGGCTCTTCACAACGCCAGGCGCTGGAGGCGGTATCTCGCTAGGGAGCGGCATCTCGCTGCCATCGGGGCCCACAACGCTTTCTGAGGGCGTTGTCGGCATTCCAGCGCAACCTCTTCCGCTCTTCGCCAAGAGCGGTGCGGACCGCGCGATCGTCGCACTCACGTATCGGGCGCTTACACGACTTGATGTTGGCGGAGCGCCAGGACCGGATCTGGCGAGTGCCTGGAGTGTGAGCGAGGACGCGCTGACATGGAGTTTCACGATCGACCCCGCCGCGGCGTGGGAAGACGGGACGCCGGTGAGCGCCGCCGACGCGCAGCTGACGATCGGCCTTGCTGGAGAGCTCGGACGGGATGGCGGTTACTGGGAGGCGCTGACAGTTGAGGTGGGGGAGAGTGACGGAGCGCTGATCATTCGTACGCCACGACCACTCGCGAATCTCCCAGCGTCACTTGGGACGCTACCGCTGCTTCCAGCGCATCTCTTCAGTGGAAGTGCGGCGCGCGAGATCCCTCAACTTGAGGCTGCAGCCGCTCCTATGGGAACTGGACCCTTTCGCGTGCTTGGCTTGAGTAGTAGCGCCGCCGCCCTTCAGCGACGAACCGATCTTCTTGCAGGGGACCAGTTAGCACTGAACGCGGCGACGAGCGGTAGCGGAACGAGCAGCGTTGAAACGATTGCGCTGCGCTTCTACGCCAAGGCTGAGGATGCGTTGAGTGCATGGAGCTCGAAGGAGCTTGATGCCCTGGTTGGGCTCGACTGGGAGAACAGCACTACTGCGGCGACAAGTTTTGGGGGGCGAGCTGAGCTGGGCTCTACCGTCTTCAACGGGATTGCCATTAATCTGCGACCGGGGACCGTCCTTCGTCACCCAAAGTTGCGCCTCGGACTTCGCGCGCTCCTTGCGCCGAGCCAGATCACGAGCGCCTACGGTGGGCGGGAGGTTGCCGCCCCAGTATCGCCGCTCTCATGGGGCTGGTCCGAAGTGCCAGCCCCGGTTCGAGGTTCCGACTACGCAACGAAGCAGCTACTCGCCGCAAAGTGGAAGTTCAAGGAGGGGGTCTGGGTCGATGCTGATAAGAAGCCAGTCTCGCTTGAAATCTTGACGCTATCCGCCCAGGCCTTCCCGCAGGATGCTGCGGTTGCGAACCAGGCCGCTGCGTCGTGGAGCGCATTCGGTATTCCCACCGTTGTGACCGAGGTTGATGCTGCAACGTTGACAGAGCGCCTCGCTACCGGAAGCTTTGACCTCGCAGTGCTCAACGTTGACGTGGGGATCGACCCAGATCTTTATCCGCTCCTCGGCTCTGCAGCGGTCTTGACCGGCGGAAACATCGTTGGAATTCAGTTGAAGGAGCTGGACTCCCTCTTGAACGCGGCCCGTCAGCCGGTCGCCCTTGAGGTACGGAAGAAGGCCCTGGCGGCAGTCCAGCGCTGGTGTGCGGCGAACAACTACCTCCTTCCGATCCGCTTCCTTGCGCGCGAACTCCTCATCGCTCCACGCCTGACTGGGGTGACGCCGCTCCTCGTGCAGGAGCCTGAAACTCACCTTCGGGATGTGCTATCGTTCCGCCTCGCGGCTGAATGAGCGATCACGAGGCCACGAACGGGTCGAGGTGGCGGAATTGGCAGACGCGCTGGCTTCAGGAGCCAGTGTCCGCAAGGACGTATGGGTTCAAGTCCCTTCCTCGATACCAGCAGCAGCGTCACGGACGCAGCACCTGTGCCCAGGTGGCGGAATTGGTATACGCGTACGTTTGAGGGGCGTATGACGCAAGTCATCCGGGTTCAAGTCCCGGTCTGGGCACCACACTTCTCTTGATCCGTCGCCGGAGGGCGGCTGCACCGGGCGGTTAGCTCAGTTGGTAGAGCACCTCGTTTACACCGAGGGGGTCGGGGGTTCGAGCCCCTCACCGCCCACCAGAGCCCACATGGGCAGGACCCCACCCCCAAGACGAACCGAGTGACCCTCCGTTGCGCCCTCTCGCCGCGGAGGGTATCCTCCACCAGTTGGTGTTTGAGGTCGCCGTGGCAGGCGGCCAACGGGCCGAGATAGCTCAGTTGGTAGAGCACGCGCCTGAAGAGCGCGGTGTCGCCAGTTCGAATCTGGCTCTCGGCACCATCAGCGGTTGTTAGAAGAGCGCGGTGTCGCCAGTTCGAATCTGGCTCTCGGCACCATCAGCGGTTGTTAACGGCGCGGAAGTGGCTCAGTTGGTAGAGCATCACATTGCCAATGTGAAGGTCGCGGGTTCGAGTCCCGTCTTCCGCTCCAACTCTCTAGGGATCCGGGGTCGATGCCCCTTCGTCTAGTGGTAGGACACCGGACTTTGAATCCGTGAACCGAGGTTCGAATCCTCGAGGGGCAGCCAACAGAGAACGGGGCGACGTACCCAAGTGGTCTAAGGGGGGGGTCTGCAAAACCCCTATTCGCCGGTTCGAATCCGGCCGTCGCCTCCACAACCCATCGCCCCGTCGCTCACCCCACCCCTCATGCTGCACCGCCAAGTGCTACACTCCCGCTCTGCCTTTCGGCTCCGGCCCACTGCGCAAGTTGCGTAGGGTGCACCGGGGCGAATCCATAGGAAGGAGCGCGCAATGCGCCGTTATGAGCTCATGATGATTCTGCGACCAGATGTTGCAGAAGATCGCAGCAAGGCGATCCTCGAGCGAACCGTTCGCTCAATCACCGAATCCGGTGGAACCATCCTCAAGAACGTCCCATGGGGACGACGTCGCATGGCGTACGAGATTGAGGGGAGCCGCGACGGGATTTACCAGATCTTCCTCTTTGAGTCGCCCGCTTCGGCAATTGCTGAAATTGAGCGTGTCCTCCTGATCACCGAAGAGGTGCTGCGTCACCTTGTCGTCCGCGACGAGCGCCCAGCCTCTGCGATCAGCGATGAGTTGGAAGAGGAGGCGGCTGATGCCGCCGCCGCAGCAGCCGCTGCTGATTCGTTCATCGACGAGGCTGAGAGCGACGCCGCTCCGGCCGCCGTCGAGTAGGCCGAGCGATGACGTACGCAAAGATCACGCTGATCGGCAACCTGGGTGCGGATCCCGAACTCGCCTTTGATAGCCAGAATCGTCCGCGCCTCTCGATGCGCGTGGCGGTGAGTGAGCGCGCGCGAACGGCGGGCGGCGAAGATAAGACCACCTGGTATCGCGTCACGATCTTCGGTCGCGCCGGCGCTGATGCGGGCAAGTCTCGTCCAGAGAAGCTCGCTGAGTTCCTGCGCAAGGGGCATGAGGTGTTTGTCACCGGTCGACTCGAAGCACGAACCTACGAGGCGAAGGATGGAACCACGCAGGTGAGCCTCGATATTGTTGCCGACGAGTTCGAGCTGCTGAAGTATCGACCGCGAGAGTCCGAAGGTGGGGCACCTGCCCGCGAGCAGGCACCGCGACCAGCGGCAGCCGCCGCAGATGGCGGCTCACAGGCGGCGCCGAGTGATCTCGACGACCTTCCCTTCTAAACCAACCCTGTAGATATTGAGAGGAGAGCAACATGGCTGAGGCACCAAAGCGATTCAAGAAGCGTGATGACAAGTTCGGTGCGGCGCGACGTCGTCGAACCTGCTCATTCTGCGGCGACAAGCGTGGCGTGATCGACTACAAGGAGGTCAATCGGCTACGCCGTTTCATCTCCGATCGCGCCAAGATTGAGCCACGACGGAAGACGGGGAACTGCACGCAGCATCAGCATGAGCTGACGACGGCGCTCAAGCGCGCGCGTCAGATGGCACTCCTTCCGTACGCTCCGCAGCACCTCGGCTAGCACCACGTGGTGCTGATCGCGGCCATCACGGCCGCGGCGGCCCTCTACGGAACGATCGCGGGGCTCGGCGGGGGAATCATCATCGTGCCAGCGCTCCTTCTGACGGGAGTGGCGCTCTCAACCGCAACACCGTTGAGCCTCGCCGCCGTCTTCGTTGGCGCGATTGCTGGGCTCCTCCCCGCAGCACGGCGTCGCCTCATTGATCGCAGCGCGCTGCTGACGCTGGCGCCCGCAGCGTTTATCGGTTCAGCGCTCGGTGGCGTTGCGGCGCAGCGGCTCCCTGAGGAGCCGCTCCTCCTGGTCTTCGCTGTGATCTCCGTGGCGGTAGCGCGCGACGCGCTTCTCCCTGATCGCCCGCTGGCGACGAAGCGAAGTGATCACCGGACGGGACAGCTCCTCCTTGGGGGAGGGGCGGGCGGCTTCTTTAGCGGCGCACTCGGCATTGGCGGCGGCGTCTTCGTTGTTCCGACCGCCCGCCGCTTTGGGCCGATGCGCATCGAGGCGGCAACCGCTACGAGCGTGGCGGTGATCGTTGGATCGAGTGCGATTGGCGTCCTCTCGAACTTGGCTACAGCGACGATGGCTGGCGCGGGGATCACTTCGTCTGAACTGCTCGCTGCAGGACTCGGCGCGGCTGCGGGGGGCTATGCGGGAGGGCGACTCAGCCCGCGCGTTCCCGAGCGAGCGCGCGCACTCTTGATCGCTACGGTCGCCGTGGCGGCGGCACTCGTTGCCTTGCTGCGCCTCGTCGCGTAGGCTGCTTCATAACGCGGCGCACCTGCCGCCAAGCACCCTGCGGGCATAGGAGGTAGAGATGGCGAACGAGGCGAAGAACGCGATCGCATACTTCGAGGGTGGGTTCCGCCCGCTTGCGGACGCGAAGGTCAACGTCATGACGCACGCCTTCCTCTACGGGACCGCAACCTTTGAGGGGATCCGCGCCTATTGGAATGCTGAGCAGGGCGAGCTCTACGCTCTCAAGCTGGACCAGCATCTAGAGCGTCTTCGCGCCTCCTGCAAGATCTTGATGATGGACCCGCTTCCAGAGGTTGCTGAGTTGCGGAAGATCATCGTTGAACTCCTCCAGAAGAACGGGTACAAGGAGGATGTCTACGTTCGTCCGAGCGTCTACAAGAGCACCGAGGCGATCGGCGTACGCCTGCACGAACTTGCAAACAACTTCTACGTGATTGCCATCCCGTTTGGGAACTATATCGATGTTGATAACGGCATCCGCTGCGCCACCGTGGCCACGCGTCGAACCACGGACCTTGCGATCCCGGCGCGGGCTAAGGTGGTGGGGAACTACGTGAATAGCGCCTTCTCCAAGAGCGAGGCGATGTTGAATGGCCACGACGAGGCGATCGTCCTCACGGAGGCTGGAAAGGTTTCCGAGGGCTCAGCAGAGAACCTCTTCCTCTTGCGTGGCGACACGCTGATCACCCCAGGCGCGAACGACGACATCCTCGAAGGGATCACGCGTGCTGCTGTGATTGAGATCGCCCGTGAGTTTGGGATCAAGGTTGTCGAGCGTTCAATTGACCGCAGTGAGCTCTACATCGGTGACGAGCTCTTCCTCTGTGGCACTGGGGCGCAGATCTCGCCGGTGATTGAGGTGGATCATCGCCCGATCGGGACTGGTGCGATTGGCCCAGTCACGAAGAGGATCCAGGAGCGGTACTTTGCGGCGGTTCAAGGTCGAGTCCCTGAGTACGCCCACTGGCTCACTCCGATTTATGGAGCGGCAAAGAACCGATCGTAACGAACGAGCGATCGCGTCGCTACTCGCCGCTCGTTGTTATTCGCCGCCTCGTTCTTATTCGCCGATCGATGAGAGGTCGGCGCCAGTAATCACTTCAATATCTACCGTGACGCTAGGATCGTCGATCTGAATGGCCTTGATCCCCATCGTCCGTTCGATGAGCGCGAGGGTCACTGGGATGCGGAGCGCTGCGCCGTTGTAGACGATTAGTCGAGTGCTCAGGAGTCCGATCTCCTCTGGCACGATGCCGAGCGGAGCTGACGCTTCGAGGCCGGCACGCACGAGTAGCGCGGCGAATGTTGCCGCCTCGCCTGGTCGGCCAGTTCCGTTGAGCACCCAGATGCGCGCCGCTTCGCGCAGGATCGCCTTCCCTTCTACTTCGTCCGGTGTGGGCTCTGCGGCGAATGCTGCGGCGATCGCGCTGCGGATCTTCTCAACATCTGGCGTGAGAGTGTAGCCACGCGCATCACTGCCAACCGTTTGGTAGGTGGGTGGGGTGAAGACGATGCTCTTGATGCTGGAGTTTTCAATGCGACCGAGGAGCTCTAGGAGTCGTGGCAAATCACTTTGCGGGAAGTCGCTCTTGATTGCGCCCTCTAGCGTGGTTGCAAGGCTCGGCAGGTTTGCGGTGATCGCCTGGACATCTGTCTGCGCTCTCACTGCGGCGATCACCTCTTGCTGGCGTTCCGCTCGGCCGAAGTCTGAACTGCCGTGTCGTGATCGTGCGAAGATCAGCGCCTCCTGCCCGTCCATTGTCCGCACGCCGACTGGCATTCTGACGCGGCGGAGATAGCCGACACCGGCAGGGTAGGTCTCATCTACAACTGGGTTGCGTGTGGTGATGCGCACGCCACCGAGCGTGTCAACGATCTCGCGGAAGCCGCTGAAGTTGACCATCACGGAGTAGTCAATGCGAATGCCATAGAGTTCGCCGAGTAGTTCGCGGAGGGCTGGTCCTGGACCGCTGGGGAAGGTGTCGGGGTTCCCCTTTGCAGAGCTGTAGTACGAGTTGATCTTGTTGCCATAGGTTGCACCGTAGAGTCCGCGCGCATTCGCTGGGACTGGCACATCGACCGTGTCTCGCGGGATGCTGAACATGCTGACCGAGCCCTTCGTTGGGTCAACGCTTGCGACGATCAGGGTGTCGGTGTTGAAGCTGTTCTCTCCTTGTCGCTGGTCGACGCCGATGAGCAAGACGTTGAGTCGCTCCGTTCCATTCCAGCTGGGAGGCTCACTGCTGCCAGGCGTTGCGCCGTCATCGCCCGTTCCGCTGAAGATGCCGCCGACCAGGGCCGATGCGGTTGCAACGTAACCACCAGCGAGGAGGTGAATCCATAGGCTGACCGCGAGTGTGGTCGCGAGGCCAACACTAGAGAGGAGGAGTGGGCGCACTCCTGCGCCGCGCGTCAGTGCACTGCGCCATGCGTCAACGGCCGCCGCAACGCGCCAGGCTGCGGCGAGCAGGTTGAGGACCCCTGCAGCGCTCAGGCCGATCGGTGAGAGGAGGAGGCCGAGCAGACCGGCGGGGCCGTCTGCGGTGAAGAGGCCACCAACCGCCGCGAGGAGGAGGAAGGGTGGGGCGAAGAGGGTGAGAGCGGCGCGCCAGCGGCGCTGATAGGCCTGGCCGAGCCCAGGGACGAGGGCGGAGAGGAGGGCGGCGGTGAAGGCGGAGAAGCGAGGGGAGACCGTCGTACTACTCACACCAGCACGATAGCGCCTCGACGGGGGAAGAGTCGCCGCTCCGTTTGCCATGCAGGGACGCGCGTGGCACGCTCCGTAGCATGTTCAACCCTGTGGATGCCCGTCCAGATCTCATCAGCATTGAGCACGAGGCGCTCCGTCGCTGGCGGGAGGAGGGCGTCTTTGAGCGTCTGCGCGCACAGACGACGGGGGGTCCGGCCTGGTCGTTCCTTGACGGTCCAATCACCGCGAACAATCCGATGGGAGTCCACCACGCCTGGGGGCGTACGTACAAGGATCTCTTTCAGCGTTTTCGTGCCTCACTCGGCCACGAGTTGCGCTGGCAACAGGGATTCGATTGTCAGGGACTCTGGGTTGAGGTGAACGTTGAGCGCGAGCTCGGCTACACATCCAAGCGTCAGATTGAGGAGCAGGGACTCGCCGAATTCATCAGCCTCTGCAAGCAGCGCGTCCTCACCTACGCAGCGCGGCAGACGGAGCAGTCGATTCGACTCGGCATGTGGATGGACTGGAACGATCCAGCGGACCTGCTGAAGTTGCGCGACGCGCTCGCAAAGGATCCGGCAACGCCGGTCACGATTAACGGTGCGAACGGACCAGTGAGTGGTCCGGCAGAGCAGCTGATCGGACGGCTCGGCACGCCAGAGGTTGGCGGATCGTACTTCACCTTCTCTGATGAGAATAACGATCTGATCTGGACCTTCCTTGCGAAGTGCCATGAGCGTGGCTGGCTCTACAAGGGGAGCGACAGCATGCCCTGGTGCGCCCGTTGCGGCACCGGTATCAGCCAGCACGAGATGACTGAGGGATATGCGGATCGTGAAGACCAGTCGCTCTACTTCGGCCTGTCACTTGTGGATCGTCCAGGCGAGGAGCTCATCGCATGGACCACCACGCCGTGGACCGTTGCGGCGAATGTTGCCGCCGCAGTCCAGCCCACGCTCGACTACGAACTGGTGGAGTTTGACGGCCGCAAGCTTTGGATCGGCGCTTCGCGCCGCGCCGCAGCACTCGGCGGCGGCGCTCCGCGCGCGAAGCTGCTTGAGACACGGAAGGGATCAGAACTGATCGGTTGGAAGTACCGTGCGCCGTTTGACGCGCTCCCAGCGGTGAGTGAGGCGCTCGGCCCAGACGGAGCGGCACACCGCGTGATCGCATGGGACGAGGTTGGCTCTGAAGAGGGAACCTGCATCGTGCACATTGCGCCTGGATGCGGGAGTGACGACCATAAGCTCGGCGTTGCTGAAGGGCTCCCCGCGATCGCACCGATCGATGAATCTGGTGTCTACCTTGACGGCTTTGGCAACCTGAGTGGTCGCGAGTGGCATGAGGTGACAGAGGACGTCTTCACGCACCTCACCGCCGCAAAGAGCCTGCTGCGCCGCGAGAAGATCACACACCGCTACCCGCACTGCTGGCGCTGCGCAACGCCGCTCGTCTTTCGGCTCGTTGATGAGTGGTTCATCAGCATGGGGCCGCTCTACGAGAAGCCACGCGATCAGTTGACCAAGGCGGAGATTGAGGCGAGCCTGAGATACCAGATCATGGCGGTGGTGGATCGCATCACCTGGCTTCCAGAGTTTGGTTACGAGCGCGAGCTCGACTGGCTACGCAACATGAGCGACTGGATGATCTCAAAGAAGCGCTACTGGGGCCTCGCACTTCCAATCTACGAATGCACCGCGTGCGGCAAGGTGGAGGTGCTGAGCTCACGGAAGGATCTCGAAGACCGCGCAACCGCTGGTGCGGCGGCGCTTGAAGGGCACACGGCACACCGTCCATACATTGATGAGGTACAGATCGACTGTAGTGGATGCGGCGCCAAGGTGACGCGCGTTCCTGACGTTGGGAATCCGTGGCTTGATGCGGGGATCGTCTCCTTCTCCACGATGCGCTACCGAGAGGATCCTGAGTACTGGAAGCGCTGGTTCCCTGCCGACTTCATCACGGAGAGCTTCCCTGGTCAGTTCCGTAACTGGTTCTATTCGCTCCTCGCCATGTCCACGGTGATGGCCTCCAGTGAGCCAACAAAGACGGTCTTCGGCTACGGCCTTGTGGTTGGTGCCGATGGGCGAGCGATGCATAAGAGCTGGGGGAATTCGATCGAGTTTGATGAGGCGGCGGACCGCATGGGGGCCGACGTGATGCGCTGGCTCTTTGTTGGCTCACGGCCAGAGGAGAACGTGCACTTCGGTTGGGAGGCGGCGGATGAGACGCGCCGCCGGCTCCTCGTCCTCTGGAACGTGTACGCCTTCCTGGTTGGGCAGGCCGCCTCCGCCGGCTGGACGCCGAAGGGGAGCGGCGCAACGGCGAAGGGTCGAAGCGTGATGGACCGCTGGATCCTCAGTCGCTCAGCGGAGCTCGCCGCCTCAGCTGAGCGCTCGTTCACCGCCTATGACGCCTACAGCGCGGTGCGGCGCCTTGAGCAGGGGATTGATGAGATTTCAACCTGGTATCTCCGCCGCACCCGTGAGCGGTTCGCCCCCGATGCACCGGCTAAAGATCGTGATGCCGCATTTGACACGCTGCACCAGGCGCTGCTGACACTGCTACGTGTCGCCGCCCCAATCGCGCCATTCCTTACGGACGCGATCTACCGCAACCTTGCGAGTGCAGGACTCGCCGATTCGACGGGCACCTCGCAGGTGGTTGGTGGCGCTGAGCGTCCGCTCGCTGCGGCGATTCGCGCGGGGGAGGCGCCAGGGAGCATTCATCTGCTGCACTGGCCGACCGCTGAGAGCGTTCCGTGGCGTGATGAGGCGCTGGAAGCGTCAATGGATCGCATCATCCGTGCCGCAGAACTCGGTCGCTCAGTTCGCAGTTTAGCGAACATTCGCACACGTCAGCCGCTCGCTCGGGCGCGTGTCGTCCTTGGCGTCAGCGGTAGCGACGAGGCCGAACTTCGCGAGATCTTGGCTGACGAACTCAACGTGAAGAGTGTCGAGGCGGTTGGCGATGCGTCAGGACTCTTTGAACGCCGCGTCAAGGTGCTCCTGCCGAAGGTGGGGAAGCGGCTCGGAGGATCCACTCAGGCGGTGATGCAGGCGGCACGCGACGGTGCCGTAGAGTTCCTCGCCAGCGGTGCGGTGCGGATTGCTGGCGTTGACCTTGCCGCCGATGAGATTGAGGTGCAGGCGGTGCCGCGTGAGGGGCAGCATGTCGCTGAGGATGACGGACTCGTCGTGGAGCTAGACACGGCGCTCACTCCTGAACTGATCAGCGAGGGCGACGCGCGCGAGCTGATGCGCGCCGTGCAGGATCTGCGGAAACTGGCTGGCCTTCGGCGTGAGGATCGCATCGAGCTGCAGGCTACTGGCGCGAAGGCTCCACTCGCGACGCACTTAGCGGCAATTGCCGCCGCTGTTGGTGCCCAGAACATTCAAGAAGTTGACCGCGACCCAGTTGGAGAAGAGTGGCATCGCGGAAGCGTCCCGCTCTCGGCGGGTGAGGCCACGCTCGCCATCCGACGTGTCACCGAATGAGACGGGCAGCCTTCGGAGTCACTGCGCTCACGGTTCTCGTTGTTGATCGAATCAGCAAAGAGTGGGTGGCGAGCCTGCTGACTACAGGTACGCCGATTGAACTGGTGGGCAGCTCAGTGCGCCTGATTCGGAGTGAGAATCGAGGGGGTCTCTTTGGGCTCTTTCAGGGGAGCGCGCCACTCCTTGCCCTCTTGAGTATCGGCGTGATTCTTTTGCTCGCCCTTCTTCACGAACGTGAAGGTGTGAGCCGCCCATCGCTCTTGACGCTGACAACAGGTCTCCTCGTTGGCGGTGCGATCGGCAATCTTTTTGATCGGCTCGTGAACGGGTTCGTGTTTGACTTTATTGATCTTGGCCTAGGCGCTACACGATTCTGGACCTTCAACGTTGCCGATATGGCGATCTCGCTCGGCATCCTGCTCTTGCTCGTTCAAACGCTCTTTGCTGGACGCTCAAGGCCCCCGGCGTCGCACCATGAGTGATCCGCGCGAGATTGACCTGCCGATCCCACCTGAGGCGGCGCGTCAACGCGTCGATCGCTTTGTTGCCGATCGTTGTGGTCTCTCCCGTTCGTTTGTGCAGCGACTGATTAGTGAAGGTCGACTGACGATGAATGGTCTTGTGGTGCGTGCCAGCAGCACGCTCGTCCCGGGTGGCACGCTGCATCTCTCCATTCCACCAATCGCAGATGCAGAGCTACTGGCTGAGGCGATTCCGATCAGCGTGGTCTATGAAGATGAAGACATCCTGGTGGTGGACAAGCCGGCCGGCCTTGTGGTGCATCCGGCGCCTGGCCATGCGACGGGGACACTCGTGAACGCCCTACTGCACCACGTGGAAGATCTTCCTGGCATCGCTGGTGTGGCACGTCCTGGCCTTGTGCATCGGCTCGACAAGGACACCTCTGGGCTCCTGGTTGTTGCGAAGGGTGACCTCGCACAATCGAGCCTGATGGCGCAGCTCAAGGCGCGCCGCGTCAAGAAGACGTACATCACACTGGTGCAGGGCCCCGTTGCCGCCGAGGTTGGGCGCATTGAGGCACCAATTGGACGCGACCCTTCAGAGCGGAAGCGGATGGCGGTCGTTGCTGGTGGTCGCGCCTCAACGACCGGGTATCGCGTGAAGGAGCGCTTTGCCGGCTGGACGCTGCTTGAGGTTGATCTCATCACTGGGCGAACCCATCAGATTCGTGTTCACTTAACGGAGATTGGGCATCCGATTGCTGGCGACCCCACCTACGGCAACGGGACGAGTCGGCGCGGCCCTGAGGGGACGACGCGCCTCTTCCTGCACGCCTGGAGGATCGCCTTCACGCATCCACGCGATGGGCGGCTGATGCGCTTAGAGGCGCCGCTGCCAGCCGATCTGCAACTCCCACTTGATACGCTACGGTTGCACGGAGAGAGATCGGAGGGCTGATGCCAGGTCAGCGACGTGAAGGTGCAGCGGGGGCGCAGGTGATCGTGATCTCTGGGCCGAGCGGCGTGGGGAAAGACACCATCATCAATGAGTTGCGCCGTCGTCCGATCGGTCAGACCTTCCACTATGTGGTGACCTGCACCACCCGTGAGCCACGCGCCGGCGAAATGAACGGCGTCCACTATCACTTCCATACGGATGAAACCTTTGCAGCACTGAACGCCGCATCTGGGCTCCTTGAGTCCGCATCGGTTCATGGCCGCTCCTATGGAACACCGCGCAGCGAGGTGCGTGATGCGCTTGAGCGTGGCCAAGATGCAATCCTGAAGATCGATGTTCAGGGGGCGCGGAGCGTCCGCGCCGCAATCCCAGAGGCGATCCTGATCTTCATTGCCCCTCCGTCGGCGGAGGCGCTCGCCGTCAGGCTCGCTGGTCGCGGGACGGAGACGGCGGAGGAGCTCGTGACGCGAGCGAAGAGTGCCATCGTAGAGATGGACCGCGCGAAGGAGTACGACTATCTCGTCCTGAATGAGACTGGTTACCCGGAAGAGGCGGCGGCGCAGGTCGAGAAGATCGTCCTTGCTGAACGCGCCAAGCATCCGGAGCGCCGGATTACGGTGTGAGCGGGGCCGAAACACCCCCAGCTCATCAGCGCGCGGGTTCGTCCGCAACGGTGCGTGTTGCCGTTGACCTCCCTGGCGCACAAGGCGAGCGACTCTACGACTACCTCCCGCCAGAGCGCGATGAACTTACTGTTGGCGATGGCGTCGTTGTGCCATTCGGCAGCCGGCGCGCCGTTGGCATCGTTGTAGGAGCCCCTGGCGAATACGCGGCGCCAGATGGTTTCCAGCTCAAGCGCGTTGAGGCGAGACTCGGCGAGAGCGTCCTGATCGGTCCGCTCGGCATGCAGTTGGCACTCCGCGCTGCAGAGCACTGGTGTGCGCCGCCAGGCCTCACCCTTCGCTCGCTGCTGCCACCAGGACTTCTCGACAAGGTCGAGGCGGTAGTGCGCTTCGTTGGAGTACCGAGTGAGGCTGAGCGTCGCGCCGGCATCACAGAGGAGTGGTCTCCAGTTGATCGGCTGAGCGGTGCACGCGGCCGTGCTCGCACCGCACTGCTCACGCTGCTGCGAACAGGGGAGCGCGAAGGACGAATCGAACGAAGATGGCAGTTGAGCGCAGTCAGCGGGCGCGTCATTCAAGAGGCGTACGCGAGTCTTGTTCCGCTGCAGGAGCGATCTGCCGCAGCGGCGGCGCAGCCTGCGCCGCGTGGTGCTCGTCAACAGGAGATCCTTGCTCGCCTTGAGGCTGCGGCTGCAACAGACGAACCTTTTGTGCGAGCCGCGGATCTTCCTGGTGGCCTAAGTGCGGTGCGACGACTTGAAGTACTCGGCCTTGTGAACGTTGAGCTGCGCCGCCGTCAACGGCGCCATGCAGATCGGCGGACGAGCGACGCTCAGTACGAGGCGGGTACGCCGGCGTGGAGTAGGGGGCAGGAGTCGCTCCTCGCTGCGGACCTTGGCGTGGGTGTGACGCTGCTTGATGGGCCACCAGGGTCTGGCAAGAGTCGTGTTGCGGCAGAGATCGTGGCACGCACACTGCGCGCAGGACGATCGGTGCTCTGGCTCGTCCCAGAGACAACACAGGTTGCGGTAGCCGCTGATGCACTCTTGGCTGCAACCGGGGTTGACGCCGAACTGATCCACGCTGGAGCGAGCCAAGGCGAGCGGCTCGATGCGCACGCGCGACTCACACTGCCGGGACCGCACCTTGTTGTCGGTACCCGAACGGCGATCGGTGCGCTGAGCCACGAAGTGGGGCTGATCGTTGTTGATGAGGAGCATGAGTCCGCGTACAAGTCGGAACGAATGCCACGCATTCATGCGCGTGATGCTGCCCTCATGCTCGGTGAGGCGGCGAAGGCGCCCGTCATCTTGATCAGCGCTACGCCAGCCATTGAGACGCTCGCGCGTGCTGAACTGCTCTTATGGCGTCACATCACCCTTGAGGGGCGCACGGCCGCGCCGCAGATTGAGGTGGTGGATATGCGCCGTGAGTTGGAAGAGGGCTGGAAGTCAATGATCAGCCGTCCACTCCTCGCCGCTCTCGAGGGCCTGCGCTGGAGTGATGGGGAGCAGGCGCTCTTGATCATCAATCGCCGCGGTCTTGCGTCGGCGCTCCTCTGCAGAGATTGTGGCGCGGCGCAGTCCTGCCCATCGTGCGAGCGACCGCTGGTGCTCCACAGCGCGGGCTCGCTGCTGCGCTGCCACGGCTGTGGCCTTGTCGCTGAGCCGCTGACGCGTTGCCCTTCCTGTCAGAGTGCGCGGATTCGTGCAATCGGTGGTGGAACTGAGCGACTCGAGGCTGACGTGAAGCGACTCCTCCCTGCGGTTTCTGTGGATCGCCTCGATGCAGATGCTGCAGCGGCGATCGGCGCAGGCGATCGCATCCTTGACGCCTTCCGTAGTGGCCGCACGCAGCTGCTCATCGGTACGGCACTTGCCGCAAAGGCGCTCGACCTTCCGCGCCTCGCGCTTGTTGGCGTAGTCTCCGCGGACACTGGACTCCTCCTCCCAGATGAGCGGGCGGCCGAACGTGTCGTCTCGCTCATCGTGCAGGCAACAGGGAGGCTCGGGCGCGGTACAACGGCGGGGAGTGCCTGGGTACAGAGCTATCGACCGGAGGATCCAGCGATCATCGCGGCGGTTGAACTTGCACGTGGTGGCGCAGTGGATGTGTGGCGACGGCGAGAGATCCTGCTGCGTCAGAGTGCGGGCGGCGCCCCCTTCTTGCGAACGGCGAAGATCACC
>JAPLHQ010000096.1 GCA_026389555.1 Chloroflexota bacterium
CGCGCACACGGCAGCAGCACTGCGCTGGTGTTCTGCAATGGGATACGACGCAGAGATCTTCGACACGGTGGATGCGCACGGCGCGCCGATCTATCACACCAATGTGGTGCTCTCCATTGGGAGCGAGTTCGTCACCGCAGGCCTCGGCAACATCCCCGACCCGGCCGAGCGGGCCCGGGTGGGGGCGCGGCTCGCCGCCTCCGGGCGGGTGGTGGTGGCGCTGGACCCCGGGCAGATCGCCGAATTTGCCGGAAACGGCCTTGAGCTTTTGGGTGCCGATGATCGGCCCATCTTCGCCCTCTCGTCGCGCGCGGCGGCGGCGCTGCGACCCGATCAACGCGCGCTGATCGAGCGATTTACGCACGTTTTCCCGATCAGCATCCCAACCATTGAGCGCTCTGGCGGCTCGGTGCGATGCACCCTGGCGGGAATCCACCTGACCCCGCGGGGCTGAACGGGTCGTTAACGGCGGGCCGCCGTTGCGTCCTGCAACTTGTGCGCTTCACAAAATCGCCGCGGTCTGGCACGCTAGAGGTCGCAGGACCAGATGGGTCCTGGGGAGTTTAGTTGAGGTGAAAAACATGGCAGCAAAGAAGAAGGCAAAGAAGGCTGTTGCAGCTGCAGCGCCTGCCGCGCCAAAGGTAAAGAAGGCCAAGAAGAAGGCGGCTCCTAAGAAGGCCGCTGCGAAGAAGGCCGTCAAGAAGGTAGCCAAGAAGGCCGTTAAGAAGGCTGTGAAGAAGGTTGCCAAGAAGACCGCAAAGAAGAAGACGGCGAAGAAGGCTGTCAAGAAGGCCGCTGCCAAGAAGGCCGCGCCAAAGAAGAAGAAGGCTTCGAAGAAGAAGTCATCCAAGAAGGCTGCAGCGGCACCTGCCGCAGCTGCCGGCTGGAGCATCTTCGGTACAAACAACAAGTAAGCTGACTCGCGTCGCGTTCGTGCGGCGCGCTCTTCGCTGAAGATGAGAAGCCCCGCCCATCTGGGCGGGGCTTCTTGTTGCGCTCTGGTCGGTTCGCGCGATGTGCGCGCCGCGTGCTTACGAGATGTTTCTGCGCGCCTTGCTGCGCGCAAGCAGTGCAACGCCGAGCGCGCGGCGCGCGGATGACGGCACCGCGGCGCGTTGCCGCTTAGTTGTCATGCCGTCCGGGAGATAGGCGCTGAACGATGCGGCGAAGTCGATCTCCTCAATCTCTGTGGCGCCCTCCTCTAAATAGACGGCGTCGTTTGCGTCGAGCTGCTCAATCAGCGTGACGATCTCCGGGCCCATTGGCGCGGTGGTGATCACGAGGCGCTCGCTTGGATACGCCCAGGCGCAGTAGGCGGTTGCACCCGCCACATAGACGCTCATTAGGCGGGCGCGATTTGGGCGGCGACGCTTTGGGACGTCGGCGCGGATGCGGCTGGAGAGTTGACTCATAGGGCTCCTTTCGCTCAACAGAGCCGTACGGCGGCGCCGTGCGGGATCGGCAACCCTACCGTAGATCCCACCTGTGTCAAGTGCCTGACACGAACGGGCGAAGCTAATAGCCGCGGCGCACCATCTCAATGAAGACGCGGCCGGCGGTGCGGGCGTCACTCTCGGCGCGGTGTGCCTGCCCCTCCGTCTTGATGTGGAACTCGGCGACCACCTCTTCAAGGCGTGGCCACTTCTGATCAGGGGCGGTGAGCCCCTTCATGGTGCAGAAGGTGTGCTGATCGCGCCCAAGCTCAATGCCGAGCCAGTCGAGCCCATTGATGTCAAACGCCATGTTGTGCGCAATCACGAGCTCCGCGCCAGCGAGCCGCTCGGCGAGCGCATCGCCAGCATCATCTGCATCAATCCCGTCCGTATCCACCATCAACTGTGTAATGCCGGTTAGCTCGGCGATGAAGTCGCTCACTGGCGTTCCAGACTTGACGAGCGTGGACCAGGCGGCAACTTCGTGATCGCCCTCGTACGTGATGAGACCAACCTCAATCACGGCAACGTCGGGCTCCTTGCTCCAGATGCCGGTCGTCTCAAAGTCGATCGCCACCCAACGCTTTGGGAGTCGACCACGGAACCTGTCGCGCGGCTCTGGAAGGATCATGCGGCGATTATGAGGCTTCGCCGCTACTATGTGTGCATGTCCGCATTTCGCACACCACACGCCCTCCTGCGCCTCGCGCGCGGCCGCGCGGCGGAGATCCTGGTACTCGTTGGCGCTGGCGCCATCTTGGGCTGCGACCTGCTCGATCCAACACTCAACGCCCGCATCTACGCCGCCTCCGAGCACGCCATTGGGAAGGCGTCGTGGCTCTTCCACACTGGACTCGCCGCCCTCTTCCTGGTGGTGATCCTCCTCTTCGTGCGCCTGCGCGAGCGCTCTGCGGACGGCGCGCTGAAGAACGCGTATCGCGGCGTCCTGCGCGGCCTCGTGATCGGTGCGATCGGCGTGATCGGCGTGGTTGCCTTCCCCACCGATCCTGGCTGGACGGTCGTCAGCGTGACCGGTCGTCTGCACCCGATCTTTGCGCTCATCGCCGGAGGGAGCCTCCTCTACGTTGGCTCGCGTCTCACTCGGCCTCGTCGGCTGCTGCTCCATATCGCGCTCTTCTACGGCGCAGGATTCGTGGGTGGCTTCGTGGGGGGCGGGGCGGGCTTCGCCGAGCGATTCGCGCTGGCGCTGGTGGGCCTGCTCCTCTATCTCGGGGCGTACCGATCGCGCGTGGCGGGCTCAGCCAGCGACGCGCGCTAGGGACGGAGCGCTAGACGCTCTTCCCGGTAATGGTGCGTGGTCGGCTGGCGCGGGTGAGCTTCACCTCCACGATGGCGGTGGTGCCGTCTTCAGCGGTCTTGGAGAGTTCGCGCAGCTCCTGAGCGGTATAGACGCCGTAGACCCAGTGGCCTCGGATGGTGCGAACCAAGAGCCCACAGATCGCCTTGCACTCCGCCGCGCTATAGCCGCGCGCCCTGAAGAGCGGGCCTGCCCAG
>JAPLHQ010000080.1 GCA_026389555.1 Chloroflexota bacterium
CGATCCCCAGGCCAGGGACCTTCGCTGCGAAGCGGAGCTGAATCCCCTCGTCAGGCTGAATGCGAATGACGAGAAGGTTCGGCTCTGGCTCATCGCCGACCGTGGGGAAGAGGCGCTGTGGAACATCCTTGAACTGGATGGCGATCTCGGTGGCCCGCTTCGGGAGGCGCTTCCCGGCACGCAGGTAGAAGGGGACACCCGCCCAACGCCAGTCGTCGATCTCCAGGCGGGCGGCGACGAACGTCTCGGTCTCGCTGGCGGGGTCGACCGCTGGCTCACTGCGATAGCCAGGCGTTTCGGTGGCGCCAACCCAGCCTGGGCCGTACTGGCCGCGAACCACCGACTGATCAACCTTCTCAACAGGGATCGGCCGAATGGCGCGGAGCACCTTCACCTTCTCGTCGCGAAGCGCATCGGCCTCGAGGTTTGCCGGTGGCTCCATTGCCACAAGGGTGAGCAGCTGCAGGAGGTGGTTCTGCAAGATGTCGCGCAGCGCGCCCGTCTCTTCGTAGAAGGCGCCGCGCCCCTCAACGCCGATCGACTCTGCCACGGTGATCTGCACATGGTCGATATAGCGGCGATGCCAGATCGGCTCAAAGATCAGGTTGCCGAAGCGGAAGATCAAGATGTTGCGCACCGTCTCTTTACCAAGGTAGTGGTCGATGCGATAGACCTGCGACTCGCGGAACACCTTGCCAACCTCGCGGTTGAGCTTTACCGCCGTCTCGAGGTCACGGCCGAACGGCTTCTCAATAACGATGCGACGCCAGCCACTATCGGCCTTCTCGTGATCAAGCCCTGCAGCACCAAGCCCTCGCACGATCTCTGGGAACGATGAGGCCGGAGTGGCGAGGTAGTAGAGGCGATTCCCATCTGTGCCGGACTCCGTGTCGATGGCGGCAAGTTTCGTTGACAGCGATGCGTATGCATCTGGTTCATCGAATCCGCCCTGGTGATAGGTGATACGCGAAGCGAACGCCGCCCACCGCTCGTCATCTACAGGGGTGATGCGCGCATGCTTATCAAGAGAGGTGCGCAACGCCGTACGGATCTCTTGATCGCTGAACGGTCTTCGACCGAAACAGACGAGTGCGAATCGCTCTGGCAGCAGGTTGCCAACCCAGAGGTGAAAGAGTGCGGGCACGACCTTGCGGTGCGCGAGGTCACCCGTTGCACCGAAGAGGACCACCACATTCGGATCAGGAACGCGCTCAATGCGCAGTCCGGCGCGAAGCGGATTCTTCGATCCCCTCTTCGCCGCAGGCTTTCGTGTCTTGCGGCCGAGCCGCAAATCACGAATCGTTGCGTGCCCCTCAGTGGGCGATTGTGGACTCACTCCGACTTCACCGAGTGGCCACCGAACTGATTGCGTAGTGCGGCGAGCACCTTTGCTGAGTACGAATCGTCTTGTCGCGAACGGAAGCGTGTCAGCAGTGAGAGGGTGATGAGTGGAGCTGGCACATCAAGGTCAATCGCCTCTTGTACCGTCCAGCGCCCCTCTCCGGAGTCGGCTACCCAACCCTTGATCCCCTTCAGGTCACTCCCCTCGGCGCGGAAGGCGCGCGCGGCAAGCTCAAGGAGCCAGCTGCGAACGACTGAGCCCTGCATCCAGAGATCGCTCACCTTGGC
>JAPLHQ010000124.1 GCA_026389555.1 Chloroflexota bacterium
CGCGCCGCTGGTCTGCACGTGGGCGTCGACATCACGGGCCGCACGCCCTGCCACTGCTCGCTGCTCAAGATCTCCTTCAGCGACCTGCAGGCCTCCGCCGACACGGATAAGCTCGTCGCCTTCTTCGAAGGACTCTACGGTAAGTCCGCTGGCACGAAGACCCTCGCCGAGATTCCAGCCAAACTGCTCCGTCAAGGCGCCGTCGGCCTACCCTCCTTCACTCTCTCCGAACTGAAGGCTTACTACTCGAAGCTCGGTGAACTGAACGTGTCGCCGGACACGGGTTGCTTCCCTCTCGGTTCGTGCACGATGAAGTATAACCCGCACATCAACGACTGGGCCGCCGGTCTGCCGGGCTTCACCGGCCTGCACCCGCAGGCGCCCGCCGAAGACGCCCAGGGCCCGCTCGAGCTCCTCTGGCAGACGCAGGAGTGGTTCCGTAAGATCACCGGACTCGCCGGCCTGACCACCCAGCCCGTCGCCGGTGCCCAAGGCGAACTCGTCGGCCTCAAGCTCTTCCAGGCCTACCACCGCCACCACGGCCAGCACCGCGATATCATCCTAATCCCGTCCTCGGCCCACGGAACGAACTTCGCTACCGCCACCACGGCTGGCTACGCCACCAAACGCAACCCTGACGGCTCGCCCTCGGGTATCATGCTTCTGAAGTCCGCCCCCGACGGCCGCGTCGACCAGGCGGACTTCGCTGCGAAGATTGCCGAGTTCGGCCCGCGTATCGCGGGCATGATGGTGACGAATCCGAACACCTCCGGCGTCTTTGAAACAGACTTCCAGAAGATGGCCTCGGAGATCCACCGTGTCGGCGGACTCGTCTACATGGATGGCGCAAACATGAACGCGCAGGTCGGCCTTTCGCAGCCAGGCGCATTCGGCGCTGATGTCTGTCACCTCAACTTGCACAAGACCTTCGCCATTCCCCATGGTGGTGGCGGGCCGGGGATGGGACCGATCGGCGTGGCGCAGCACCTTGCGCCGTTCCTTCCGGGTCGTGCGCTCGGCGAGGAGGGGCGCGTCTCGTCCGCACCATACGGAAGCGCGAGCATCCTGCCGATCAGCTGGGCCTACATTGCGGCACTCGGCGCAGAAGGGATTCGTTCGGCAACAGAGATCGCCATCCTCAACGCGAACTACATGGCGGCGCGACTCCGCAGCGACTTCCCAATTCTTTACACCGGTCGCACTGGAACGGTGGCGCACGAGTGCATCTTGGATGTGCGTGCGATCACCGAAGAGAGTGGCGTCACGGTGGAAGATATTGCGAAGCGACTGATGGACTTTGGCTTCCACGCGCCAACCATGAGCTGGCCGGTTGCTGGGACGCTGATGCTTGAGCCAACTGAATCCGAATCAAAGGCGGAGCTCGATCGCTACGTTGATGCGCTTCGCGAGATTCGCGCAGAGATTCGTGAGATCGCCGCGGGGAAGACGCCAGTAGAGCAGAGTGCGTTGCGCAACGCGCCGCACACGGCGAGCGACCTGTTGCGAAGCGACTGGGCGCGTCCGTATTCCCGCGAGCAGGGTGCCTTCCCACTCCCATGGGTAAAGGCGCGGAAGTACTGGCCACCAGTGCGTCGCATTGATAACGTCCACGGCGACCGCAATGTGGTCTGCGCCTGCCTCCCCGTGGACGCCTACGCGGCGGCTTCTGGTGAGACGGCGCTTCTCGGCGCAACCAGCTAGACCTCAACGAGGCGAACAGGACGCTCACGCGGAGGTCCTGCGCGCTAGGCTGCACCCATGAGTGAACGAGGCACAAGCGTCTGGCTCGCGGGGGTCCGCACCCTCCTCGATCAACTAGAGACAACCCAAGGTGCGGCGATTGAGTCGCTCGCCATCGCTGGCTGCGATGCAATTAGCTCGGGTGGCATCGTCCACGTTGGCGGGACCGGCCACTCGGCGATCATTCCGCTGGAGGCCTTCCATCGCGCTGGCGGGCTCGCCGCCATGAACCCACTCTGGGATGCCGCCACTCTTCCACCAACTGGCGCACCACAGGCAACGCAACTTGAGCGCGATCCAGCACGCGGCCGCGCTGCCGTGAACGAGGCGGGGATCAAGCCAGGCGAACTACTGATCGTGGTGAGCCAGTCTGGAATTAATGGTGCACCGGTTGAGACGGCGATCGCTGGCGCAGAGGCGGGCGCTGTTGTTGGCGCGTTTGTCAGCCTCCCGCACTCCAGCGGACTGACAAGCCGTCACCCTTCAGGGAAGACACTCGCCGAAGTTGCGAGCATCGTCATTGATACGGGCGTGCCGCGCGGCGACGCACTGCTGCCGCGCCCGGATGGGAGTAGCGCACTTGCGGCGAGCACGATGCTCTTCACCGCCGCTTGGTACCTCTTCCTTGAACGACTCCTCGCACGACTTGACGAAGCGGGTGTGGAGACGCCGATCTGGAAGTCGTCTAACGCACCGGGTGGCGATGACTGGAACGCGCGCTACTTTGCGCGCTATTCGGACCGCATCGCAGGCCTGCGAGGAGAGGGCTAATGTCAAGCGCTTCGGTTGCAGCGCGCGGCATTCGTGGCGCGGCGCTAATCAACGGAAAGATTATTGACGACGCGATCATTGGCATTGACCCAACGGGTGTTGGCAAGATCGTCTCCGTTGCGCGCGCACGGAACGGCACCGCACTCGCCACACGTGCCCGTCGAGCTGAAGGTCTGATCATCCCTGGCTACGTTGACATTCACCTCCACGGCGCAGGGGGGCACGACGTACTTGGGCCTGGCGGGGCGCATGAGCTCCTCATGTCGTCGCGTGGCGTGCGCAATCCAGAGCGTGACATCGTCGCCTCGTTGCGCGCACTCGCCGTTGAGACGGCGAAGCACGGTTATGCGGCGATCCTCCCCGCAACGGTGAGCCTCCCAGTCGACAGTCTCCGACTCTGGGTGCGTGCCGTGCGCGTTGCCCGCGAC
>JAPLHQ010000127.1 GCA_026389555.1 Chloroflexota bacterium
CCTGCGCGGTCGCAAGTAGCGGGCCACACGATCACCTCTCACTCCGCTCGTCCGCTTCACTCCGCTCGCGCGACAGGTGCGCTGGCACTTGTTGGTTCCGGCGAATATCTCCCGCAGATGCAGTCGCTTGAGGCGGCGCTGATTGAGGATGCCGTTCAGCGTGGGAAGCGGCGCGCATACATTCAGATCCCTACGGCGGCGGGGCGTGAGAGCGCCGACCGGTTGGAGTACTGGCGCACCCTCGGCGCAGAGCAGGGGAGGCGCATCGGGGTGGAGACCACCTTCCTCCCAGTGCTGAACCGCGAGCATGCCGATGATGCGCATCTCGCGGCACAGATAGAAGACGCCTCACTCGTCTATATGTCTGGTGGCGATCCGCGCTACCTCGCCGAATCGCTGCGCGGCACGCGGGTTGGCGCGGCGATCGAAGCACACTGGCGGACAGGCGGCGCGCTCGCCGGCTGCAGTGCTGGCGCCATGGTGATGGCGCGCCACGTCCCATCGTTTCGGTTGCACTTTGGCGCAGCAACAGAGGGGCTCGCCCTCACGCCAGAGATCCAGGTGCTGCCGCACTTCAATCGCATCTTTCAGCTCGCCTTTAAGGGGAGCTCTGGCGACGGGGTCCTGCTCGGCATTGAAGACCTGACGGCGCTGGTCAAGGCGAGTGGGGGTGACCACTGGCGCGTGGAGGGGCAGGGGGCGGTGCACATCCTGAGCGGCCTCCCGAAGCGGCTGCTCCGTTCGGGCGAGGAGATCCAGCTCTAGTTCCGCGCCACGCGGCGTTGCAGCGGAGGCAGCCATATAGAATCGTGCGAACTGGTTGTGGTCAACATGATCACAACCGCTATGAGGGAGGACGAATGATGAGCACCGCAAAGCGACTCTTCGGGATCAATGCACTCGCCGCCTGGTTCGGCTATGGCGTGGCAGAGATCTCCAACATCCTGCACCTTGTGCCGAACTCCGAGCCGTACGTTGCGGACTCGCACATGTTCGGTGGAAGTGCGGACGGCCTTGCGGGGGCGATCGGTCGCGTCTTTGACTCCCACGGCTACTTCACCACCTGGTCAAACCTGCTCGTGGCGCTAACCCTCACGGCGCTCTATCTCAATCCCGATCGCGCTGGCCGCATCTTCTCCTGGCTCCGCAACACTGCCCTCCTCATGATCACCATGACGATGGTGCTCTACCACCTGCTCCTCTCTGGCTCTTCGAGCCCAGAGAGCTGGTACGCAATCTCGAATATCTTCGAGCACTACCTCACGCCAATCATCACGATCCTGGTCTGGGTTGCGGTTGGGCCGCGCGGTCGGTTTACGTTCGGACATACGTTCAGCGTCTTCATCATCCCGATTGCGTATCTCGTCTATACGCTTGCACATGGTGCGATCGCGTCGGTCTACCCATATCCATTCTTTGACGTCATTAAATACGGCTACCCCTTCGTACTCACCCTGATGGGTGAGGTGATCGTGGGCGGTTACGTTGTGGCGCTCCTTTATCTCGGTATTGAGAAGCTGCGGAGCAGGCGCGCGTAAGCGCGCGTGGCGTGTCGGCGCGCATCAGTGCGCCGTTGGTGAGCCGGGCGGGGTTCGAAC
>JAPLHQ010000062.1 GCA_026389555.1 Chloroflexota bacterium
ATCACGCTGATGAGTGGCGGCTTCACCGCAGCGGAGAGCACCGCAGCGAGTGGCACGCTGATCGATGCGCAGATCGTAGAGGTCTACGTCTTCTTGCTCGCTGCGTTCACCGGATTCCAGATCATCACCAAGGTGCCGCCGCTCCTGCACACGCCACTGATGGCGGCCACCAACGCCATCTCCGCGATCAGCTTGGTGGCGAGCATCGTCATTGCTGGATCTGAGCGACCGCTCTACATCAACATCATGGGGGCAATCGCCGTAGCCGCAGCTACCGTCAACGTGGTCGGCGGATTCGTTATTACCGACCGCATGCTGAAGATGTTCAAGAAGACGGAGGCGCCAAAGTGAACCCGCAGATCGGCGCGCTCTTCGTTCAGGTTGCCTACATCGCCGCATCGGCGGCGTTCATCCTTGGTCTGCGCGGACTAACCAAGCCAGACACCGCGCGTCGCGGCATGCAGCTCGCCGCGGCGGGCATGCTCCTCGCCATCATCGGCACGCTGCTGAACCACGAGATCATCACCTACGAGTTCATCATCATCGGACTTGTTGTTGGCTCAGCGATCGGCCTCCCAATGGGCCTACTCGTCCCAATGACCGCCATGCCGCAACGCATCGCCGTCAGCCACATGTTCGGCGCACTCGCCGTCACCCTCGTTGGCATCGCCGAGTTCCTGCACTACCGCGATCTCCCTGGTGGACCGGGGGTGGTGAAGATGGTGGCGCTCGGCTTTGAAACGATCTTCGGTGCACTCACCATCACGGGATCCTTCATGGCGTTCGGGAAGCTGCAGGGGATCATTTCAGGGAAGCCGATCACCTTCCCGGGCCAGAAGATCATCAATGCGGCGATCTTTGTTGGCGCGATCGGACTCTGGATCTTCTTGATCGCCACGCAGTCTGGCGGCCCTGGCGCAGGTGCCGATAACGGGGTCCTCCTCTTCGGGCTTATGACCCTCCTCGCCCTCGTGATCGGCGTCACACTCGTGCTGCCGATCGGCGGCGCAGACATGCCGGTCGTGGTCTCCCTCCTCAACTCGTATGCGGGACTTGCGGCGAGCGCCACCGGCTTTGCGATCGGCAACAACATCCTCATCGTCGCAGGCGCGCTGGACGGCGCGAGCGGCTTCATCCTCTCGATCCTCATGTCAAAGGCGATGAATCGCAGCTTCGCCAACGTCCTCTTCGGCGCCTTTGGCGGCGAGAAGGCGGCCGCCTCCGTGAAGAGCGCCGAGGGTCTCACCACACGCAGCATCAGCGCCGAAGATGCCGCAATGCGGATCGGCTACGCGCGCAACGTGATCGTCATTCCTGGATACGGTATGGCGGTTGCGCAGGCGCAACATGCGGTACGCGAGCTTGCTGAACTGATTGAGAAGCGCGGCGGTCGTGTGCGATTCGCCATTCACCCGGTTGCTGGTCGCATGCCAGGACACATGAATGTGCTCTTAGCCGAAGCGAACGTTCCGTACGATCACCTCTTCGACCTTGAAGAGATCAACGAAGAGTTCCGCTCCTGCGACGTTGCACTCGTCATTGGCGCGAATGACGTCACAAACCCCGCCGCAAAGAGCGACCCTGCCTCACCGATCTACGGCATGCCAATCCTCAACGTGCAGGATGCGGAGCAGGTGATCGTGGTGAAGCGCGGCATGGCCACCGGCTTCGCCGGCATTGAGAACGAGCTCTTCTACCTTGAGAAGACCTCCATGCTCTTCGGCGACGCGAAGGGTGTCCTCTCGCAGGTGGTCTCCGAGATCAAGGGGCTCTAGTGAACCCTGTCGCACGGGTGGTCTCCACCGTTGCGCTCGCAGCAACCGCCTTCTTCACGCTTACCGCCTTCCAAACACTCCCAGCAGATGCACAACTCGCCATTCACTGGAACGTTGACGGCATCGCTGACGGCTTTGCCGGACGCGAGGCGCTCCTCCTCCTCCCAGCCATCTTTGGTCTCACGGCACTGTTGACTGCGCTCGCGATCCGCTTTGATCCGAAGCGCGACAACATCGTGCGCAGCGCCGAAGCGCTCGGCTACGTTGCGATGGGGCTCGTCCTGCTCTTTGCTGTCACGCAGTCGGCGATCATTAACTCAGGCTACGGCGAAGCGGCGCGACTCGATCACGCCGTACCCGTTGTTCTCGGTGCACTCTTCGTGTTGCTCGGGTACGCGGCGCCGCAGATCAAACAGAACTACACGATTGGCGTGCGCCTTCCGTGGACGCTGGAGAGCGTTGGAGCGTGGGATGCGGCGCACATCACCGTTGGACGCGCGTGGATCGTGACCGGCACAGTGACGGCGCTACTCGGCCTGATTCCTACAGAAATCGTTGATCTTGGTGCTGCGCCACTCCTCGTCTTCTTCTCCGGCCTTGCCGCCTCACTTGTTGCAACCACGTACGTTGCTTACAGCACCTTCAGCGCAGGGAAGCGACCAGGGAAGCGACCGCGGCGGAAGCGGTGATCGGCGCGTCAGAGCTCGCCGCTGCACAGGGCGCCTACACCTTTATGGCCGGCGCCCTCATCACGCTCGTTGTGGGTGGCGTCATCATCGCGCGTAGGCTCGGCGGCGGACTCGCACCGTGGGCGTGGGGCGGAGTCGCATTCGTCTTGAGTCAGGCGGCGCGCCTTCCAGCACTCACGCTGATCAGCGCGCTGGTCATTGGAAGTGCAGCGCCAGAGAGTGGCAGCGCCACATGGGTGCTCTCCGTGGTTGTTGCTTCACTCACCGCTGGCATCTTTGAAGAGGGGAGTCGCGCACTAATCCTCTCGACCGCCGCAAAGCGCGTGCGCAGCGAAGGTTCAGGGATCGCCTTTGGACTCGGCCACGCTGGGATTGAGGCGCTGATCTTCACCCTGCTGCCGTCACTCGCGGCGATCGCGCTACTCAGCGGCGCCGCAGACGGGAGCATCTACGCGAACCTGCCGGCCGACTCCAGCGAGTCGCTCAACACCGCCGTCACCTTCCTCTCCGGACAGAGTTTCGCCGTCGCCACCCTCTCCATCACGGAGCGCATCTTCGCCACGGTGCTGCACATCACGCTGACGCTCTTCGTCCTTCGCGCCGTGCAGCAGGGGGGCGGAAGGCGCGAACTTGCGCGGCGACTCGTCCTGCCGATCGCCCTCCACACGGTTGCCAACCTCAGCACCGTGCTCCTCCTCCCGGTCATCGGGATCCTTGGTGCCGAGGCCCTCTTCGCCGCCGTGACGCTCGGCGTGGTCGCCTATTACCGCCGCACCCGCCCTAGGGAGTAGCCCTACGGAGTAGCCCTACGGCGTAGGGGTTGGCGTCGGCTCTGGGCTTGGGCTCACCACCGGTTCGCAGGCATCGCCGATTCCGTTCGCATCGCTATCGAGCTGATCAGGATTGAAGACGTCAGGACAGTTGTCCACCTCGTCCAACACTCCGTCGCCATCTGCGTCGCCATCAACCGGGTAGCCCTCTGGAACCTGCAGCGCACCGCAGTTCTCGCCGATCACGCGCTCGCCGCCGTATTGCCTATTCCAGAGGAAGATGCGCGGCACCTGCTCGCTGCAGACGATCTCATACGCAAGGTTGAGCCCCACGTAGCGCCAGTGCCACGGCTCACTCCCGTAACAGCTCAGCGCCACGCGCTTCGCTCCAGCTGGGTACGAACGGACGAATCCAAACTTGTACGCGTTCTCCGTGAGCCAGATTGCAGTGGGCGACGTAGCAAATGAGGCGCTCCCCCACGGCGCACCAGCACCAAGGGTCCCAAGATCTACCGCCGTCCCAAGTTGGTGTTCTGAGTGTCCAGGAATCGCACTGTACTTTCTCGCGAGCTGCAGTCCAGACTGCGCCACCCAGTAGGCAAACGTTGTCTTCTGCGTCTGGTAGGAGCGATATGCGGAGATGATGCGCAGCTGAACCTCCGCCTCACGCGCAGCAAGGAACATGCTGCGTAGCGCTGTCGCAGCGCTACGACGCAGCAGGAAGACGCCCTTCGTTGGTGAGGCAACCGCCTGCGTCGTGATCCAGGTCAGCGTTGTCGGAACATAGTTGGACGGGAGTCGGTGCATCGGATCGAGTACCGATGTTGCCCACTGCTTGCGCAGCCGTTCCTTGGTGAGCTGCTCGCCATCAATGGAAACTGTCGTTGCGTTGAAGGTCACCTTGCGCGCCAAGAGGGTTGCGCAGCTTGGGATCTCTGGGATCGCGTTGTCGGCCGCCGCAACAGGGAGAGGCGAGGCGCCGCTCACAGCAAGACCCCCAGCAGCAAGGAGCAGGGCGAGCGCAAGTGAGCGGAGACGAGTCTGCAGGGGCAGCGTCTGATTCATGGGGTGAGTTTGGCGCATCGGATCAGGCGGCGAGACGCTAACCGTAACGTCGAGCGTTACGAACGCTTTGCGTGTCGGCGTGAGTGCAAGAGCGAGGCGACGATGGAGATGGTCAGGATGGAGATCACGATGACAAGGCTCACGAGCGGTGGAACCTTCCAGTCGTGATTGATCGCTGGAAGGATCATCTTGACGCCGATCCACATCAAGACAAACGCCAAGCCTGAGCCAAGGTAGTGGAACTGATCTCGCGCGTTTGCCAGTAAGAAGTACATGTTTCGAAGACCGAGGATCGCAAACGCGTTTGAGGTGAAGACGATGAATGGATCAAGCGTGATGCCGAAGATGGCGGGGATGCTGTCCACCGCAAAGATGAGGTCAATGATGCCGATGACGACAATGGTGAGAAAGATTGGCGTGAACTTCTTGACACCGTTGACGGTGACACGGAAGCGCTCCTCGTTGTAGTCCTCAGTGACGTGGATGAAGCGCTTGGCAAACTTCACCGCCGAAGGCTCCCCTTCACCCGCATGGCCCCCAGATCGCAACATGGCGACACCGGTCCAGAGCAGGAAGGCGCCAAAGACCCAGATGATCCATTCGAACTGCGCGATCAGCGATGCGCCGATCAAGATCATGATGCCGCGGAGTACGAGCGCAATCATGATCCCCCACATCAGTGCGAGCTGTTGCAGCTTCTTCGGAGTCTTTAGTGAGGCGAAGATGATGGTGAAGACGAAGATGTTGTCTACCGAGAGCGACTTCTCTACGAGATAGCCAACGAAGTACTCGGTGGTCTTGGTCCCGTTGCCCCAATAGAGCTGCATGCCGATGCCGAAGAGGATGGCGAGGACAATCCAGACGAGTGTCCAGGCGGCCGCCTCCTTGACCGGGACCACATGTGTCCCCTTGCGGCGAAGGAGGCCAAAGTCAATGGCGAGGGCGCCAATGATGAAGATGCCGAAGCCGAGACCAACTGGAGTGAAGAGTTCGTTCCCGCCCACGCGCCCCTCCTACTTCAACGGCAATACGCCCGTCCTTAGATGGTAGCGGAGGGGGCGTACGGGGGCTGAAGGGAGGCTGGAGCCGATGGTGAGGATTGAACTCACGACCTGCTGTTTACGAAACAGCTGCTCTACCACTGAGCTACATCGGCGCCGGAGGGGGATTGTAGCGGAGCGCCGTGTGGCAATGCCGAATCCACCAGGTGTTGTATTCCTACAACACCCGTGCTATTGTACTAATACAACAGCCCGCCGGGCTGGGTAGTGCAGGAGAGCATCATGGTTGAGCAGTGGGTTCCGTTCGCAGTCGTATCGTTCATTGTGCTGTTGAGCTTCCTCACCAATGTGGCGTTCGGATCAAAGGTCGCCGATTGGACTAACAGCGCTCCCGTTGAGATCAACAGCCCGTGGAAGCGACCACGCCTTCTTGCCGGCAAGAGCCTCGTGGCGCTCTGGTTCGTCACCGCGCTGCTCTACATCGCGACGCTGCCCGGAGCAATCGTCGTTGACGGAGTCGTGCTTCAGATCTCGTCGCTTCCGGCACTCCTCCTCTTAGCAGGACTGACGGTCGCGGTGATCACATATAAGCGTTCACTTGCACAACAGCCAAACGGCGCGCTCGATGAGCGCGAGCGTGGTATTCGCGACACCCTCTATCTCACGTCATATCGGATCGCAGTCAGCATCATTGCTGGGGTCTTCCTTGCAGGGTTCATGGCGAAGTTCATTGCCGAGCTCGAAGTCAACCTGGATCAAATCCCAACCGATACCGCCCTTGGGATCGCGATCACAGCCGCCATGTTCCTCTGGGTGTTGCCGAGCCTGGTGCACGCATGGACCGATCCCATCCCTGACGAGGTGAGTGATGAAGTTCGCGATGGCTGGAAGACGGCGAAGCGAGAGATCAAGAGGGAGATCGCCGAGATCCGTAAGGATCTGCCTAAGAGCGAGAAGGTCGCACTGGCCGAGCTGCGCAAGGCAGATCGCAAGCTAGGCCGAACCCGCACCAAAAAGAAGACGGGGAAGCGTTCATGACCGGCCGAAAGTCGAGCGAGGATGCGCCGATCCCTAACCGCATCGCCGAGTTGCGGGAGAAGGCCAAATTGAGCCGCGTGGAGCTCGCTGAGCGCGTTGGGGTGAACTCGCAAACAATTGGCTATCTGGAGCGGGGCGAGTACAACCCCTCGCTTGCTCTCGCATTCCGATTCTCTGAGCTCTTTGGTCTACCCGTCGAGAAGATCTTCGTACGGAAACAGAAGAAGCGAGGGAGTAGCGCATAAAGGAGCACGCACAAGAACTCCACGGTGAGCCAAAGGCCTTAAAGGTAAAGTAGAATGCACTCATGAGTGACAAGAGAGTTGCTGGGTTAAATCCGCGCGTTGCCCGTGTGGCAGTATTGACCGCTGCCGCGTTGGCTGGAGTGATCTTTTATGGGGCATTTGTGGGGCCTCAGAAGACACTTGCCTTTAGTCCAGTCCCTACGGCTGTCACGTCGTCACAACTTGCGGCGGCAGACGCTGCATGTAGAGCTCCAGTTGAAGGCTATCCTGACTACCCCGTACCATTTGCTGGGAGCACATTGATTAACCTTGAACTCTTTGGTAACGGTGGCGTTGCAATCTATTCAAATGGCGTGACTACGGGTGCTTGCATGGTACTTATTGACGGCGAGACCGCAGTCGCAGGAATTCGGGCGGATCAAGTCTCATCCAAAGAATTCATAAACACGGGCGGAAGCACAGAATTTGCTGGCCAGAGGGTCAGCATGCTTACTGGCGTGACTCCGGCTGGCGCAGTTCGCGTTGATGTTGAAGGGATTGATGGAGCCTATGCTACTGTGGTGGACGGGCTCTATGGGCTGTGGCTGCCACAGGAAGTATTCGGTCAAAACCTCGAGCTCGTGCTCGTGGCGCGAGACGAAAGCGGAAACGAGTTGAAGCGACAGGCAATTTCCTTGTAGGCAGAACCGAACCGATTGCGCACGGTAGAGAAACCTGAGCGGCTGCCACTGCGGTAAAGCGAGCGCCAATGCGCAGAAAGCGAGGGGCTATGGCAAAACACATCCCAGTCCGAACCATGGCGAACGTCAAGGAGCCGCTCGTGCTCTTTTTAATCGGCATGCGCATCAACACGTTCTGGCGCGTGTGGGAGTGGCTCCCGTCGTTCTTGGCGATGGGGCCAATGATCGTCGAGCTTTACAAGAACCCCGAGCTCGGTTTCTTGAGCGCGCGCACCGAGATGGCCGGCCGCACCATCACGGTGATCCAGTACTGGAAGTCATTCGAGGCGCTCGAAGCCTATGCGTCACAAGGCGATCGAAAGCATCGTCCGGCATGGACCGCGTTCTACAAGCGCGCGACCAGCGGTACGGGTGCCGTGGGAATCTTTCATGAGACGTATGTCGTGCGGCCTGGCGAAGTGGAGTCGCTCTATGCCGACATGCCTAATGATTTTGGGCTTGGCGGCGCCGTGGGGACTGCGCAGGTTGGGGCACGTACCGAGAGCGCGCGGCAGCGAAAAGAGAGCTAGGCGCTACTTCGTACTCTCGTCGTAGAGCGTCCAGACATCAATCGCATCGAGATCAATCGCGGTGATCCCGTGTGCGGCGAGTGAGCCAGCGATCTGCGCGCGGTGCTCCGTGGCGTGATGAACGGCCTGATTCACGAGCACCCAGCGCGGGAAGCTCATCGGCTCACCGTTAAACGAGATCCAGTTCAGCGCCTCCTCTCCGGGCAGTTGGGCAGCGCTGCGAAGCTTCGCGTCAGCGGTAGCGAGGGCTGCGCGTAGTTCGCTGAATCCGGCGCTGCTCGTTGGAATCTCTCGCTCTGGCGCGCGAGACTCGCCATGCAGTCGCTGCGCGTAGTTCTCTGCGGCGGTCACAAGATGGTGCGCGATCGCTCCAACGCTCCACTCGCTTCCAGGTGCGGTGTGCTCGAGTGCTGCGTCAGGAAGTTTGGTAAGGCGCTCAAAAAGATCGGCGTTCGCCCATGCCATGTGCTGGAGCAACCGATCGAGCGTCTCGTTGCGTGCGGTCACGTGAAAGAGACCTCTGCTGTTGTGGCGAGCGGCACGAGTGCGCCGAGCGCCTCGTTCTGCGCCTGGATGATCGCCGCAGCTGGCTCCTCGGTAAACGAGAAGGTGCTGTGCGCGTCAGAGATGAGCGTGACGTTGAAGCCTTCTGCGACGGCGCGGCGCGTGGTGGCGTCAATGCAGTAGTTCGATTGCATCCCTGCAATCACGAGATCCGTGACGCCCGCGGCGTGCAGATCTTCCAGTAGGCCGGTTTTGTAAAACGAGTCAGTGGTCGTCTTTCGGTAGACCTTCTCGCTCCCTGCCGGGAGCAGCTCTGGGTGGAGCGCCCAGCCGGGCGTGCCAGGGAGATCGGGGTCAGCCTCGCCACCATCATTCTGAATAAAGGCAACTGGCACGTTCGCGGCGCGTGCGCGCGCAACGAGGCTCTTTAATCGCGTAAGGATTTCGGGGCCGTCATGCACCGCCATCGGCGGCTCGAATTGGTTCACCTGGGCATCAACGATGAGCAACATGCTGGCAGACTAGCAAATCAGAATGAGCGCTAGATCTGGCCGATCCCCTCTCTGATCAGCAAGAGTCCGAAGATCACAAACGATATCGCCGCGAACGCCTTGATTGCGTTCGGCGAAACGCGCCGTGCAATGACGGCACCAGCGCCAACGGCGAGCGCGTCGGCGGCGACCATGCCAACGGTTGAGCCGAGCCAGGTGCCGATCGGCTCATGTGTTGTTGCAAGCGTCACCGTGGCGAGCATCGTCTTGTCGCCGAGCTCCGCCAAGAAGAAGGCGGTGCCAATTGCAAGCACCGCCCAGCGACCTTCACGCTGCGCTCGTTCTTCGTCGTCAGCGCCAAGCTCATCACCGCGGATTGTCCAGGTGGCGAAGGCGAGGTAGGCGAGCCCAGCAGCGATGTTGATCGGTCCAACAGGGAGCGCCGCCGCGGCGATGCGGCCGATTGCAACGGAGCCGGCATGAACCAGCAGCGTCGCCAAGAAGATGCCGAGCATCGTTGGCCAGAAGCGGTAGCGCGTGGCAAAGGCGAGCGCCATGAGCTGGCTCTTGTCGCCGAGCTCCGCCACGAAGATGAGCGCCGCGGAGAGGAGGAAGGCGTTGTCCATTGCACAACCTTAGCGCCATGGGTGGCAGTTCGACGCCTTCCGCGCTAACGTTTAGCCATGGCAACCGCGCGACGCTTCTGGATTGATACGGATACGGCCTCTGATGACGCCGTGGCGATGGTGATGGCGTTCAAGAACCCAGCCGTTGAGGTGGTGGGAATCTCCGTGGTTGCGGGGAATGTCCCGCTCGATCAGGCAACCCAGATTGCGCTCTACACGGCAGAGATCTGTGGCGCCAAGGTGCCGATCCATGCTGGCGCAGATCGAGCGCTCGTTCGGTCGTTCGTCACCGCGCAGAACGTGCACGGCAGTGACGGCATGGGTGATATTGGCCTTCCGCTCGGCGGACGCACGCCAACATCAACAGACGGCGTGCAGGCGCTGATCAACGCCTTCCGTGCGAATCCGGGCACGATGGATCTCGTCACCCTCGGGCCGCTCACCAACGTTGCGCTCGCGATTCGCGCCGAGCCAAAGTTCGCCTCGTGGGTGCGCCGCTGCGTGATGATGGGTGGAACTGGCGTGCTCCCTGGCAACATCACGCCGCTCGCTGAGTTCAACTTCTGGGTTGATCCGGAGGCGGCGCAGATCGTCTTTGAGTCAGGGATGCCGCTAGAGATGGTCGGTTGGGACGTCTCCGTAGCCGACGCGGTGATCTCTGATGCGCTCGCTGCGGAGATCCGTGCGCTCGGCCCACTCGGCGCATTCTGCGTGGATATTCAGAAGGTGCTGCGCGAGTTCTGCAGAAACGAGACGAAGCTTGACGGATTTGATCTCCCTGATCCAATTGCGATGGCGGTGGCGATTGAGCCAGACATGGTCACGAGCGAAGCGAACCTGCGCGTGGAAATCATGCTCGGCGAAGGACACGTGCGCGGCCAGTCAATGGTGGATCATCTCGGCGGCACAAAGCGCGAGCCGAACTGCCGTGTGGTGTATCGCGTAGACCGCGAGCGATTTGTTGGAGCGTTGAAGGCGGCGTGTAGCTCGCGCTAGATCCTTCGTGCCACGCTATCAATAAACCCACGGATGCCGTACTGACGCGAACGGACGCCAACGCGCCAGACAAGATGTCGTGGATATCTACGCGAAATGGTGGGATCGGGCCACTCAGCACATTTGTTGCCGCCTGGCTGATCTCAAGGCCGAGCGCCATGATTCCCAAGACCGCAATAAGTGCGCGTCGAGCGTCTCCATAGAGTGCGAGCGCGGCGAGGAAGTACGTCGCCCCGCCAATCAGAATCTGCATTGGGAGCCATGCCGTCTTGAGAAGCGCTGGGTCAAACTGGATGAAGGGGATCAGGCGAATCACATCGGTTCCTAGCGGCGCGCGCGCCCACTCTGAGTTTGGAAAGCCGATGGGGGCCCAGATGTATGTCACAAGGATGGCAAACGCGATGGTGCTGAGCTGTGTGCCACGGCTCTTGATGATGCGCTGTTGCCTTTGCACATAAACGATGACAAGGAAGCTCGTGAGCCCCCCGAAGATCCCCATCCAATCCAACGTGCCAACGTTAAACATGAGCCGATCTTACAGGTGTTCAGATCAGCGCGGAACCTTGGGTTAGTGAGAGCCGAGCGCGCTGGCGTCGGCGTTGCCGACCACGAAGAAGCCGAGTGCACCCTTCCCTACGTTGGCGAACTTGTGGGTGACGAAGGGGTAGAGGCCATCTTCGGCGAAGGTGAACTCAACGAAGCCCCCCTGTGACGGCTGCAGGTCGAGCGCTTGGGACCCGCCATGCGTTGCGTTCGGACGGAGTAGGTAGGCGCCCTCCTTGTAGACGGTGTCAAAGATGGTGCCAACAATATGGAATGCTGCGTTCTCGCTTGGGCCGTCGTTCAAGACCCACATCCTGTAGCGCTTCCCCGGCAACACCTTGATTGGGCTGAACTTGTACTGGTTGAAGTAACCGTTGAAGACCACCGCATCCCACTGCTCGTTCACCATCTTGGTGAGGTCGCCTGGTTGACCTTGTGGCCCAAGGTAGAGCTCCGATTGCGTAACGAAAAACTCTTCTTCAACTGCGGGGAGGTTGGGCGGATTGATGATAATTACGCCGAACATTCCGTTCCCAATATGGTGGAGCGCTGGCGCGGTTCCACAGTGGTACATGAAGGCTCCAGCGAACTGCGCCTTGAACTCATAGACGAGTGATTCGCCAGGCTGAATCGTTCGCATCTCATCGCTCCATGCCACCTTGCTGGCGTGGAAGTCAATTGAGTGGCCCATCTTCCCCTTGTTTGTTAGCGTGATCCTGAAGGTGTCACCAATCTCTCCACGAAGCACAGGGCCCGGAGCGGTGCCGTTGAAGGTCCACATCTCTTGCGTCACACCCGGAGCAACCTCAATGATTGACTCCATGGCGTCAAACGCAACTTCATGAAGCTTGCCGCCGCTCGCGGCGGGGAGAATCGGACTTCGTCCAATCCATTCATGGGCTGGCATCGCCGCGGCATCAATCTTTGCATTAAGGTCAGCCATTGGTGCGGCTGAAGGGGCGCTTGACGCGCCAGCAGTAGCGCCGCCAGTGACAACGATTGCAAGGTTCATCCCCGCCTGCTTATGCCCAGCGATGGTGCACCAAGCGGCGTTGCTCGCGGTGATCGGGCCAACGGTGAGATCAGATGATGCGCCAGGGCTGATCAGAGGAGTCGCAGCGCCACCCTCAGTCCTGAAGTCGTGCGGCATGACGCCGGCATTGGTGATGTGCAGCACCACGTTTGCGCCGTTCGGCACGGTGATGGTGGCCGGCTTGATGTACATGTCTCCGAGTTCAATATCAAAAGAGACGCTCGCTGGTGAAGCAGTGGCGACTTGGGGAGTTGTTTCACCCGGTGCGTGCGTTGCGCCGCTAATGACGAGCACCATGGAGATGAAGAGGGCCATGCCAGCGGTTACGGCGGTTAAACATCCGAACCCTGACTTCCACATATCAGCACCCTATGGTTGGTTCACCAAAATAGGTAATCCATACTCAGCGTCTGGGAGTTACGAGGCTTACTCACGAGTGGCGGCAGGGTAGAATGCACCCGATGAGACCCCACCCCTTCTCTCTGCGCCAACGTATGCCGCGCTGATGGGTGGCGGGATGGGTCCGGGGCGGGGTGGCGGACACCCGTTCGGTGGTGACGATACGGGGCCAACAAAGCCGGTTGGCGCTGCACTCCCGCTCCTGCGCCGCGCAACACACTTCTTCGGACCGTATCGCGGGAGGCTCGCCGTTATTGGCATCGCAATCCTTGGGTCGAGCATCCTCGGTCTCGCCAACCCGTACCTACTGAAGCTGCTCATCGACGAAGCGATCCCAAAGAGAGATATCGGCCTCCTCGCCATCTACGCAGGGCTGATGGTGATCGTCCCCATCATCAACGGCGGGATCGGTCTGGCCCAGGCGTGGCTCACCGCATCGGTAGGTCAGTTTGTGATGCGCGACTTGCGCAATGCGCTCTTCACCCATGTGCAGTCGATGCCGATCCGCTTCTTTGCGGAGACGCGCACTGGCGAAATCCAGAGCCGACTGACCAACGATGTTTCTGGCGTGCAGTCGGTCGTCTCAGATGCGGCGGCGAACCTCGCCTCCAGCATCGCGGTGGTGCTCTCCACGCTCGTTGCGATGACGCTCATCGATTGGCGTCTGACGGCGGTGAGCCTCTCTGTTGCGCCGATCTTCCTCTACTTCACGTCAAAGGCATCTGCGGCGCGGCGCAAGGCGAGCGCCGAGGTGCAGGGTGCGCTTGCCGACCTCACCTCGATCGCCGAAGAGCACCTCTCCGTTGGCGGCGCGCTCCTGGCAAAGTCGTTCGGTCGCGCTGAGGCGGGGGCCGAGCGCTTTACGCAACGTTCGGGCGATCTTGCAACGCTGCAGCTGCGCCAAGCGCTCACCGGCCGCTGGGTCGGCGTGGTGGTGCAGGTCGTCTTCAGCGGCATTCCGGCGCTCGTCTACTTTGTAGCCGGAACGCTGGCCGCTACTGGGGCGCCGGACGCGCCAACCATTGGCGACATTGTTGCCTTCACCACGCTGCAGAGCCGCCTCTTCTTCCCACTTGCGTCGCTCCTCGGCCTTCAGGTTGAGATCGGCGGAAGCCTCGCACTCTTTGAGCGCATCTTTGCCTACCTCGATCTTGTGCCGGAGATTGTTGATGCGCCTGACGCTGCACAGCTGCAACGCGCCTCAGTGCGTGGCGGAGTGGAGTTACGCAACGTCTCGTTCCGATATCCGCAGCCGCCAGGCGCCGACACGTCAGCCCGTCGCGACACCTTTGCACTGCAAGAGATCAGCTTCAGCGCCGAGCCCGGGAGTTTAACGGCGCTCGTTGGGCCATCGGGTTCCGGAAAGAGCACCATCCTCAGCCTGATTCCGCGATTCTGGGATACGAAGAGTGGCAGCGTGCTGATTGATGGACGCGACGTGCGGCAGATCAAGCTTTCGTCCCTCGGCGAGATGATCGGCGTGGTGACACAGGAGACGCACCTCTTACACGCGAGCATCGGCGACAACCTGCGCTACGCGCGACCCGATGCAACGGACGAACAGCTCTGGGCGGCACTTCAGGGTGCGTCACTTGATGGCCGTGTTCACGAGCTACCCCAGGGACTCGAGACAATTGTTGGAGAGCGCGGCTACAAGCTCTCTGGTGGAGAGCGACAACGCTTGGCCATTGCGCGCGTGCTCTTGAAAGACCCGCCGATCTTGCTCCTTGACGAAGCAACTTCTGCGCTCGACTCCGTATCCGAGCGCCACGTACAAGAGGCGCTCGAGCGCGCCATGAACGGTCGCACCACCATTGCCGTTGCGCACCGCCTCAGCACCGTTGCCTCTGCAGATCAGATTCTCGTCCTTGACCACGGTGTGATCGTGGAGCGCGGCCGCCATGACGAGCTGCGCCGCGCCGGTGGCCTCTACGCCTCGCTCGCCGCGATGCAGTTTGGCGTCACAAAGGAGTAGATCGGCAGAGTCGCGCGCCTGCCTCGTGAGCCGCGCTCGTGTTGACGCAGTTAAGTCACGCCTTCAGAGTCTTGCTAGGCATCTAGCAGGGGAGGGGCTGTGAGCGAATTCGATCAGGCGCTTTCCAGCACTCAACTGAAGAACGAGCCTGCCATCAACTTCATCCGCGAGTGGGCCACACACGTTGGCGCCGCGGATTTGCAAATCATTGACGCGACCGATGATGCACGCCTCACGCGCGAAGCGCTCGACGCTGGGGAGGTGCTCCCTGTGAGCGGTGGCAGGATCTACGCAAGATCTCATCAGAAGGACACGGCGCGTACAGAGGAGCGCACCTTTGTTGCTACTGCAGATCCAGCTGATCGTGGCGCGTATAACAATTGGCGCCCGAGCTCTGAGCTGAAGCCACGCGTAACGGCGCTGATGAAGGGTGCCGCAAAAGGGAAGACGCTCTACGCCATCCCCTACACCATGGCGCCGGAAGGTTCGCCGCTTGCGCCGTGGGCGGCAGGCCTTGAGCTCACCGATAGCCGCGTTGTTGCGCTTCACATGATTCGCATGACACGAGTTGGCGTGCGCTACATGAATGAACTCAAAGATCCTGCATTGTTTGTGCGCGGTGTCCACATCACGGGCGATCTAGATAGCCTGAAGCAGGGGACGCCAGAAGATCAGCGTCACTTTGTGACGATTGCCGACGAGCGGCTCATTCTGCACTTCGGATCTGCCTATGGTGGCAACGCACTGCTCGCAAAGATCGCGCATGGGTTGCGCCAGGGATCATATGACGGCTGGAAGAGCGGTCGATTCCTCGCCGAGCAGTTCATGCTGATCAGCATTCACGACCGAGAGACTGGCGAAACGAAGCACATCTGCGGTGGATTCCCGAGCGCATCTGGGAAGACGAACCTTGCCATGATGGTGCCACCTGCTGGACTGAACGGAAGATACGACGTGCGCTTCTTTGGCGACGATGTGATCTGGCTCTACGTTGATGATCGCTCTGGACAGTTGATGGGCTTTAATGCGGAGGCGGGCGTCTTCGGCGTGGCACGGAATTCAAATCCGGAAACGAATCCGAATGCGATTGCAGCGGTTGGCGCAGGGAGCGGCGCTCTTTTCACGAATGTTGGCTACAACGAGATCAGCCAGGAGGTCTGGTGGGAGGGGCTCACCCCGCAGCCGCCAGAAGACCTCGCCGGCTGGCGTGACTGGCGCGGCGTACTGATCAGTGAACGTCCCAAAGCGGAGCAGCGTAGCGGCGCACCCGGTGCTGAGTGGGCGCACCCGAACAGCCGCTTTACAACGGCGCTTGCAAACGTCCCAAATATCAGCGATGAGGTGAACCTCGCCGCCGGCGTGCCGATCGACGCGATCATCTTTGGTGGTCGCGTTCGCGATCGTGAACCACTCATCCGCGCCATGCACGGCCTCGCTGACGGCGTCTATGACGGCCTGACACTCGGCGCCGAAGCGACCTCTGCGGCGGAGGGGAAGGAGGGGCTGCTGCGTTACGACCCAATGTCACTCCGCCCCTTCATGTCATACGGAGAGGGCGACTACGCGCGCCACTGGCTGAAGACGCTCGGCACACTTGCGCACCCTCCCGTCTTCGCGCACGTTAATTGGTTCCGCCAACAGCAGGGGAGATACTTATGGCCTGGCTATGGCGAAAACCTTCGCCCACTGCTCTGGCTTCTTGAGTACGCCGCTGGGCGAGTGACAGGTCACGAGGGCCCGGTTGGTGCGATACCGCTTGCTAGTGAGTTGAACCTCAGCGGACTAGAGATCTCCGCTGCAGATCTTGACGAGTTGCTCACCGTTGACCCGCTACGTTGGGAGCGCGAGATGCATGAGCGCACGACGCACCTCGCCCAACTCCCTGGACTCCCTGCAGAGATCACCGCCGCACACGAGCGTGCCGTGCACCGATTTGGTGCCCTCCCCTGAGCGTCGCACAGCCTCCTGATACGCTCTCCGCCATGGGAGCCACAAGTCACGGCGTGCCAGCGATTCGGCTGGAGGGGATCACGAAGCAATTCGGCGGAGCGAGTGACGCTGCCGCGGTTGCTGGGATTGACCTTGAGGTGAGGGACGGCGAGTTCTTCTCGCTGCTCGGCCCATCCGGTTCCGGAAAGACGACCACGCTGCGCATGATCGCTGGCTTTGAGCGACCAACCTCTGGTCGCATCTTCCTTCACGGCGAAGATGTCACCGACCTTCCACCATTCGATCGCGACGTCAACACCGTCTTCCAGGATTACGCCCTCTTTCCGCACATGAGCGTTGCGGAGAATGTTGCCTACGGGCTTGAGGTGCGCCACGTTCCATCCTCCGAACGCGCGGTGCGCGTCAAGGAGGCGCTGCGCATGGTGCGCCTTGAGGGGTACGACTCGCGCCGCCCAGCACAGCTCTCCGGCGGCCAACGCCAGCGCGTTGCGCTTGCGCGCGCGCTCGTCAATCGTCCGCGCGTCCTACTTCTGGACGAACCACTCGGCGCGCTTGATCTGAAGTTGCGTGAAGAGATGCAGATTGAGCTGAAGGCGATCCAGAGTGAGGTCGGCATCACCTTCATCTACGTCACCCACGATCAGCAGGAGGCGCTGACGATGAGTGATCGGCTCGCCGTCTTCAACCGCGGCCGTATTGAACAGATCGGTGCGCCGGCTGAGGTGTACGAGCATCCTCTCACCGCCTTCGTGGCTGGATTTGTGGGGAGCTCCAACCTGATCGCCGCGGAGGCGGCCCAGGCACTCCTCGGCCAGAGTGGGCGCTTTGCGATTCGGCCAGAGAAGATCCGCCTCGGCGAACCTACGGACAAGGTGGGGGCGGACGAGCATTCTGCGCTCGGCAAGATCAAAACGGTGGTCTATCTCGGAGCCGAGACACGCTTTATCATTGCCTTAGACATGGGCGGCGACCTGATGGTGACCCAGCAGAACCTGAAGGAGTCGTCAATGGAGGCGCTCTCCGCGCAGGGTCGGGCGGTCCGACTCACGTGGAAGCGGGGACACGTGCTGACCCTTGCGGATGATCCGCACGCTGTATCGGCATAACAACAAGCAAAAGATTAGGAGGAGCACATGAAGCGAGCAAAAGGATTCGCGCTGATGGCAGGGCTCGCGCTCTTGGTTGCCGCATGTGGCGGCAGCAGCACGAGCAGCGAGCCAGCATCGAGCGAAAAGCCAGCCGGTTGGTTGGAGAGCGTGGGCGCCGGTGAAGGCGCACTCAACCTGATCATCTGGGAGGGCTACGCCGAGCGCGGCGCCGTTGACCCAGCCTATGACTGGGTCACAGGCTTTGAGGCCGAGACCGGGTGCATGGTGAACACCACATCAATGACCGATTCTGCAAACGGCGTGCAGCTGCTCCAGTCCGGCGAATATGACGGCGGATCCTTCTCGGGTGACGCCTCTGTCCGCCTGATGAAGGCTGGCGACGTTGCACCGGTCAACGTTGGTCTGCTTGCAAATTATCCGAACGTCTTTGGCGGCCTGAAGGACAAGGCGCACAACTCCATGGACGGGATGCCGTACGGCGTGCCACATGGTCGTGGTGCGAACGTTCTGATGTGGAACACCGCTGCGGTAACCACTGCGCCAACTAGCTGGGATCCAGTGTGGGAGGGCGGCGCTGCTTACAAGGGGAAGATCAGCGTCTACGACTCGTCCATCTACATTGCTGACGCAGCAATTCACTTGATGGCAACCAAGCCTGAGCTTGGCATCAAGGATCCGTATCAGTTGAACGACGAACAGTTTGCGGCTGCGATCGCGTTGCTCGAAGTGCAGCGTGACAACGGTGCCGTCTACTGGGGTACCGCCGCCGACCAGATCACGAGCTTCGCTTCGGGCGACCTTGTGGTTGGAACCACGTGGCAGTATCAGGCGAACATGCTCGCCGCAGAGCCAGCAATCAAGGTTGACACCACCCTTCCTGCTGAGGGGTCAACCGGTTGGTCGGACACGTGGATGATGGCCACCAAGGCAGCACATCCAAACTGCATGTACCTCTGGATGGATCACATGATGTCTGCCGAAGCGAACGCGCAGGCAACCGTCTGGTTCGGCGAGGCGCCAACCAGCGAGGCAGCATGTGAAGCGGCCGAGGCGCTCTCGCCTGGACACTGCGATCAGTTCCATGCGACCGACGAGGCCTACTTCGACAAGGTTTGGTACTGGTCAACGCCACAGGCTGACTGCGCCGATGACGACGCAGCCACCGCGTGCAAGGACCAGGACGCCTGGGTTGAAGCGTGGACCACGCTGCGCGGCAACTGACCGTAGCGGCGTAACCGGAAACTCTGCGAGGCCCTTCGAGGATGTCGATCCCCGAGGGGCCTCGCGCTAACCTCCCGCAGCGGCGAAGCCTCAGCCGCCGCGTCACCAGCTGGTTCAATGCGCACCCGCGCGCAACTCTTCGCACCCTCCTGGCCGGACCACTCGGCTGGATTGGACTTGTCTACCTCGGCTCCCTTCTCGTGCTGCTCCTTCACGCCTTCTGGGCGAAGGATTCGTTCACAGGGAAGGTTGAGCCGTTCAACTGGACACTGGACGCCTTTATTCAGATTGCGAGCAATCCTGTCTATTCCACGATCGCGCTGCGCACCATTGGCATCGCGCTCCTTGTGACGATCACTGACGTCCTCCTTGCACTACCGATCGCCTACTACATGGCGCGCATCGCATCGCCGCGGAAACGCGGGCTCCTCTTGGTCGCCGTTACGATGCCGCTCTGGGCGTCGTACCTGGTGAAGGTGTATGCCTGGCGCACCATTCTTCAGGGGAACGGGTTCCTAGGGTGGGCGCTTGCGCCGTTCGGCATTGAGGGACCCGGCCTCAGTGAAATCACCAACGCCTGGATTGTGCTGAGCTATCTCTGGCTCCCGTACATGATCCTGCCGATCTACGCCGGACTCGAGCGCATCCCAAACTCGCTCCTTGAGGCCTCCGCCGATCTTGGTGGGCGCGCCGGCATGACCTTCCGTCGCGTGATCTTCCCGCAGTTGATCCCGGCTCTTGCGGCGGGCTCTATCTTCACCTTCTCACTCAGTCTCGGCGACTACATCGTCCCCGACCTTGTGGCCGACGCGAAGTTCATCGGCAATGTGATCTATGACAACTCCGCGCTCGGCAACTTCCCTGTGGCCGCTGCTTTCTCCATCCTTCCGGTGGTAGTGATGATCGGCTACCTGCTTGTGACGCGCCGACTCGGCGCGTTCGATTCACTCTGATGTTCACGCTGTTCGCGCTATCGGAGGTCGCGCGTGGTTGAGTCACCGCTCGTACGAGCGCTGCTGCGCGCCGCAACTGCGCTCGTGCTCGCCTTCATCTATCTGCCGCTGATCATCCTTGCGGTCTACGCCTTCAACGAGAGCAAGCTCGCCGCCTGGCCGCCAACCGGCTTTACGTTGGACTGGTTCGGTGAGGCGGCGGCGAATCCTGCGATCCGCACTGCACTGCTCAACTCTCTCGTTGCCGCCACCGCCGCCACGTTGATTGCGCTGGTGCTCGGCACGCTCGCCGCGCTTGCGGTGCAGCGATATGACTTCTTCGGCAAGAACACCGTCTCGTTCCTCTTTGTTCTGCCGATCGCGCTCCCTGGCGTTGTCACTGGCATTGCGCTGCAGAGCAGCTTCAAGCTCTTCGGCGTTGGCCTTGGCCTCCCTACGATCATCATTGCGCACGCCACCTTCTGCGTGGTGGTGGCGTACAACAACATCGTGGCGCGCCTGCGCCGCCTCCCGCGTAGCCCAGAAGAGGCGTCCGCCGACCTTGGCGCCGACTCTTGGATGACCTTCCGTCGCATCACGCTCCCGGGAGTGCGCACCGCGCTCCTCTCCGGCGGCCTCCTCGCCTTCGCCCTCTCCTTTGACGAAGTGATCGTCACCCTCTTCGCCGCTGGTGCTGGCACCAAGACGATCCCCGTCTGGATCTTCAACGCCATGCAGCGTCCCAACGAACTCCCCGTCGTCAACGTGGTCGCGCTACTGCTTGTGCTGATCTCCGTGATCCCTGTCTGGATCGCGCAGCGTCTTAGCGGCGGTGAGATCGCGCGCGGCGGGCGCTAGGAGTCATACATCACGTAGCCTTATCTCCAAGATATTCGCTGAGAGGTGTAACCGCAGATGAGCATCATCGAAGAGCAGATTCAGGCCATACCCCGTGGCAGCATTCTGCTGCACATTGGCCCACATAAAACAGGGACCACCAGCCTGCAGGCAGCCCTACGCGAAAACAGTGCAGCCCTGAAGGCACACGGCGTTGAATACATCGCGCAAGATGGCAAGCCCGCCGCAAATCGTGTTGCGCGCTCACTCCTCCGACTTCCGTTCATTGGCAAGGAGGTTGTGCCATACGCGGAATGGGAGCAGTTCGCTCAAAAAGTTAATCAATCAGACGCCCCCCGCATCATCTTGAGCGGAGAGGAGTTTTCTTTTTGTGGCAGCAAAGAGATTCATGAGCTTGCACGAGTGTTTGGACGAGATCGTCTGCATGTGGTCATAACCATCCGGCCGATAGCGCGAATACTTCCCTCTCAATGGCAACTAGACCTTAAATCTGGTGCGATGATCCAAAGTTTTGATAAATGGCTTCATAAAGTACTGGATCCATCGCTCGCCTGGCGATGTGCGTCTTTACTTGGCTTTCAACATCCATTCTGGTTTCGGCATCACCATGATGAGCTCTATCAGCGATGGGCCAAGGTGCTCTCCCAAAACAAGGTGACATTGGTGATGGTTGATGAAGCAAACCCTAATGCACAGTACGAAGCGTTTGAAAGAATACTAGGTGTCCCAAGCGGAGTCATCCGGGCGAGCGAGGTCCGAAACACCTCCATGAAGCAGCTGCAAGCTGATATCTCACTAGAGGCGCGTAGAATTCTAAGGGCAGAGGGGTGGACGGCGCCGAAAATCAAGAGGGCAGAGCTCATCGAATATTTGAAGCGGGCTGGATACAACCCTGATCTAGACGTGCCGGTGTTGCTCCCAGAATGGGCACGGCTTGAGGTGGGAAAGATTTCTGAATCTATAGCGGCAGCATTCCAGCGACCTGGAGTCCGACTCATTGGTGATTTGAGCTTGCTTGATTCTAAACATATACGAACAGTCAGCCCATGCAACGAGGCAGATAACTCCGCAAGTGTGTTAGCGAGAAAAATTGTGGATGAAATTAAAGCAAATCGTGTCTTAAGGCGGCGAGATCATTTTGATTCGATATCAAGTATTTATCACAAAGTTATCACGAAGCTCAGAAGATAAGCATGTAGCGCCACTAATGTTACTTTCTCTCGTTGCGAATACTAGAAACCACAGAGGCAACCGCTAGTGACCAGGCAGCAACAAGTACCACGTACGCATAGAAGAATGGATCGCCCTTGATGCCTGCGGCAGAGAGGAGGACACGCGCATTGGTGAAGCAGATGAAGCCACCAACAATGACGCCGAGAAGTCGTGGGTTGAGGTGACGAACAAGATACGCAGCAATTGGCGCAGCAATCAGCCCGCCGGCAAGAAGAGCCGCAACAAACTCTAGCCGCACTGCTTCACCGCCGAGCGCGGTGAAGAATCCTGCTGAAGCTGAGAGCGCCACAATAAACTCGCTTGCGCTCACGGTTCCAATGACACGGTTTGGCGCAAGGCGGCCGTCTGCCAGCAGCGTTGGCGTGGTGACAGGGCCCCAACCGCCACCTCCAGTTGCGTCTACGAAGCCACCGATCAGCCCAAGTGGCGCCAAGAAGCGCAGCCCTGGGCGCCCCTTGCGTTGCACTCGAGCCTTTCCAAGAAGGAAGCGGAGCAAGACATAGATGCCAAGCGTGAAGAGGAGTGTGCTTGCAAGTGGCTTAGCAGATTCAGTTGAAAGAGAGGAGAGGAGCGTTGCGCCAAGGAATGCGCCAATGCCACCAGGGATCGCGATGCGGCGGACCGCATGCCAGTCAACGTTGCCGAATCGATGATGCGCAATACCAGAGAGCGCCGTGGTGCCAACCTCTGCGAGATGTACCGATGCGGAGGCGGCGGCGGGCGAGAGGCCGGCGAAGATGAGCAGTGTGGAAGAGGTGAGGCCGTAGCCCATGCCGAGCGAGCCATCAACAAGCTGTGCCGCGAGTCCGGCAATGGCGATCACGATCAGTGTCTGCATTTACTGCCTCCCTTAGAGCGGGGAGACCCGCTCGTATTCTCACTAAACTTGGGTGAGAATAGAGGGTGGTCTGGGCGGCGTCAAGCGCGGCAGCTCACCTCGCTAGCGCCACGCCTTCGGGTCGTCGAGGAGGCGCTTCACGCGGGCTGGGAATCGTTCGGCGACCGCGTCGGCCAGCGAGATCCCCTCAAGGATTTCGCGTTCGGCGGCACGCACGGCGATCAGGGCGGTCCGCAGCCCCTTCGCTGCCCCCTTGTATGAGAGCTTCTCTGGGCGCGTCCCGGCCACATTGGCGAGGGTCCCGTCCACGGCACGGATCACGTCGGCGAGGCTGATCTCGCGTGCGCTCTTCGCTAGCGTCCAGCCGCCATCAACGCCACGTCGCGCCTTCACGATCCCACCGCGGCGAAGTTCGGCGAGTACCGCCCCAAGATAGGTGGCTGGGATCCCCTGCCCCTTGCCGAGTTCGCTCGTGGTCAGCGGGTGCTCGCCCGCTGCGGCCAACTCCATGGCCGCCCGCAGGGCATAGTCCGTTCGGCTCGTCAGGCGCATGGGTGCAGCATACTTGTTGCCATGGGAGAAGCGGCGCATCTAGTCACGCGTGAGGGAGGGGCGGCGATTCAGCCGCTCCCAGAGGGTGGCGTGCTGCTGCACATTGGACCCCCGAAGACTGGGACGAGTGCACTGCAGGGTGCCTGCCACGCCTGTCGCGATGAGATGCGCACACAAGGGGTTCGGTATGCAGGCCGCACACAGCAAGTGGGAAGCGCGGCATATGCGGTCCTTGGGCGCGAGCATCCAACACTTGGCGAGGCGCCATCTGCGCATCACTGGAAACGTTTGGTTAGCGAGGTGCGCAGTGCGAAGGAGCCCCGCATCTTTATCTCGAGCGAATTCTTTGCTGGCGCAGATGATGCACAGGCGGCGCGGATCATCAACGAGCTCGGCGGCGACCGGGTGCATGTCGCCCTAACCCTCCGCCCCGTCTCGCGTATTCTCGCTTCGCGTTGGCAGCAGAATGTGCAGGAGGGGGCTCGCTACTCGTTTGATCAGTGGCTGCACTGGGTCTTTGAGCAGCCGAGCGAAGGGAAGGGTGCAACCTTCTGGTCCCGTCAGCGTCACGACCGGCTTGCCGCACGTTGGGCGTCAATCGTTGGGCCAGAGCGACTCAGCGTGGTGATGGTCGACGAACAGAACAAGTCGGCGATCTACCAGGCCTTTGAGGCACTCCTTAAGCTTCGGGCTGGAACGCTTGAGCCGCAGAACGACACAGCGAATCGATCAATGACCGCGGAAGAGATTGAGCTTATCCGTGGACTGAATGAGCAATTTTCTGAAGCTGGGATCACGCGGCCACTCCTCTACAAGATGATTACGCGCGGAACTGCGCTCTACATGAAGGGTCGAACGATCGGGGCAAACGAACGAAAACAGCAGACGCCAGGCTGGGCCATTAACCGCGCCGATTTGATCGGCTGGGAGAGCGCCGCGGCGATTCGCGCACTCGGGGCGCAGGTGATTGGCAACCTTGATGCGCTTGGCGGCACTACCCCGCAGGGTCAGTCAGCGGCGCAGATTCCTCCACTGGCGACGTCACCCGCAGACGTCAGTGGCGCTGCTGCTCGCCAAGTTCCAGAAGAGGTTGCGACTCGTGCGGCGATGGGGATGCTCTTTGCGAGCGGCGCAGCCCGCGAAGATGGATCTGGCCGCCCCGGCGTTGATGTGCGAGTAGAGCCTCAGGTCTTACAGCGGGTGCACACGCTTGACCTGCTGCGTGTTGTGGCGCAGCGCCTCCTCTGGTCGGTTACCTCGCGTATCAGAAAGATCACGCGCCGCTAACTCAGCGAGCGATCCTCTTCAGCCGCTCCTTCACGAGCTCTGCAGCGTCTTTGGCGCTCACCGTAGAGGCGTCAATAGTGAGGTCTGCGTCAAGAGGGGCTTCATATGGTGATGAGATACCGGTGAAGTCGCTGATCTCGCCAGCACGCGCCTTCGCATAGAGCCCCTTTCGGTCTCGCTGCTCGCAGACCTCGAGCGGCGTGTTGATGTGTACGAGGAGGAAGGGGAGCCCAGCCGCCGCCTCGCGTGCCAACGCACGCCCTTCGACAAACGGCGCGATCGGCGCGGCGATTCCGATGCCTCCCGCTCGGGCAACCTCAGCCGCCGCCACGCCAAGTCGCTGCACGTTCGTGTTGCGCGAAGCTCGGTCGAAGCCGAGGCCCGCGGAGATGCTGCGCCGCATCGCATCGCCATCCAGCAGCGTGACACCGCGCGCCCCCTCATCCCGAAGGAGCTCTGCGAGCGCCGCCGCAACAGTGGACTTTCCGGATCCCGAGAGACCGGTAAAGAAGACAACAGCCCCCTTATTCCATTCGGTGTTTCGTGCACGCTCAATCTCTGCCGCGGAACTCGCGGGATACCCTTTTGGAGCATCGGCGGAGTATCGCTCTGCGCCAGTCGTGATCTCTGTTGCACCGTAGGTGCGCGCAAGGTCTTCAGGGTCCAGCTCACCTTTTGGCCATGGGAGTGCAAGGAGCATGATCTGGCATGTTGGGAGTGAGCGCTTCAGTTGCTCCGCGGCGGATGTGAGTGCGCGGAGAAGTCCAGACGGCTGCACCTCGCCGTCTACTGCTGGTGAACGGGAGACGAGTGCGCAGAGTAAGAGACTCTTCGCACCGACCTCCTTTGCGCGTGTGACAAGCGCATCCAGTTCTGCGTTGGAAGGCGGGAGGTGCGCGATCAGTGCCAGGGTTGGGCCGGCGTGTTGCGCAACGGATGCGACAGGCAGGCGCAGCTCTTGGCTCCATGCAAGCCCCACTCCTGTTGCAAGTGGTCGTAGGTGTTTCAGCCCAGCGCGGGAGAGCTCACTGAGCGGCGTGTTCTCCTCGTCGCAGAGGAGCACCGTCGTATCGTCAGTGAGGTAGCGGTGTAGCGCGCTGCTCGGTTGCGCGCCGAGTCGCACCAGCTCCAGCAGGTCGACCCCTGCTGAATTAAGGATGATGTGCGCTGGGCTCCCTTCACGGCGCTGCTCTTCTCGCATCTCGTCAGATTACCCCCTAACCTGACCCGTGATGATGAGAACGCAGCCCGACGCAGCAATCGGAATCCAGGCAGCCTCCCTCGCTGGCGAGCTGCTGCTAAGACTTCGCCAGGGCGCCGCAATGGGTGAAGGAGCGAGAGCAGCCCTAGATGCCGATGCGCTTCGGGCCGCTGGAGACCGCGATGCGAACCACGCCATCATGAAGCTCCTCGCGAACGAGCGGCCAGAAGATAACCTCCTCTCAGAAGAGGCGGCAGATGATCCGCGTCGACTCATCGCCGATCGCGTCTGGATCATTGATCCGCTTGACGGCACGCGTGAGTTTGGCGAACGAGATGCCGCTGGAGTCTGGCGTGACGACTTCGCCGTGCACGTTGCGCTCTGGGAGCGCGGTCAAGGACTGACGCTCGGTGTTGTGGGGCTCCCTGCACGTGGTGTGATCTACAGCAGTGACGCGCCACCTGAGGTTCCAGCTAGTCCTCCAGGAAAGCTGCGCATTGCGGTGAGCCGCACGCGACCACCAGCCTTTATTGCGGCGCTGGAGGCGGCGGGTTCGGCATCGCTCGTGCCGATGGGCTCTGCCGGCGTCAAGGTGATGGCGGTGGTGAGCGGTGAGGCCGACGCCTATATCCATGCTGGCGGTCAGTATCAGTGGGACTCGGCGGCACCAGTTGCGGTGGCGCTCGCGGCGGGTCTCGTTGCTACGCGGCTCGACGGTTCGCCGCTCAGATACAACGTCCCAGAGCTCCTCCTCCCAGACCTTGTTGTCTGCCATCCAGATCGTGCCAACGAGGTACGGGCACTCCTCGACGCGGCGGGCTTTGGGCCGGACGGTGCGAGCGGCGCAGGTGCGACTGGCGCGAGTGCGGCAGAATCAGCGGGATGAGGAGCGCACGATGAAGAGCCACGTGATGAGCCAGCTCGCCGCCCTTGAGGCGGAGAGCATCCATATCTTCCGCGAAGTTGCGGCGGAGATGGAGCGTCCATGCCTTCTCTTCTCCGGCGGGAAGGACTCCATCGTCATGCTGCATGTGGCGCGCAAGGCGTTCGCCCCCGCGCCGATCCCGTTCCCGGTGATGCACGTTGACACTGGGCTCAACTTTGCCGAAGTGATTGCATACCGTGATCGCTGGGCGGCACAGCTCGGGCTGCGACTCGTTGTTGCCTCCGTACAAGATGCGATTGAGCGTGGTGTGGTGAAAGAGGAGCCGAACGGCTCACGTAACCGCATCCAGACGCCAGTTCTATTGGAGGCGGCGGCGCGCGAGAAGTTCGACGCGCTCTTCGGCGGCGGTCGTCGCGACGAAGAGAAGGCCCGCGCCAAGGAGCGCGTCTTCTCCTTCCGTGATGAGTTCGGTCAGTGGGATCCAAAAAACCAACGCCCAGAGATCTGGAGCCTCTACAACGGCAGGGTCTTTCCGGGTGAGAGCATTCGCGTCTTCCCACTCTCTAACTGGACCGAGCTCGACATCTGGTCGTACATCGCCGAAGAGGAGATTGAGATCCCATCGCTCTACCTTGCATCTGAGCGCGAGGTGGTGGAGCGCGACGGCATGCTTTATGCCGTCAATGAGTTTGTGGCGCTGAAGTCTGGCGAGACCTCACAGAAGATGAGCGTGCGATATCGCACCATGGGTGATGCGAACCTCACCGCCGCCGTTGAGTCTGTTGCCGACACGGTGGCGAAGGTTGTCGAAGAGATCGCCGCGGTGCGCATCACCGAGCGCGGCGCAACGCGCGGCGATGACAAGGTCTCTGAGGCAGCCATGGAAGACCGGAAGAAGGAGGGCTACTTCTGATGGAGGCCGACCTTCTCCGGTTCGCAACTGCAGGATCCGTTGACGACGGAAAGAGCACGCTGATCGGGCGACTCCTCTTTGACTCAAAGTCGCTCTTCTCCGATCAGCTCGAATCTGTTGAGCGTGTGAGCCGCGAACGCGGTGATGAGTACACCGACCTCTCGCTCTTGACTGACGGCTTACGCGCCGAGCGCGAGCAGGGGATCACGATTGACGTTGCCTATCGCTACTTCGCCACCCCACGCCGCAAGTTCATCATTGCCGACACCCCTGGTCACACGCAGTACACCCGCAACATGGTCACTGGAGCGTCAACAGCAGACGTTGCCCTCGTCTTGGTTGATGCGCGAAAAGGGATGACGGAGCAGAGTCGCCGACACGCATTCATTGCCACACTCCTTGGTGTGCCGCACATGGTGGTCTGCGTCAACAAGATGGACCTTGTGGACTGGTCGGAAGAGATCTTTGAAAACATTCGCCGCGAGTTCACTGAGTTTGCCGCGCGCCTCCGCTTGCGCGATCTCACCTTCATCCCGCTCTCTGCACTGAGTGGCGACAACGTGGTGACTCGCTCAACCAACATGCCCTGGTTCGACGGCGCGCCGCTGCTGAGTCACCTTGAGCGGCTCCACGTTGCGAGCGACCGCAACCTTGTGGACGTGCGCTTCCCCGTGCAGTACGTGGTGCGGCCGCAGTCGCACGAGAACCGCGACTTCCGAGGATATGCGGGAACAGTGGCCTCAGGAATCCTGAAGCCTGGCGACCGTATACGCGCACTTCCTGCAGGCCTGGAGACCGAGATCGCAACGATTGAGACTGCAGACGGTCCAGTGAGCGAGGCATATCCACCCATGGCGGTGACGATCACGCTCAAAGATGAGATTGATATCAGCCGCGGTGACATGCTCTGCCGCCCAAACAACGTGCCAGCGGTGATGCAAGACATTGACGCGCAGGTCTGCTGGATGGACGAGAGCGCGCCGCTGACGGCGGGGAAGACGTATGCGATCAAGCACACCACGCGCTGGGCACGCGCGGTGGTGAAGCAGATTGACTACCGCATCGACATCAATACGCTCCACCGCGTGGAGGGGGTTGAGGGCCTCGCCCTCAACGAGATCGGGCGCATCCGCCTCCGCTCCACCAAGCCGCTCTTCGTTGACCCCTACCTCTCCAATCGCCAGACGGGCGCCTTCATCCTCGTGGACGAGTCCACCAACCGCACCGTTGCGGCGGGCATGATCGTGCGCGAATCAGGGAGCTAGTAGCGGCTCATCCTGGTGGTGGTGGTTCGGCGTAGCACTCCACTGGGAGCCGCCCACCGCGGTTCTGGCGGAAGGTGTTCCCCCTCCAGTCGCGTGCCGTCCGCCGGGAGACCGTACGGGAACAGCGCTCAGTTGCTACCGCAACCGCGGAGCCAATCGGCGCGCGGTTCCACGTAAACCGATTCCCACGCGCAACTCCATCGGCGCTCCACCCTGAAATCGCTCCGCCCTGGTCCGCTGCAATGTTCCGGGTGAACGTGTTGCGCGTCAAGGTTAGGTCGTCCCCAAACAATCCTTGAATCATGATTGCGCCACCAGTTGATGCAGAATTCTGGAGAAACTTTGACTTCGTAAGTGTTAATCCTCCACTTACATATAGAGCTCCGCCATCGCCATCATCATCAGCATAGTTCTCAGTGAACGAGCTGTTCGTGATGACCACATTTCCGACGGCCGCAATCGCGCCACCCGAACCGTTAGCATGGTTCCCATTAAATGAAGTTTCAGTGACGGTGAGCCACGGATCGTCTGTGCTGGCACTGTCAGCCCATGCACTTGTTGCCTCTGAAAGCCAAGATGATTCAGATAGGCCTTCATCAAGTTCAATTGCCAGGGCGATAAGCATCAACGCGCGAGAATCTAGCGATACGATTGCGCCGCCACCTGTGTCGCCGAAGTACACCCCACCTTCTGCGGACTCTGAAAAGTTTCCGTCAAATAGAGACCCAGAGATCTCGAGTGGCCCGGGATTCTGACAGGCGAGGTATGAAAGTAGGTCCCAACCAGCAGGGAATTCTCCCTCACCCGAAATGACGGCACCCGCCCCTGCAATAGCTCCGCCTAGAAACGCCGAATTGTTCCTGAATGTCGTTTCACTGATCAGACTGTGGTTGGTCGTATCAAAAGCCGAGATAGCGTTTAGCGCCTCCTCTGGAGTTGGGGCTTCGCCAAGTCCATCAAGGAAGGTTGTGCTCGACGTTGCTATCGTCCATCCGTAAAGTGCGATCGCTCCGCCGCAGATCCCAACGTTGTCGCTGAACTCAACGTGCTCGGTAGCGATGAGCGGAGCCGTGACGGCACCACCGATTGCGAGGCCCTCGTACTCCCCTTCTGTAGCATCTCCACCGGTTAACGTGAGGTCCTTGAGCGTCAGCACATTGAAGTTGCTTGGGCAGACCACGTCATCTCCCTCCCCAGGGCAAACGGGCACCATAACTAGCAGTGGATGAGAGTCGCCGGCTGCGCCGCTAATGATCGTTTCGCCGATACCATCGCCTTGAATGGTAATTGAGCCAAGGTTGTCAAACACAATGGAGTCATCAGTTAGATACTCTCCCGCGCAGAGGTGAATCACACCGAAGTTTTCGTCGTAGGCGAAGTCGATAAGATCTTGGAGCACCGTTGCAACGTTTACTCCGTCCCCAATAGCGTCGCCTGGATTACGGCATGAAGTGTTGAAATCAGAGTCGGGACTCTCGGCTGCGCCAGCTGGTAAGTCAAGGGTGATGTACAACGTGTTGGATGGCTCGATTTCGTTGACTGGCCCAAAATTCCCCGTGCCGCCGCAAGCAGAACCGACCAGCGCTGCGATCAAGGCAATGACGCTCAACTTCTTCATGTGACACAACCTTTCATTACCCCACAAATGACGCAGGAATTAATGGATGCTACTTGAAGGCGACCAATCGTGGAGGCGATGCCCCTCAGGGGTACACTCGCCCCTATGGGTAAGGCGAGCAGGCGGAAGCAGGAGCTCTACCAGGGGGTGGACGGCCAAGGGAGGCCGCTCTTCCCTCAGGAGGGCTCGGCTTCGGTGAGCCTCCTTGGGGTCCCTGTTTCGTGGGTCCTTGCTGTTGTTGCCGCCTCTCTTTGGGTCGGCGCGCATCTTCCTGAGCCGATTGCGCCACTCGCCGGCGTTGGATATCTCATCAGCGCCATCGCGCTCGGCTTGCTTAATCCTGCGCTCGGTGCGGGGTTTGCGATCGTCCTCGTGCCGTACCTTGGCGGCAACGTTTCTCAAGGGCTCGGCGAACTGCTTCGCACTGCGCCGATTATTGGCGCTGCGATTCGTCTCCTGGTTGATCGGTTCAGCCAACGGAGCGGTGCAGGGACGCCTTGGGCGCCAGATTGGCGAATTGTTGTTGCTGCTATCGCCGCCATGCTGCTCTACCCGCTGACGCGCCTGACGGCCAATGGATCTGAGTGGGCAACCTCCAGCACACTGCTTGATGACACCCTCTTTCTCATCGGTGCGCCAGTCGCAATGTATGCGGCATGGGTGACCTTCTCCCATCTCCCTCGCAGCGCAATCGATCGGGTGCTCTCGTATCTGCCGGCCGCGCTCACCGTTGCGCTTGTTGTTGCACTTGCCGCATGGGTTGGGATCTCACTCGTTGAGCCATTAACGTTCCGCGGCGTTGTGTACGGGAGGCTTGCCGGACTTGGCTTCCCAACGCCAACCGCAATGGGTGTGGCCATTGCACTCCCACTCGCCGTTGGCCTCCTCTGGGGCACGTCGCGCCGTTGGGCTGCGGGCCTTGCCCTCATCGGCGTTCTTGTGATTGTGCTGACAGAGTCGCGCGGGCCACTCCTTGCGCTCTTTGCCGCAAGTGCCGCTGCACTTCTGCTGCTCCGTGACGTTCAGCGCCGAACACTCATTGCAGCGCTTACTTTGGCGGTTGCTGCCCTTATTGCGTTGCTCATGGTTCGCTATCCAGATCTGATTGGTCGTCTCAGCAGTGGGACGCTGCCAAACTTAGAGGGCGATGCACTTCGGGTGATCTCTTGGGTTGCTGCAATTCAGATTGCCCTGGCGCATCCACTTACAGGTGGCGGTTGGATGAGTGTTCGTGGTTGGAATGATCGTGAGCTTGGCAGCAAGAATGTCAATCTCAGCCATAACGTGTTTCTCCAAGGACTTGCAGATGGCGGAGTCCCACTCGGCGTCGCGGTTGGTACCGTGCTGCTGAGTTCAGCGCGATCAGCTTGGATGAGACGTCACAAAGTCCCTGTCTACTGGGTTGCAGCCGCGGTTGCCCTCTTTGTCTGCGGGGCGTGGGATATGCCGCAGCTACGCTCGTTTGCGGCGGTGATGGGGGGGCTTGCCCTCGGTCTCGTCTCACGGCACGATGTGCCTGATGAACCGGAAGTGTTCTGATGAGTAATCAGCGAAAGAGCCCAGCTCCACTGATTGGGCGTGCCGGTGTTGTGCTTGTGGCAACCGACATCCTTGCTGGCGTGCTGGTGTTGCCGGTTGCTGCGCTGCTGCGGGAGCACCTCATCCCGAGCGGACTTCCGTTCGCCGCCCCTGAGCAGCAGATCAACGAACTCGGGCGGCTCGCCCTCTGGGTCAGCGCGGCGCTTTCAGGAGTCCTCTGGCCGATCGCCCTCCGCGCGGTTGACCCTGGCTACCCGTCAGCGCTGCTCCCAGTGCGACGCGTGCTGATTGCAGCAGTCACATGGCTCCTCTCCATCTCAGGGACGATCTACCTCCTTGATAAGAGTCTTGAGAGCCGCGCCTTGGTTGTGCTCGCAACGCTGTTGATCCTTGCGGCATCTCTCGTGGCTAGGCAGCGCACACATGGAACTACACGCGGCTCTGACGTTCCAGAGGCGGCACTCCCGTCTCTCGGCGCTGCCGCAGAGGCGGCGCTGATTCGTGGCGAGCCAATCGCGATCTCTGTTGAGCGACTGAGAGGTGCGCTCGCTAGGCCAACGATCGTCTATGAAGGCGAGCGGATCTGGATCTACCCAAGCGCCCTCAGTCCCGCCGAGCGGCTAACAAAGCGGCTGCTTGACGTGGTCCTCGCGAGCCTGTTGATCGTGCTGCTCTCGCCAGTGATGCTCCTTGTGACCCTACTCCTTCTCGTTCGAGACGGACGCCCCATCATCTTCTCTGATGCCCGTGCGGGGCTTTTCGGTCGCCCATTTAGGGTGCGCAAGTTTCGAACCATGAGAGTTGGCGCCGATGCGGAGCGGGCCGCGCTCTGGGATCAGCGTGAGACGAAAGGTCCCGCATTCAAGATTGCAGATGATCCGCGCATCACGCCGCTTGGCCGAATCCTTCGGAAGTTCAGCCTTGACGAGCTCCCGCAGCTCTTTGATGTGGTTGCAGGTCGCATGAGCCTTGTTGGCCCGCGGCCAGCAGGACTTGATGAGCTCACCCATTACGAGGATCGGCACCGCCTGCGCCTCACCGTGCGCCCCGGGGTTACCGGTCTGTGGCAGGTGCGGCGCACAATGGATGAGGATTTTGAGCAGCGCATGAGCGATGACCTGGAGTACATCCAGCGCTGGTCAATCCTTCTCGATCTTATGATTGTTCTTCGAACTGTTCGCGTTGTCCTCTCTGGTCGCGGGGTTTAGCAGATCGGATGGATGACCCTAACGGCTCTTCGTCAGTTCAGCACTACATTGCGATCAACGATTTACTCGTTTATGGTGCTGTTCTCACACGTCCAACTGGCATCCAGCGCGTAGCGCTTAACCTTGCGCTTGCGCTTCACGAGCGCTACGGATACCAGAGCGTGCGAGTGCATCACTCTGCCGCGCGACATGCATCAATACCGCGTAGTGACGCTCGCTCACTCCTCGCAACGCTCGCCGATCCGCTCTTGCGCCTTCTCTCCCATGCGCCGCGCGTGGTGCAGGAGCGCCTCCGTAGTACGGCGCGAGGCCTACTCTCTCGCTTCACCGGCGGCGGGGGAGACGCGGTGGTGTTCCAGCGCGGCGATTGGCTCCTCGTGTTGGGGGCACCATGGATTGCCCCCGGAGCGGCAACCGCGATCGTGCAGGTGCATGAACGGACCGGAGTCCGTATTGCGCTGCTTGTTCATGATCTACTCCCTGCAACTTCACCCGCCTGGTTCACGGATGCGCAGGGACTTACTGCAAAGCACGACATTGAGGTGCTGATTGGGGCCGCAGAGAAGATCTTCACCGTCTCTAAGGAAGTTGGAGTTGAGCTCTCTGAACGCTACGGACGGGCATCTGCTCTCTTGAACCCTGCTGATCCGATCATCACGACAGCACGTTCGCTTCAGTCTTCTAGTGAGCGCACCATCGTCAGCGTGGGGACACTCCACCCACGAAAAAATCTTGCAGCGCTCGTGCGAATTTGGGAGGCCTGGGCGATGGAGGTGGAGGCTACAACTGGGAGCTTTGCAAGCCTTCCCACGCTCGTGCTGGTTGGGCGTCGCCACCCACAAGACGGTGAACTGTTTTCGCTCCTTGCAACACATCGCAGGGCGGCGAGCAAGATTCGTCTCGTCCATACCGCGAGTGATGCAGAGCTTGCTGACCTCTATGCCACCTCACGATTCCTTGTGATGCCTTCACTCGCAGAGGGTTGGGGGCTTCCCGTTCGAGAGGCGCTCGTTGCGGGGAGGCCGTCGATCGTGACAGACGCGGTCCCCGCCGCATCGGGACTGCCGTACTGCGAGGTGGTGCCAGCTGGAGATGAAGTGGCGCTTGGTGAAGCAATTCGACGCTGGTGGAGCGGGGGCACCCCGGAGCTCCTGTCGGAGCGCATTCGTGAAGAGTTCACACCGCGAACGTGGGAGAGCGTTGCTGCAGACGTCTCGTCGCAGCTACGTAGCTAAGGGGCAAGCGTTTCGCGAATCACCTGTTGAATCTCCGCCCACGGGCGACGGTCAAGGCGCTGCCAGAGCTGCCCGGTCCGTAGCGCGTACCAGGGGGTATTGTGCTGGCCCCAGAGTCCGTGATGTGTCACAAGGCGTACTGGAAGGCCAATCAGCGGGATTCCAGCTGAACGCCAGGCGAGCTCTCGGATGCGGTCTTGGCTTGTGCCCTGCGGCGCACTTACGTTGAACCCCTTCGCAACTTGAGCACTCCACGCAGCGATTCCCTGATGGTCGCGCGCACCGTACGCGCCTTCTCGCTCCGCTCCGTCAAGGTGAAACCGCTCGATGTAATCACTCAGGAGTGCCCGAGACGCACGATGCGCCTCTGCGCTCACCAGCAAGGCCTGGTGCTCAAGGCTTCCGTCCCGATGTGTTGGGCTTGCCCCAATGACGTGGCCTGGTGATGAGGTCATGCGTGATGCGGCCAAGAGCGCCGTGAGCGCGGTAGGGGCTAGCTCAACGTCATCCTCAACACAGATCACTCGACTGATGCCCTTTCGGCTGAAGACCTCATCAAGCGTTTGAATGAGGTGTGCAGGAAGTCCGCGATTACGCTGCTGCACTCGAACCTCTGCGCTTGGTAGCTCCGTTCGACTGATTCGCTCAACCTCTGCAGCGGTCTGCTGTGACCCCGCATCGCTTCGTGGCCCATCAATTGCAATGACGAGTGGCGCACGTGCGTCGCTTGGCGAAGTGGCGGCGAGCGTCTCGAGTGCCACATGCAGTGAGCGGATCGTTCGTCGTAGGGCGGCGGGCCTGTTGTATGCGAAGAGGACGATTGCCGCGTCGCTCACTGGATCAGCTCTCTCCTCGGCCAATCCCCGAGTAGGTGATACCAGCAGCTGCCATCGCGGCCGGATCAAAGAGGTTCCTTCCGTCAACCACCACTCGCTCGGAGAGGGTGCCGGCAAGCTCGCTAGGGGAGGCAGAGCGGAACTCTGGCCAATCTGCCGCAATCACAAGTGCGTCAGCACCCTGGGTTGCCTCAGCAGCAGTGCCTACTACCGTCACGTCCTTCTCTGCCGCGTAGTGGCGACGCGCAGCCTCTCCCGCTGCAGGGTCAAACGCCTGGACCTTGGCGCCCGCATCAACAAGATCCTGGATAAGGATGTGACTCGGCGCGTCGCGCATATCGTCAGTTCCGGCCTTGAAGGCGATCCCCCACACCGCAACCGTGCGCCCGGCAAGGTCGCCAAGATGCCGCTCTAACTTTTCAGTGATGCGGTGTGCTTGGACACTGTTCACTTCGGCAACGGCCCGTGCAACCCCCATGGTGACGCCAGCAACCTCTCCTACGGAAATGAGTGATGCAACATCCTTCGGCAAGCAGGAGCCGCCGTACCCCATCCCTGGCTGGAGGTACTCCTTGCCGATCCGTGGATCTGCGCCGATCCCGCGCTGCACTTCGGCAACATCTGCGCCAACTGCCTCGGCGAGATTAGCGAGTTCATTCATGAAGCTGATCCGCGTCGCAAGCATGGCATTCGCGGCGTACTTCACCAGCGCCGCAGATGCGGCATCCATGCGCAAGATCTTCTCTGGCGGGACGAAGGAGGCATAGAGCGACGCTACGGTAGCGACTGAATCAGCGTCATCTCCTCCAACCACAACACGGTCTGGCTCAAGGAAGTCCTTTACAGATGATCCAGCGCGCAGGAACTCTGGATTCACAACAACCTGCGCAGCGTATGGAACAGCACGCAGTGAGAACTCATGACGAACTTCATCGAGCACGCGCTCTGCAGCGCCGACTGGGGCGGTGCTCTTCACCACGACGATCACGTTGTTTGCGGCGCCGCGTCCAATTGCATGCGCAACGCTGATCAGTTGTGACTCGTCAGTACTCCCGTCTGCACTCGATGGCGTTCCAACCGCAAGCACATGCATCGTGCCGTGGCTCGCGGCTACCTCCGGGTCGCCGGAGAAGGTGAGCTTCCCTGAAGCGACCCCCTTCGCAACAAGTGCGTCAAGACCCGCTTCAACAAACGGGACTCGCCCCTGCTGAAGTGCCTGAAGTCGCTCTGGATTCGGATCAACTGTGAGCACCTCATGTCCCGCCTCTGCAAAGCATGCGGCGGCAACAAGGCCAACGTAGCCTGCTCCATAGACGGTGATCTTCATAGACGCTTCTTGATGAACGCCGTAAGCCAGGAGACGAGCACCGCTGGCAGGTTGATTGATTCGAACATAGATCCCCCTAAAAGCGCCCCTAAGCAAGGTCAGTGCCGATTAGGGTAGCGCCCCCCTGCGTCAGCGTCGCCGCTCCCTCACAATCAGGGGATGATCCGAATCGCCCGTTTTACGCTTGCCCTCCTCCTGGCTGCCGGGGGGCTATCGGCGCAGCTCGGCACGCCGAGCAGTGCCCGCGCGGCGAGCGGAGGCTGGGAGGCTTGTGCCGCGCGACCCGTCCCACTCCCTTCTCCCCGCGTACTCGACCCCGCCCTGCAAGACCGCATCCAACAGCGCGTCTCAACCTGGCGAGAGAACCGTCGCACTCGCTATCCAGGGCTCTCGGTTGCGCTCCGTTGGGATGACGGCAGGGCGGCGACGGCGGTCAGCGGTGTTGCAGACAGCAACAGTGGCCGAAAGGTGGCGCCAGCCACACCCTTTGCACTTGCAAGTGTCAGTAAGCCGTTCACTGCGGCGCTTGCGCTACTCCTCGATGCCTGCGGCGTAATGCCGCTCAGTACACGTGCCGCGTCACTCGTTCCATATGCTGACGTTCGCCCCGAGGCCACCATTGAAGACCTCTTGCGTCACGAAGGTGGAATGAGTGACTGGCTAACCGACAAGTACACCCGCATGAACTGGCTCATTCAACATCCGAACGGCAAGGTTGGCCCGAAGACTGCCGTTCAGAACCTGCTGCCGCGTGGAGAGATTGGCGACTTTGATTACTCCAATTCCAGCTTTACCTTGATCACGCTTGCGGCGGAGAAGGCAACGGGAGTGAGCTGGCGCGAACTGCTGCAGGAGTTAATCATCAAGCCACTCGGGCTAAAGGAGACTGCGTTCGGTCCTGTTGCTGGTGCGTCGCGTACGCACATCTGGTCGCGCGGCAAGATGCGACCATTCGGTCAGCCAGGCTGGGGCCCAACTCGCTCAGCGGCGGCGATCCTGCGCGGTGCTGGCGATCTCTTCGCAACGCCACGCGATCTTGCGAAGTTTGGCGAGCTTCTTTGGGGTGACAGGCTGCTAGAGGGGAGCCAGACGCAACTTATCAACGGGATTGCAAGCTTGACGGGCCTCCCATGGTCATACACGGTGGGCACGATGATGGATCGAAGCTGGCTTGGCACCTTGCGGACCTACGGACACACAGGTGGATACAGCGGCGCAAGCACCACACTGCGCCGCATCCCTGAGCTTGGCGTCACGGTTGCCGTCACGGCGAATGGAATGGGTACGCCCGGAAACTACGCTGATGATCTTGCGGTCAATCTGATTGACCTGCTTGACGTTGCAGCCCCTAGTTCCGCACAGGCGATCGCTGGCGTGAGTGGCGTCGGACTCACCGCCGCTTCACGCGCAAATCCAGAGCCGTTTCCCGTTGTGACTCCTGCAGCACTCCTTGTATGCGGCGACGGAAGCGCGGCGAGTGGCAGCGCGACGACTGGCGGCACGCTCGGTTGGCAGGACCTCTCCTCTGGCGGAGATGGCAGCGAAGTCGGCGAATGGTCTGGACGCGCCACGGCGCTCGCCGAACTCCCGGACGGCCGCCTCCTTGCTGGTGGCGTTGCGTTGACGCGCGCTGGTGGCGTTGCGGTGAAGGGGCTTGCGGTTCGCGATCCAAAGAGCGGCGCGTGGAGCCCCTTCGCATCTCTGACGCGTGCGGACGGCACGGTGGCAACCGTGACGGCGATCAGCGTTGACAGCGCACGTCAGCGTCTCTTCGTTAGCGGAGATTTCACTACGGTTGCCACAAAAGCTCGGCGTACGGCAGCGAAGGGGATCACGATGCTCAACCTGAAGAGTGGACGCTGGTCGGCGCTAAGCGGTGGCTTGCGTGGGAGCGTGCTGGTGCGCGCGATCTCCCTTGACACAGCGAGCGGTCGCATCGCCGTCGGCGGAAAGTTCACTGTTCCTGGGAAGGCGAAGGGCGTCAACGTTGGCCTTTGGGATCCAGCAGGTGGCTGGACCCAGCTCGTGGCGAGCTCTCCGAGCGCGGCGATCAGTGGCCTTGTTGAATCCGTTGCCCTCACAACGTCAGGTGTGGTGCACGCCGGCGGGCATCTTCTTATTGGCGATAGTGAGGCGTTGATGGCTCGCTGGAGCACCGCAGCTGGCGGTTGGAGCGCGAGTGCAACGAGCTCAACGCTCGGTGATGCGCCGCGCGCTCTCGCGGTTGACGCAGGTGGCGCACTGATTGCGGGAACGGGAATCGGCTGGTATGGCAGTCCGCTGGTGCGCGAAAGCGCGCTCAGCGGCTACGGATGGGAGCGCGTGGGTGGTGGTCTTACCCTCTCGCGCCGAACCGCATGGATCTCAGCGCTCGCTCAGGGGCCAGACGGACGCGTTGCCGTTGGCGGAGCGTTTAGCACTTCCGGCAGCACGAGTTTGCAGAACGTTGCGATCTGGGACCCAGCGAATCAGGGGCTCACTGGGCTTGGCGGCGGACTTCCAGCTGAGCCCGATGCACTCGCAAGCTCAGCGCACTCCCTTGCCTACGCAACGCTTCGACTCCGCAGTACCGCACCTGGTGGCACTGGTCGAACCTGCGTCACCGCGTGGGGTGTACCAGTCCCTGCAGCACCAGCAACACCCACGCTGACCGCAACGCGCCGCAGCATCACCGTTCGCTGGGCAGCAGCATCATCTGGAAGCGCACCGACCGGCTGGGTCGCGGAGGCGCGCGCAAGTGGCCACGCCACACGCTCGTGCGTTGCCGCCGCGCCGCTCCTCACCTGTGCGATAAGCGGACTCGACGCCGCTACGAAGTACAGCGTGCGCCTGCGCGCCTACACCGTTCCTGCTGGCCCTTCGCCCAACTCTGCCGCCGTGAAGGTGACGACAAAGCGCTAGCGGCTCGTACGCACTACTTGATCGTGATCGTGAAGGTGAGCACCTCACCACTGGTGCCGTTTGTCAGCGTGATCGTGACGCTTCCGGCTGCGAGTGCCGCGGCGCCTGGGTTAAACGTTGCGCCATCAAGTTCGCCGCCTGGCGTTAGCTCCACAAGATCCGCTGGATCAGCGGCCATCGTCCAGGCACCAGGATCCTCCACGTTGAATACCACCGTTCGCCCAACGGTAACTTCTGCGCTGGCCTGCGTTGGCTCCAAGATCACCGGCCCAATCACCTGTGTGCTGCCGCTTGGTGATTCGCTTGCGCCGCCGCCACATGCTGCGGCACCGCCAACCAGTGCTGCGCTAAGAAGGAGAAGCTGGAGTGACGTTGAACCGCGCATATGACACCTCATCTATGGGGCGGAACAGAGCCGCCGACCTCACCATAACGCCGTGCCGCTTTACGGAGTTCCCAAGCACGACGGGCGTGGACTAGGCTGAGGCAATGCTCACCACAAAGGCGATCAGTGTCCTCCTCTGCGGCGCCCTCCTTGCAGGGTGCACTGGCGCATCAAACGAACAGCCTGCTGCATCGCGCAGCTTCCGGATCGTAGGCTACGTAACTGCGGCGGCAGTCCTTGACGTGATCGACTTCTCACGCCTGACACACGTGAACTACGCCTTCCTCCTCCCAAAGAAGAGTGGCGAGCTAAAGACGTTCGGCTCACCTACGCAGCTTCGCCGCGTCGTGGAGATTGCGCATGCTAGCAACGTGAAGGTGCTCATCTCTGTCGGTGGCTGGGGTTGGGATGACGAGTTTGAGACGCTTGCGGCGGCAGCAGATCGGCGCGCACGATTTGTAAGCGCGGTGGTTGACTTCGTTGCGGAGTACCAACTTGATGGTGCTGACATTGACTGGGAGTATCCCGACGCCGGTGCGTCAAGTGAACACTTCGTTGCGCTGATGCGCGAACTTCGTGCCGCGCTACCGTCAGGGAGTCTGCTAACAACAGCGGTCGTCTCCGATGCAACGCACGCTGACGGTATTGACCCCGTCATCTTCGAGATTGTGGACTTCGTCAACGTGATGGCCTATGACGGCGGGCCCGCCAACCACTCGCCACTCAGCCTTGCAGAGCAGGCGCTCACCTCGTGGAACGCCAAGGGTCTACGCAAAGATCAGCGTGTTCTCGGTGTGCCGTTCTATGCGCGCCCAGGGGACATCTCCTATCGCAAGCTCTTCGAATCTGATCCGGCGACGGCAGATGGGGATCGCGTCTTCTACTTCAGCGAAGAGCAGAACTACAACGGTCCCGCCACGCTGCGCGCAAAGGTGGCGCTCGCCAAGGAGGAGGCGTCAGGGGTCATGATCTGGGAGCTCTCCCAAGACGCGCTCGGCGACGACTCACTCCTGAAGGTGATCTGGGAGGCGAGTCAGTAGCAGGGCGTAGGTTCGTGGCAGACTTCTCCCATGGGTGACCAGTGGTGTACGGGCCAGACTGGACGTGACGGGGGTGATCTACCAGTCACGCGCGGAGATCGCCCAGCGAGTCTTGGTGAGGGCTACGAGCCGTTTGTGGCGAGTCACGGCTTTCCGGCTACATATGCGCGCGGACTCGCGCGTGGACTCGGGGACCGCCTTGGCGCAACGCTCGTTGTGACGCAACCAGAAGCATGGGCGATCGTTTCTCCACACTTTGGCGCAGCGCCTCAAGCGATTCTGATGACCTCAACACTTGATCAGTCCACGCTTGACGACCTTGCGCGTTCCGCACCAGACGGCGTCACCGTGCTTGGCGTTGGTGGCGGAACGGCGATGGATGTTGCGAAG
>JAPLHQ010000083.1 GCA_026389555.1 Chloroflexota bacterium
CAAGGAAACGGATCGCATCAAGCTTTGCCATGGTGGGGAGGAGCTTGATGAAGTCGGCGAGCTTCAAGAAGTTCTGTCGACCAGAGATCAGAATGCCCTTACGATGAATATCACCCGATGCTGCGATGAACGCATCAAGCTGCGCGGCGTCTGCCGCTGAGAACTTGCGCATCTCGTCACGGAGCGCCTCTTGGTCGCCACCAAAATCAAAGTGACGATCCTCGCCGGTCCAGAAGATGCGGTAGCCCGGCTGCAGTTGGCGCAGTGTGACGTGATCAGACATCTTCTCGCCAGCGGCGGCGAAGACCTCCTCAAAGAGCCAGGGCATGGTGATCAGTGATGGGCCGGTGTCAAAGGTGTAGCCCCCCTCACGGATGCGCGAGGCGCGCCCGCCGATCTCGCCGCGGGCCTCGAGGATGGTGACCTGCCAGCCGTCGGAGAGGAGGCGAATCGCGGTGGAGAGACCGCCGAAACCGCTCCCCACGATGAGGGCCCGTCGTCCCTGTGGAACTCCCATGCGCCCTCCTATGCTCTCCCTCGTGCGCCAGCTCCCTGGGCGCCGTCCCGCCCATCGTACGCGCCGCAGAGGGGAGGGGTGCCTCAGGGGCGGGGCGGACCCCCCAGGGGGTCCGTGTTGACGGATCCCCCCTGGCGGGCTGATGATCCCCCTCCGCGGTTGCGACCCGAGAGTTTGACCCTAGGTACCGGCCAGGTGGCCCCAGATGGAGGTGGACGTGAAGGCTGAGGAGATCATCACGAGCGGCCCTGAGGTCGAGTTCGACCCGGGCACCGCTTCGGATCGCGCCTTCCGCGAAAGCGCCGCACTCGTCCCTGGCGGCGATGACGCCGCCGTCCGATCAGTGGATCGCGCCGCCGCCCTCCTTGTCAGCCTCGGCGACGCCGATGGCGCCGCCTCCGTCACCGACCTCTCCCACGCACTCGACCTGCATAAGTCCACCGTGAGCCGACTCCTCTCCACGCTGGAGCGACGCGGCCTTGTGGAGCAGGATCGCGAGACGGGGCACTTCCGACTTGGCGTTGGCATCATCCGCCTTGCGCAATCAGCGGAGCGCACCCTTGACCTACGCACCATCGCGCAGTCAGAGCTTGAGCAGCTTGCGAAGCGATCACACGAGACAGTCAGCCTTGAAGTCTTTGACGGCGTTGGCGCCTCCGTTGCCATCTGCCAGATTGACGGACCAAACCTGACGCCGATGCCAGACATCACTGGTCGACCGGTTGCAATGCATGCGATCGCCGCCGGCAAGGTGCTGCTCGCATCACTCCCAGAGCGCACCGTGCTCGCCATTGCCCGACGCGGTCTGGTGCAGTACACGTCGCGCACCATCACCGACCCCCGCGCACTCCTTGAAGAGTTGGCACTTGTGCGTCGTCGCGGTTATGCCGTTGCGATCGGCGAGTGGGATGAGCGACTCTCCGCCGCAGCAGTTCCTGTCTGCGACGCGCGCGGCTCGGTCATCGCCACCGTCGTTGTCTGGGGCGCATCGGCGCGCGTGAACGCAACACAGCTTCCCGACCTGATCACCGCAGCGCGTGACGCGGCGCGTGGCATCAGCCACAAGCTCGGCTGGAGCGGCGCCGCACAGCGCCGGACGGGGATCGTTCCAGTCCTTAAGGATGAGGACGACGACGAGCAGGAGCATGAGGTCAGCGACGACGAGTTCGTCAGCTAACTGGGGGGCGCATGGCTGACGATCAGCACGACGCGCAACAGGACGCGATTGAAACCTTCCAGGCTGCGGGCCTCTCCTTCCCGCCTGATGCCACCACGGCGGCTAACGCGAACGTCAGTGCTGGGATCTACGCCGAAGCGGCGGCCGACCCCGTTGCCTTCTGGGCGAAGCAGGCGCGTGAGCGCCTCACCTGGCGCACCCCCTTCACCAAGACGCTGGAGTGGAACCTCCCGTTCGCCGAGTGGTTCGCGGACGGGACGCTGAACGTTGCAGAGAACTGCGTTGACCACCATGTGGCGGCGGGGCTCGGCGAGAAGGTTGCCATTCACTGGGTTGGTGAGCCGGGCGACCGCCGCACCCTCACCTACAACGACCTGCACCGCGAGGTACAGCAGGCGGCGAACGCACTGAAGTCGCTCGGCGTTGGCCAGGGCGATCGCGTGGCGATCTACATGCCGATGGTCCCCGAAGTGGCGATCGCGATGCTCGCCTGCGCGCGCCTTGGTGCGGCGCACAGCGTGGTCTTCTCCGGATTCCCTGCGAGCGCACTCGCCGACCGCATCAACGATGCCGAGGCGAAGGTGCTGATCACCGCCGACGGTGGCTACCGGAAGGGGAGCTTCTTTGAACTGAAGACGATCGCCGACGAGGCGATGGAGAAGTCACCAACGATCACCGCTTCGCTCGTCTATCGCCGCCGCCAGCCAGGGACGCCGGGCGAGACGGCGATGAAGGCTGGCCGCGACCACTGGTGGCAGGATCTCGTCCCTGCGCAGGCGGCCGACTGCCCCGCCGATCCAATGCCCGCCGAACAGCTCCTCTTCCTGCTCTACACGGGCGGCACCACGGCGAAGCCGAAGGGGATCATGCACACGAGTGCCGGCTATCTGCTCGGCGCATCGTTCACGCATCGCGCCGTCTTTGACATCAAGCCAGACGATGTCTACTGGTGCGCGGCGGATGTTGGCTGGA
>JAPLHQ010000103.1 GCA_026389555.1 Chloroflexota bacterium
ACCGAACGGGAAAGCAACCGCCGCTGGCTTCTTGAAGCTTGACGGTCGACTCCGTCGCATCGGCGCCTACTTTGAACAGGTGTTGGACGGCGTGCCGCCAGATCTTGATGGTGGCAAGTCCGTTGCAGAGATGCTCGCAGGCTTCGCCTTCCGCAAGCCATTCACCGACCTAAAGGAGGGCGACGGTCGCGAGATCCTGCGTATCCTCCCAATGTCTGCATCAGACCTTGTGGGCGAGTACATCCAGCACGACGAACACCTTCTCGCGATGCTCGCCTGGCGCGGCGCCATCTACAACGCGGTTGGCCCAATGAGCCCAGGGACCGCCGCCACGATGCTCTTCGACGGCATCACTGGTGACGGCGCCGATGGTGGCGCGGCGGGGCAGACCGTTGTGGCGATCGGTGGACCTGGTGCGCTTGCTACGGCACTCGCCGATGCGGCGCGTGGATTCGGCGCAGAGGTGCGCACGGGCGCAAAGGTTGTTGCCATCACAGAGCAGGACGGCCGCGTCACCGGTGTTGCACTGGCGAGCGGCGAAGAGATCGTCGCACCGTACGTCCTCTCCACGCTTGACCCAAAGACCACGCTGCTTAGCCTGCTCGGTGTTGAGGCAACGGGACCAGATCTACGCCGCCGCCTCCGCGCAACGCGCAGCAGCGGTGTCACCGCAAAGCTGAATCTGCTCGTTGATAAGCTCCCTACCTTCACCGCGGCCGGCAAGGGCGAAGCGGCGGAGCAGACGCTGCGCGGGCGCATCGTGATCCTGGAGAGCATCCTTGGTATTGAGAAGGCCTTTGACGCATCAAAGTACGGCCAGATCAGCGAGACGCCAGTGATCGAAGCGCTCATCCCAACGCTGATTGATCCGTCACTCGCACCAGACGGCCGTCACATCATCAGCTGCGTGGTGCAGTACGCACCGGCGGTACTTAAGGACGGCGAGTGGGACGAGCCAACGCGCAAGGCCTTTGCAGACAGCGTGGTGGCGCAGCTTGAACAGGTTGCACCAGGGATCACGCGGCTGATTAGCGCGCGCCAGTTGATTACACCAGCAGACCTGCAGAGCGATTGGGGTGCAACGGGCGGACACGCCATGCACGTCAACGAAGGGTTCGACCAGTTTGCGCAGTGGCGTCCGCTCTACGGCATCGGTCGCTATGAGACGCCAATTGACGGCCTCTTCCTCTCTGGCGCTGGCACCCATCCGGGTGGCGGCGTGACTGGTGCCCCTGGCGCTAATGCCGCCGAGGCGCTGATTCGCCACCTCCGCCGCGCCGCCGACTAGCGCGCATCTGATCGGTTTTTCTCACGTTTCGTCGCGGCCGCGACGTTAAGGCTCTAACACCCTGAGCGTGGTTCATGACATCAATTCATATCTGCTTGACGAGATATGCGTTGCATGTGCAGAACCTGCGACACTCAGGGCATGAAGTCATCCACCCGCGTCACCAAGGGGAAGATCGTTGTGGAGTCGAGCGCGAAGCTCGCTCCCGACGCCTTCCCGCTCAAGGACTGGATCCCTGGTCGCCGACGCGTCCCAACTCAAGAGCGCTCCCAGCGCACGCGCCGTCAGATCCTCAGCGCCGCCGAGGCGCTGACCAAGGGCGAAGGCCGTCAGATCCTCAGCGCCGCCGAGGCGCTGACCAAGGGCGAAGGTGTTGGCAACATCACCATGCAGATGATCGCCGCCAAGTCAAAGATCGCCGCCGGGACGGCCTATCAGTTCTTTGATGATCGCGACGCGATCTTTGCGGAGATCTACGAAGAGTGGGCGGTGTCCTTCTGGACCACGCTGAACAAGGCCACCGCAACGCCGTGGACCGACGCCACCTGGCGCAGCGAGCTACGTGGCCTCATCACCCAGATGGGGAAGTTCTACCTTGCAAGCTCTCCGCGCTGGGACATCATTCGCTACGTGGAATCCACCAAGCAGGGACGCGGTGCCATGCGCACGCTCCTTGATGCGAACATCAGCCGCTTCTGCGATTGGGCGGGTCCGCTCTTCAGGGCGCGTGGCTATAGCGCGGCGGAGTGCAAGGCGATCTGCGGACTCTTGGTTCGCACCATTCGAGGCCACTGGGTCTACGGCGTCTACACCGCTCAGGAGCTGCGCGAACTCTCAAAGACCGCGGAAGATGGCACAACCGCCATCGTGGAGGTGAAGCTCACGCGCGCCAGCCGACC
>JAPLHQ010000003.1 GCA_026389555.1 Chloroflexota bacterium
CAGGTGCGCCGCATGGCGGTGGCAAGCTCTGCGCGAAGCATTGCAATTGCGGCGGCCGGCGAGCAGGCGATCATCACAAAGTCCGGCGCCCTCTCACCTGCCGTTCAGGAGCGCTTCTTACTCCAGGATCCAGAGCTGCAGGGCCTTGCAACGGTGATCGCTCGTGCCGATGTGCACATCCAGTTCGGTTCATGGGATGAGGCGCAACAGCGTTTCACGCCACTCAGCGACGCAGTATTCACCATTGATTCATCTGGCGTAGAGGAGGCGGCTGGCGAGCGACGAGATCCAATTGTAAGCGGGTCTGAAGTGGTGATACTCGGCGGCACATCTACCGTTGGCGCAATGGAGATCACACTCGTACAACCGCTCTCCACGCGCGTCACGCGCATCGCGCAGATAACAAGTTTGGTGCTGATCGTGAGCATGTTTGCACTGCTGCTTACGATCTTTTTCGCTTCACTTGCCGCACAGCGCTTTGCGAAGCCAGTACGACTCCTATCGGAGACAGCAACAAAGATTGGCGACGGCGACCTCTCCGCACGCGTTCCAACTGGAAGCGAGATTGCGGCGAACGTAGAGATGGAGGCGCTCCTCGGCCAGTTCAACCGCATGGCGGGTCGCCTTGAGGGGACGGTGGCGGCGCTTCGCCGTGAGCGCGATCGCGGGCAGGAGCATCTGGCGGATGTCTCGCATGAGCTCCGTACTCCACTCGCCGCACTCCGCGCCTTCGTGGACCTGCTCGACGAGAGCGCAACAACTGATGCCGCAACGCGCAAGCGACTCTTAACCGAAGCGGGCAACCAGCTCGAGCGCATGGACGCACTCACGGCGAACATCCTGGAGCTCTCCCGATTCGACGCAGGCATTGCGCGTCCGCACTTTGCAGATGGCGACCTTCGCTCAAGCGTTCGCGCAGCGATTGAGCAGGCCGCTGCAGGCGCACGACGGCGTGGCGTTGCACTTGACGAGCGCCTCCCAGCGCGACGCGTAATGGTGCGGCATGACGCAACGCTTGTTGGCCAGGCGGTGGCGAACCTCGTTGCGAATGCGCTGAAGTTCACGCCGCGCGGCGGGAGCGTCTCGGTTGCGGTTCGTCCACTCGCAACTGGCGCCGCAACGATCACCATCTCAGACAACGGGGTGGGCATCTCTGCGGAAGAGTTGCCACGCATCTTTGATCGCTTCTATCGCGGCACAGAGGGGCTCGCTGCGGCGCGTAAGGCGACGCGCGCTTCCGGTTCTGGGCTCGGTCTTGCGATCGTGAAGTCGATCGTTGACATGCATGCGGGCCGAATCGTGGTGGAGAGCCTCATTGGGAGTGGAACGAGTTTTACGTTGACGCTTCCAGCAGATCCTGAACTGATCGCCGATGAGACGGTAGAGCCAGCGCCAGCACCGCAAGGGCCTGCGTCGCTGATCAGCGTGGGGCGGCGTGCCGCAGCGCTGCTCGGAGAGGTTGCGAAAACTTCACTTCGTCTTCGGCAGGTTCTTCGCGCGGATGCCTCATCATCTACCCTTGAAGAGCAGGGCACGCCAACTGACGCCACCGCGTCGGCTGACGGCGCCACCAAGTCAACAGCCACCACCTCAACAAAGGAGAGAGCGTGAGCAAAGCGTCAGACCCCACAGGAGAGCGCAGCCAAGAGCCGCTCCGTTTTGAACCGGAGCCGGCAGAGAACTCCCAACCCTGGGTTGAGAAGCTCGATGACGGATACCCGAAGCCAGAACCACTTCTGAGCGACAACGATGAAGCGCCGGCAGAGAAGCGAGCGGGTGCGATCGGACGCCGAGCAATCCTCGGCCTCCTCGCCGTCTCACTCATCTTTGGTGCCGCAGGTGGTGCAGGGGCAACGGTGCTGCTGCTCGGTGGGCTCAACGAGAGCGGAGATATCGGCGAGAGTATTCGCCAGACGCTCGTCTCAGAGCAGTCAGCGACCGTTAGCGTTGCCGAGCGTATTTCACCGGCCATCGTCACCCTAGAGGTGACAGGTGCTGACGGCGAATCGGTTGGATCTGGTGTGATCTATTCGGCAGACGGTTGGATCGTCACCAATCGACACGTTGTTGAGGGTGCAACCACCATGACCATTCACCTTAAGGATGGGCGTGACTTCCCTGGACGCGTCTATGGGATTGACACGCTCACCGATCTCGCGATCGTCAAGGTGGAGGCGACCGGACTTACCGCCGCAACGCTCGGTCGCTCGAGCGCCATCCAAGTTGGCCAGACCGCCATTGCGATCGGCTCGCCGCTCGGCGTCTATACGAACTCAGTGACGGCGGGGATCATCTCTGCCATCGGGCGCGAGATCACCACCGAGTCTGGTCGGCTTGATGGCCTCCTCCAGACAGACGCCGCAATCAACCCAGGGAACTCTGGCGGCGCACTCGTTGACTCAAGCGGCGCCGTGATCGGGATCAACACCGCCATCTCCACCGAAGGTGCGGGGATCGGCTTCGCCATCCCGATCGATATCGCTCGGCCAATCATGGAGCAGGCGCTCGCTGGGATTGAGCTCTCCCGCCCGTGGATCGGCATTCGCTACGTTGCCCTAAATCGCCGCACTGCGGCGGAGAACAACCTCACCCTCTTCCAGGGGGCATGGATCTCTGGCGGGGCGGAGTCGGGGATTGTGCCGGGGAGCCCCGCCGAAGCGGCGGGCCTTGCCGACGGCGACATCGTCACCAAGGTGCAAGGGATGCTCATTGATGAACTGCATCCACTGCAGGATCTGCTGGTGCAGTACTCCCCTGGAACGGTGATCGTCTTAGATGTGCTCCGCGCCGGAGCAACGGTTCAAATTTCGGTCACCCTTGGGATTCGACCGAACCAGTAGTCGCTAGCGATCAAGGCTCCCGTCATCTGGGAGTCGCCCCTGGCGCAAGAGTCGCTCGCGCACCGCGCCAACGAGATAGAGCGACCCTGCAACGATCACCGCACCTCGATCACGCGATGCGGCGTTGAGCGCTGCGTGTGGATCGGCGGCAGTCTCAATCGTTGTGCCGAGCCCCGCCGCGCGCGCCATCGCGGCGAGCGCCTCGGGTGTTGACGATCGATCATCGCCAACGCTGGTGCAGATCAGACGAGAAGATTGCAGAAGTGGTGATGCGGCAAGCTCACTGAAGATCTTCGCAATGGACTTATCCGCCATTGCCGCAAGGACGAGCGTTACGCCACTCGATCCACTCTCACCATCAGCGTCACGAAGAAGCGACGAAAGATCGTTCACTGCGGATGCGAGTGCGGCGGCGCCATCTTCATTGTGTGCTCCATCAAGGAGGAGATCACGCTGATCGCCTGCACCGAATGCGCCGCTGATCAGCTCCATGCGTCCTGGCCAGCGCGCGGCGGCGAATCCGGCCCTGATCTCTTCGTCGCTCACCGTAGTGAGCCCCGCAGACTTCATCGCGTCGAGTGTGGCGAGCGCCACTGCGGCGTTCTCTCCCTGGTGGCGCCCGAGGAGTCCCACGTTGACGGTGCCGAGTCGTGGCAGCTCAACCTCAATACCGTCGCGTCCCAGCGTTCGGATTGCGCCGTGCGTTGCAAGGGTGAGTGGCGCGCCGACGGCTGCCGCAACGCTCTTGATCACGCTCAGCGCTTCGCCTCTGTCAGTCGCCCCCGTGACCGCGCGGTCCCCACGCATGATGATTGCCGCCTTCTCGCCGGCAATCTCCTTGATGGTTTCGCCGAGATACTCCTGGTGATCAAGGCCAACGTTGGTGACAACTGCAACGCCGCCATCCCATGCGTGCATTGCATCAAGTCTCCCGCCGAGCCCAACCTCCACAACGGCGCGGGTAATACCAGCTGCATGGAAGCCGTCAAAGACAACGCCGGCAAGGAGCTCGAACTCAGTGACGGGGCCAACACGGGGCTCAATCCGATCGGCTGCATCGAGTGCCCGCTCCACCGCCACGGCGAATGGGAGCGGGGCAAGCGGGCGGCCATCAATACGGATCCGCTCGCGGTATGAGACGAGGTGTGGCTTTGGGGTACTGCCGTGTCGGATCTTCGCGGCGCTGAGCGCGGCGGAGATCAACGCTCCAACGCTCCCCTTCCCGTTGGTCCCAGCAATGAGGGCCCCACGCACAGTGCGTTCAGGGCTTCCGAGCTCCTCCAAGATGGCCCGCGAGCGCTCAAGGCCGAGGCGGACACCGAAGCGCCCTCGTGCGGAGATGGCGACGAGCGCCGCCTCCCATGCGTCGTCACCACGGCCATCTGCGATTGCCGCCGCCATCTGTTCACGCGCAGCACGCACGCGCTCCTTGAGGGTTGCAACGAGTGTTGGGTCCGATGCGGCATCAGGCATCTGCTGAGCGTAGCGGTCTTCCTGCGAGCCGTGCCACAATCGTCACCATGGCAGGGTTCAATCGACCCGGTTCACAACCGCCTCGCCGCCGCGGTCTATTTGGCAACCGCTCTGACGCTCGGCCGCAAGTCCGTCGTGTTGCCTCAAGTGCACCGACCCGAGCCGCTGTCTCCTACACAACGAGCCAGCCGCGTCGTGGTGGCAACAGTGGCGGCGGTGGATCTTTTGCCCACACGGTGTCGCGCGCACTCACGCGTCTCGTTGGCGTTGGCGCCGTAGTGATTCTTCTCTTCGCTGCACTCTTCGCGCTGCGTGGACTCCTCTCAATCGGCGACGCAAGCCCGACCACATCGCCAGGCGAGGTCGTCCCTTCGGCAGCACCGGGTGCGCCACTCCTCATTGCACCAGACCCTTCAACCGTTGCAGCACAAACGGTCACCATTCGCGGCTCACTCCCTGCCGATCTCCTCGGGCTCAGTGACGCCCTCCTGCGCATCAAGGTGGAGACTGACAACGGCTCAGTCATTACTGGCGCAGAGGTTGAGCTGCCAAAGACGCCAGGGTTTGAAATCCCTGGCATCCCACTTGCGTCTGGCGACAACATCATCTCGGCGGTTGTGGTGGTTGGTGGAACAGAGAAGACGCCGAGCAACGCTGTCACCGTGACGCGCGACACGATCGCGCCAGAAGTCATCATTACCTCACCAGCACCCGGGCAACTTGTGAGCGGAGCTGATGTCACGGTACGCGGTGAGGCCGAAGCTGACGCCACAATTCAGGTGCGGAACGAAACCTCTGGTATCACATCAAGCGGCTTGGCAAACAGCAGCGGCCAGTACTCCATCAACATCTCATTGCGAAATGGGATCAATGTGATTTCAGTAACAGCAACTGACGGCGTGGGAAACTCTTCGCGCACCAGTGTGGAGATCACAACAAGCGCCTCAGTTGGACGAGTGACGCTCGTGGTGAATCCTGGAACAATCTTCTTGAATAAGTCACCAAAGTCATTCCGCATCACTGCAACCGCAACAGACTCGACGGGTGCACCGGTGGTGGGAGCGAACGTCTGCATCATGATTACGGCGCCCGGTCTCTCGCCGATCATGCTTCCGTGCAGCCTCTCAGATAGCAACGGGCGCGCAATCGGCGAGTACACCTTCCCTGAGAATTACGCGACTGAGGGACGCGGCCTGATTCTGGCCACCTACACCCTGCCGCAAGGTGATCCGCTTGAAGCCACCACGGGGTTCTCCGTGATGAAGAAGCCGTAATGGACGGAGGAGGACTCGCCTGGCAGTGCCCATCGTGTGGGGCGTTGCAGGAAGAGACGGGGCGCTGCTGGGTCTGCCAAGCGCCAACGACCGCGTGCGGAACGTGCCGTCACCTGCGTCGCGCAGTTGTTGGAAGAATCAGCTACTGCGGCATCGATAAGAAGAAGAAGCTCGTTGGTGAGAGTGATGTGCGGCCATGCTGGACCGCCCCAGTTGAGCTACAACGCTCAGCGAGCCATGGGCGGCGCGTTGACGGTGCGGACCTGAAGTTGCCGCGACTCAGTTGGGCGAGTGGTGGTCTCTGGGAGGGGCTCGAAGCCTAGGCGCACCTCACGGACAACCGGCGAGCGGCGTCCCAAACGGACTCGTCGTGACAAATTGCACGCTACTCCCACTTGGCACGAGCACCCCTGCGGCGGGAGCAATGAGATCAACAATCTCGGTTGGATCGAGCGACGCCGAGGCCGGATTAAGCGTGAGCCCAGCCGCCTCAAGTGCAGCGATCGCTTCGCCAACCGGCATGCAGCGCAGGATCGGCACCGCAGTATCAGCGGCACCTGACGGTGAGCTCGAGGCGACCGGTGACGATTCAGGCCCAAGTGAAATGACAAGGTCGACGCTGCTCCCGTTTGCAACCTGGAGCCCGCCGCGTGGGTTCTGCTGAATGATGCTGCCGCTTGGAGCATCCGCAGACCAGGCAGAGATCACCTGCCCGAGGCGAAGGTTCGCCGACTTCAGACGCTTCGCAGCCTCTTCCTCAGTTGCCCCAAGGAGGTCGGGGACCACCGCGAGCCCGCTCCCAGCCACTACGCGCACCTCAATCACGCTATCTGTAGGGACGAGCGTGGTTGCCTCTGGCGACTGGGAGAGGATCGTGTCCACAGGGAGCGACTCAGAGCTGACGCGCTCCACCACCTTAATCCGCAGCCCGAGCTGCTCAACGATTGGGATCGCCTCAGCGAGGGTGAGTGAGGCAATAGGTGGAACCTTGACGTTGGCGTCTGGGCCACCACCTGCGTTGATCAGCCGTAGGCCAAAGATCACCGCGGCGAGCAGCACGACGACCGCCAGCGAGACGCCACCAATCGTCAGCAACGTAGAGCGGAGCGACATCGCCTCTGGTTCACCCTCGTCAACCCACGCATCGTTCGGGTCAACGGGCGCAGATGGCTCACCTGGTCCCGCCTCACCAGCAACACGCGAAACGCGCGTTCCCGCGAGTGCGCGTGGCGCCCCCGCAGCCGGACCAACGGCACGCGGTTGAATTGATGTTCGGCCAGCCTTGACCACAAATGACTCCAACGCATCAGCGGCGGTGGTTGCGTTTGCCGTGCGCTGTTTTGGATTAGCGGCAAGGAGTTGCGTAGTAATTACATCAAGCTCTGCTGGAATATCTGGGCGCAGCGTCCGTGGCGATGGCGCGGCTCCAGTTGCGCCACTCTCCGCTGGCCTGCGCCCCGTAAGGAGCTCAAAGAGGACAACGCCGAGTCCGTAGAGATCCGAGTTCGTTGTTGCAGCACCTCCCGCTGCAACTTCAGGCGCAACATAGTGCACCGTGCCGATTGGCGCGGATCCAGCTGCTGGCGCGCTTGGAGCCCCCTCTTCAAGTGTTGCATGGGCGATACCGAAGTCTGTGATCTGTGCGCGTCCTTCGCGACCGATCAAGATGTTGCGCGATGAAACATCACGATGAATGATGCCGCGCTGATGTGCTGCGGCGAGGCCGCGCGCAACCTGTGCGGCAATGGCTGCGGCGCGACGCGGCACGAGCGGACCGACGCGGCGCAACATGGAGGCGAGATCTTCGCCGTCAACAAACTCCATGATGATCGCCGGAGCTTCACGCTCTGGGGCAACATCAAAAACGGCGGCAACGTTCGGATGCGCAATGATGGCGGCGGCGCGCCCTTCGGCGCGGAAGCGTGCCGCAGCGGCGGGTGACGCGGCGAGTGCGCCGCGCAGGATCTTCACTGCAACGTCACGACCGAGCGCCTCATCAACGGCGCGGAAGACGAACGCTGCAGCACCTTCACCGATCTGCTCGTGCAGTCGGTAGCGCCCGGCGATCAGGTCGCCAGACTTTGGGCGAACCTCGGCTGCGCCGGTCACCTCTCCCCATCCCGTAAGTGCGTTGCTAGTGCGGCGCGCAGTGCAGTGCCGTAGATTGGATGCTCTAGCGCCAAGTCGAGATTTGCCTTTAGCCAACCTTCTGGTGCACCAACGTCATACCGTGTGCCGCTGAACTTGTATCCAACGATTGGCTGCTCTGATGCGAGTGCCTGAATCGCATCGGTGAGTTGGATCTCCCCGCCAGCTCCGTGTGGTGTCTGCTCCAACTTGTCGAAGATTTTTGGACTCAGCACGTAGCGACCAACGATGGCGAGGTTTGATGGCGCATCAGCAGGATCTGGCTTCTCTACGAGCCCGCGGAGTGGGATGGTCCTACCGCCATCTGGCGAAGGGAGTGAGCCGTCTGGGTCAACGATGCCGTAGCGACGCGTCTGGTCCTTCGGTACCTCCATCACCGCTACAACCGAGGCACTCGTTGCCTTGTAGGCGGCAATCAGTTCGCCGAGTGCTGGGCTCTCCCCAATGATGAGGTCGTCTGGGAGCACCACGGCGAACGGCTCGTGTCCCACCGCATCGCGCGCCATCAGCACTGCGTGTCCAAGGCCGAGCTGCTCCTTCTGACGCACCGTCACTAAATGCACCATGTCAGCCACCGCGCGCACGGCGCGAAGGTGCTCAATGTCGCCGCGCGCCTCAAGGACCGCCTCAAGATCTGCGGCAATATCAAAGTGGTCTTCAATGGAGCGCTTATGTTCGCTCGTCACCAAGATGACCCGCTCAATCCCTGCGGCGATCGCCTCTTCAATGGCGTACTGGATTGCCGGGCGATCAACGATTGGGAGGAGCTCCTTCGGCACCGCCTTCGTTGCGGGGAGGAAGCGTGTCCCCCAGCCGGCAACGGGGAGGACTGCGGTGCGGATGTTCATGTCTGCCTCCGTGTGGGCCTCTCGGTGGGGTTGGATCTCAGGATAGCAGCCACCCCTACGCCCCCTCTTCTCCTCGCACTCGGCGCAGGGCGGCGCGCAGTGGTGTGCCAACGAGCGGCAGGGTGATCTCGTCTGGATCGTCAACGCTGGCGAGGAAACCGATCAACAGGAGGAGTGCGCCGAGCGCCTTCCCAAGTTCATACACCTCGGTGGATCCGGTTCGACTCAACGTGTCGGTGAGACTCGGAAAGAAGGCGCCGAGCGCAATGAGGAGCGTTGCGGGGACGCGACGATTCAGCGTGCCGTTACGCCACGCCGAAGCTGCGAGCGGGAGGCTCTTCACAAAGTTCACGGCAATAGCGAACGGCGCAATCGCTAAGTTGAAGAGGAGCTCATCGCCGCGCTGTCGCGGATCGCTCGAGTACGGAAGTGCGCGAACTTTTGGCATAAAGACGTATGCAGAGAAGAGCGCACCGGTGAGAAGCGCAAACGCCCCACTGATATTCAAGAGTGGCGTGAGGAGCCGCAGTGCTGGCGGCAAGAGGAGTGCAATCGGTGCACCAGTTTGCGGATCTGTTGCCCAGCCTGGTGCTGGCAGTTGCGCTGTCGCAACGAGTGGGAGCGCAACAGCACTGAGGAGTAGGACGAGCCCAACGGCGATGCCGCTCCACCGCGTGCTACCGAGATACGCCAGCCATGCAATAGAGACTGCCGCAGACCAAGCGAGGAGTGCGTAGAAGAGCGCTGTTGGTCCAGCAGCTGGGTCTTCAAGGCGTCGCGCAACGAGGATCGTGAAGAGGCCGGCGAGCCCGAGACACGCCGAATACCAGTAGCCGAATCGCGTCTTTGAGAGCAGCAAGACGGTTCCGGTGCCGAGCCATCCAGCGGTCCAGACGGCGCCAGTGAGATACCAGACGCGATACAACGGTTCGCTCCACCCGATAAAACCTGCGAGTGTTTCGGCGGCTGCGGCGGCTGCGAAAGCGG
>JAPLHQ010000114.1 GCA_026389555.1 Chloroflexota bacterium
GACCGAAGGTGAGGTTCGGCACGAAGTGGCCATCCATGATGTCCAGGTGGATACGATCGACTCCTGCGCGCTCCGCCTCTTGCACCGCCTCGCGCAGCGCGCCAAGGTCAGCATTCAGAATGCTCGCTGCGATCTGTACGCCGCTCATGGGGCGTCACCTCCGCCAAGCGGATCAGATGGGGTGAGCGGCCCTGAAGGTGCGAGTGGTGTCGGTGAACGGCGTCCCTGTAGTGCTGCGGCACTCGCAACAACAAGCAGCTCGCGACGGCGTGCCACAGCGGCGGGTGGCGGTGTGCCAGCACGCTCAGCGGCGAGTTGCCCGCAGGCGGCGCCCGCCTCGCGCCCACGATTCCTTCGCACGGTGACCGAGAGGCCAGAGGCACGCAACTGTTCAGCGATCTCTTCGATGCGCTGCGCGCTGCTCTCCTGCCACGGGGTGTGCGCAACACTATTCATTGGGATCAGATTGACGTGCGAATCGCTACCGCGCAGCACCTGTACGAGCGCCGCCGCATCATCTGGACGATCGTTAATCCCATCGATCATCGTCACCTCAAAGGTGGTTCGACGCCCGGTCGTGCGCGCGTGCGCAGCGGCGGCCGCCACCACCTCCTCCACTGGCCACTTCCGATTCAGTGGGACGAGAAGATCGCGCAGTGGGTTGCGCGCGGCGTGAAGTGAGACCGCAAGGGTCACCTGTGGTCGCACCTGAGCGAGACGGTTCATTCCTGGAACTACACCGCTGGTAGAGACGACGATGCGTCGCTGTCCAATCCCACCACGAAGTGGATCGGTTAGCCCATCAATGGATGCAAGGACGGGGTCAAGGTTCTGTAGTGGTTCCCCCATCCCCATGAAGACAACATTGGTCAGCTCTCGCCCCTCGCCACGAAGGATCTGCCGAGCGAGTCGCACCTGGTCTTGAATCTCACCGGCGGTGAGGTTGCGGGTGAAGCCGAGTTCGCCAGTGGCACAGAAGGGGCAGCCAACGGCGCAGCCCGCCTGGCTCGAAACACAGATGGTTGCGCGCTCGCCGCGCCCACGTCGCGGGTCTGGCGGATAGCGCATCAGCACCGCCTCCACCTTCGCGCCGCCGCTCAGTGTGATGAGTAGCTTGGTGGTGGCGCCGTCTTCCACGTCCTCGCGCTCGACCGTCTCCGTTGAGTAGAAACGTGCCACCGCGGCGAGCGTCTCCTGCGCGCGCTTGCTCAGCGTCGTGACACCGGCCCACGTGGTCGCATCCGATCGCCAGACCGCATCGAGGATCTGTGCCGATCGATACTTCTCCAGCCCGAGCTCGGCGACGAGTGCCGTGACTCCAGCGAGATCTAGATCGCTGATCGCTGGCAGGGGGGACTTCGTCTCACTCATGCGCTGATTCTCGCATGCGGAGCGAGCAGCTCAGGTCGACCACGAACGAGTTCCGCTCCGCCCATCCGCCTCCCCCCTGTTGGTGTTACCTGCAGGAGTGGGAGCGCGCCGTCCTGGAGGCCGAGCATGAGGGCCCCCTCATGAAGGACGAAGTGACCAGCCTCTACCTGAACGTCGCGCCGCGGCTCCCCCACCTCATCCAGGATCAACCGCTCGAGCGCGGGGGCAACGCTCACCCAGACCCCTGGCCAGGGGCGATACGCGCGCCAGGCGCGATACGCGTCATCAGCGGTGAAGGTCGAATCTATTAATCCGTCTGCGCGGGTGAGTCGCTTCGTCAACGAAACGCCATCAGGCGACTGCGGCGTTGGATTTAGTTCACCTTTGAGATGCCGCGCGATTGTTGTCAGGATCTCTTCACTCGCGAGCTCGGCGAGGTGCGCTTCCAGCGCAGGGCTCTGCTCGTCTCCCTTCAGCGCGTAACGCTGCACATTCAGGAGCGGGCCAGTATCAAGGCCCACATCCATCAGGATGGTGCTGACACCCGTCTCGCGGTCTCCCGCAAGGATCGTGGCGGGGATGGGACTTGCCCCGCGGAACTTTGGCAGCAGCGACGGGTGCAGATTCAAGATGCCACCTGGGAGCGCGTCAATGAGTGCGCCAGGAACGATCTGACCAAAGTCTGCAAGGAGCCCGACCACCGCGCCGAGCTGCATCAGCGTCTCGAGCGTTGCCGCATCCCGTAGCCGACCAGTTTCGAGAAGGTCAAGCCCCTCTCCCCTCGCCCACTCCGCTACCGGTGTTGACTGCGGTTCGCCACTCCGTCCCGCAGCGCGCGGGGCGGCGCTGACAACGGCGACGATGTCGAAGTTTGGATCGGCGTGGACGGCGTTGAAGGCGGGTAGCGCAAATGCGCCACTCCCGATCAGCAGGATCTTGATCTCAGTGACTGTGGGCCCCCGCGACGCGCGCGGCACGCTTCCGCCTCTTCGCCGCTGGGCTCTCCGGATCCTCGTCGATCTCCTCATCGTCGTTCACCGCAATGAGTTCATCGAGCGAATCGAGGTAGTCGATGTAGAGCTTCCCCTTCAGGTGATCAAGTTCGTGTTGTACGGCACGTGCAAGGAAGCCGTGCTCGCTGAACTTGTATTGACGACCGTGACGATCCTGCGCCTCAACCCAGACGCGTTCACGGCGACTGATATCGGCAACGTAGCCAGGGATTGAGAGGCAGCCCTCAAGGTCGGTAATGTCGCCCTTGTCGCGCACGATGCGCGGATTGACCAACTCATAGGTGCGCCCCTTCGCCTCTACGACCGCTACATTCAGCGGCTCGCCGAGCTGCGGTGCGGCAAGGCCGACGCCAGGAGCCGCGCGCATCGTATGGACGAGGTCTTCAATCAGGCTGTGCAGCAACTTCCCGAAGCTCTCCACCGGCTGCCCAGGCATGCGGAGGCGCGGATCACCCAGAAGCAGGATCGGCTTGACACTCATGCCAAGATCCTAGCAAGTGGCAGCAGCCACTTCGCGCGGTGCGCCTCCGAGGGCGCTAGAGGAGCGTCTCTGGATCAAGGTCCACGCTGATATCGCGCCCAGCCACCGCACGGACGAGCGGGAGGGGGTCGGCGACGCGAACGATGACATTTTCACGCCAGCGCCCCGCACGCTTTGGAACCCATGCAGGGATCGGACCGAGGAGGCGTGCCCCGTCTGCTGCGCTGGTCAACGTGCGGAGCTGATCTGCCACCGCCACCGCACGCGTATGCGTCCCTCGAGCAGTCGTCCCAGAGATGGTGATCTTCGCCGTTCGCAAGAAGGGGGCGCCGCCCGCACTCTGACGCAGCAGGATCTCTCGCCGTCGCCACACATCCACTGCGCCACCACGTGCAAGTTCAACAGCCGCGATGA
>JAPLHQ010000016.1 GCA_026389555.1 Chloroflexota bacterium
ATGCCCGTCGTTAAAGTCATTAATGCGGCACGAGGGAATCGGCGCATTACACCAGGGGGAACGTTCGGCGCATGAAGCGCGAAGGCACAACGTTCAGCATTCGCGATCGCGCAACACGCCCGTCAACGCTCTTTGCCTTTGCGCTGACCGCACTGCTCCTCTTCGCACTCTGGAGTGCAGCGAGGAGCTTTGACCTCGAGCAGGTCGGCAGCACCATCGCGAGCGCGAACACCGTCGCCCTCGCCGCCGCCCTTGCTGCATGTTGCGGCACACTCGCTCTCCGTGGGCTGCGATGGAGAGTACTGATCGGAACGATCAACATCAGCATCTCTCGGCGTGCTGCAGTAGAGATCCTCGCTCTCTCATTCTGGGTCAACGTGATCCTGCCGGCGAAGATCGGTGATGTGTATCGCGCCTGGCTGCTGAAGAAGAACGGCGGATCATCGTTTGGTCGAGCAGTTGGCACAGTGGTGGTGGAGCGCGCTGTTGATCTGATTACCGTGGCGCTACTCGGCGCGCTCTCTGCGTACGTTGCGTTCGGCGGAAATCTGAGCCCTGCGGTGACCGCACTCACGCTGATTGCACTTGCACTCGCACTCGTTGGCGCTGCGGTACTTCTGCTTGCACGCGGACCAGCTGCACGACTCGTCGCGCGGCTCCCCCTCCCGGCCGCCGCGTCTGAGCCGATCGCCCGCGCCTTCGACGCGCTGAAGGAGGGGAGCCGCCAGGGGGTGCTCCTTGCCGTTGCGCCGTACACGCTCGTGATCTGGGCACTTCAGGCGGCACGCCTCGGTTGTGTGGCGGCTGCACTCGGCCTCTTTCAGATTGATCCGGCGCCAGGCTTCCTCGGTATCTCCGCCGTGATCTTCACCGCACTCGTCTCTGCTGTGCTGAGTACGATCCCCTTCACGCCGGCAGGGATCGGCATCGTTGAGGCGGGGAGTGTTGGCATCTTGATCAGCGTCTTCGCCATGCCGCCAGAGGCGGCGATCGCCCTCACGCTGCTCGATCGAGTGATCGACATCGGCAGTCTTATGGTTGGCGGCGGGATCCTCTTTGCGGTTTCGCCGTACCCGCGCGGCGCGGGCTCGCTGCGCTAGCCTTCTTCACTGCGCCAGCCCGCTTCACAGGCTTCTTTGGCGCCACTTTCGCCACCTTCCTAATCTTCGCCACTTTCGCTACGGGTTTCACCACGCGCTTGGCGGGCTTCGGAACGCCTGGTGATTCGGCGGGGAGTGGTTTCAGCTTCAGGTTCCCCTGCGCAAGTTGAATCGTGCGATCCACATTGAGCCTGTCCCAGCCCTCCTCCATTCCTGGTGTCTCAAGGTAGTAGGCGGCATGCGCGAGCTTCGGATGACTGATCAGCGCAGCGAGTCCGCGCGCGCCAACCTCTCCGCCACCGATGTGCTGGTGACGATCGAGCTTTGAACCGTGCGCCGCCTTGCTGTCGTTGTAATGGATCATGACAAGCTTTTCGAGGCCAATGCGACGGTCAAACTCGTTCACCACGCGATCAAGCTGATCGATGTCAGACATTGCAACACCAGCGCCCCAGAGGTGCGCAGAATCCAGGCAGTAGCCAACGCGTGACATGTCAACGCGCTGCGTCGCCATCGCCTCATGAATTGCAATCAACTCTTCAAGGCTCTCGCCAATTCCATTGCCGCCACCAGCAGAGTTTTCAAGAACCAAGAGCGCATCGCTCGACGCCTTTGGTACGCCGTCAAAAATTTGGTCTACCGCTTCCGCAACGCGCTTCACGCCCGCCTCAACGCCAGTGCCAAGGTGTGAGCCAATATGCACGTTGACGAACGATGCGCCGTACTCAGGTGCAACGCGAAGTTCGTACTGCAACAGTGCAATGCTCTTCTCGCGAATCTCTGGCCGTGGACCAGCAAGATTGGCGAGGTACGCGGCATGCACGGCGAGCGGACCGAATCCATGCTCTTTCATTCGCGCGCGGAACTCCGGTAACTCTTTGGGGAGTTCGGCGCGACGCGCCCAACCGGTTGGGTTACCAGTAAAGATCTGTAGCCCCATGGCGCCGACTGACGCCGCGCGATCCGCCGCCTTAACTAACCCTGGGCCAACGGCAAGGTGCGCGCCGAGCATGCGATCGAGCCGCCCTGCGGCGGAGGCTGGGGCTGAGCTCTTCAATTTGCGCGCTGCTGCCATGCGCGCATCCTCCCACAGAAAAGCTATTTGCTAGGGAAGCTCTTGACGGTGATCTCGATCCCAAGCCCATCCTCAAGGACGACCGAGTCGGCACTCGTTACTAGTTCACCAACCACACGAATCTCTGCAAGGCCGGCGGCAACCGCATCTGGGATGGATGGATTTGCACTGCGGCGCCAGATCTCAAGGAAGTCGGCGAGCGTCGCTACCGTCTCATCTGGTGCCTCAACATGCAACTTTCCGTCTGGCTCGTGCGTGTGCAGCCAGTACATGCACTTCTCGCTGACGCCGATGTTTGGTGGGACCTGCGCGGTGATACCGCTCGGGAGGATCACCGTTAGTTGTGCATGAATGTGATACGCAGCATCGTGGCCACCAGCGTCACATGAGACGGCACTGACGTTCTCTCCATAGCCCGCAACCGGGTCTGCGTTCGGAATGCCGTTCTTATCCGTACCGCCGCAGCTAGCGGCCAGAAGGGCGGCGGCAACGGCAAGAGTGAGTTTCTTCATGTCCGAATAATAGCAAAGGGGGCGAAGCGCCTCTAGCGTTCGTAGGCCACGCTGACGCCAGCCACCCACTGGGCGCCTGATGCGTGCAGCGCTCGCGCCGCTTCTCGCATGGTGGCCCCACTCGTGCGCACATCATCAATGAGCACAATTGCAGGCGGGATTGGTAGCGCTTCTACGGTTGCCATCGCACCGTCCAGCATTGCGGCGCGCTCGTCACGGTGCGCCGCATGAAGCGGCGCGGTGGGGCGTGTTCGTACGAGTAGCTGCGCCACCGGCGCCCCGCACGCCAACCCCGCCGCCTCCGCGATCAGCAGGGCGTGATCAAAGCCACGCTCATGCACACGGCTCCGGTCTGTTGGGATTGGGACGAGTGTTGCCTGGAAGGGGGTGCTGCGTGTGACGCGTGTAATAGCAGGGCGTAGCGCCGCGCCGAGCTCTCGCGCGAGACCGGGCACGCCGCCGTACTTGGCGGTGCGGATCGCCGCCCCGAGGCCACCTTCGTATGGGCCGAGTGCTGCGGCGGCGCGCAGGCCAGTTGCGGGGACCAGTTCTGGTCGCGTGGGGATCCACAGATCACGACACGCTTGGCAGAGGAGGGCCCCCTCGCAGTCGCAGATGCCACAGCGTTGCGGCGCGAGGAGTTCAATCACAGGGGCGAGCGCGCTCAGCACGAGGCGCTGCACGTTCGGGCTGATCATCCACATCGCGGCAGCGTGCTGCACGGCACGTACGGCGGATGTACCGCCTACGATATGAGCATGCCGACCCCAGCTCGCACCATCGCTGTCTCCGCGACCCCGCTCGCTGGGGTGAGCGCCGCTGAGTGGGAACGCCTCCTGGCGGCAAATCCCACCGCGAGTGCATTCTCGAATCGCGCTGTACACGCCGCCTGGTGGAGCGCGCATAGCGACACGGCGGAAGACGTCAGCCTTGCTGCGCGAGACGAGGCAAACAACGAACTGCTCGGCTACCTCCCGCTCATGAAGCGACCCGATGGTGTGATCTACTCCGGCGCAACATTCCATATTGATTACGCCACAGTGCTGCTCGAAAAAACCTCACCCGGTACAGAAGATGACGTTGCAGCCGCACTTGCAGATGCGCTGATCAACATCAACACGTCACTCAACCTGTTACGCCTGCGCAACGAAGATGCCGCGCACGCGCGCATGATCAGCGCCATCACACGCGCTGCTGAAGCGAACAACAGAACCGCAACGTTCGGCGTTGAAGAGCCGGCGCCGTTTATTGATCTCGTTGGGATCACCACGTTTGATGAACACTTGGAGCGACTCGACAAGAAGGAACGTCACGAGATTCGGCGCAAGCTTCGCCGCGCGGAGGCGGCTGGTGTGCAGATCAGCGCAAGCACGGATCTGGTCACCGACCTACCAGAGTTCATTCGGCTGCACCGCGCACGCTGGGGCGAAAGTGGACTCTTCACCGCAACGGAGAAGGGGACGTCGGAGGAGCGCTTCATGCGCGAGATCTTCAGCAGCGCGCCAGCAGGGATGATCACGCTGCTCCTGGCGCGCAACGAAGAGTTCGGGACATTTGCGGCGGGACTCTTCTTGCGAGACGCGAACGCGTTGCGCTACTGGAATGCTGGTGGCGACATTTCGGCGCGCGCGCTTTCACCAGGCGTCTTGCTCTTTGCGCACGGTCTGACGATGGCGATCAGTGAGAAGCTGCCGCGCCTTGACTTCTTGCGTGGCAACGAAGCGTATAAGTACGAGTGCGGCGCGGTTGATGCGCAGGTGATGCAGCTCCAGGTGCCAGCATGATTCACAACAGCCACAGCGAACCGTGCACGACGCGTAAGCCGATCGGCCCACTCCCCGATGGAAGCCGCATCAGTGTGGTGCAACTCTTAGCAACTGGGACAAACGGTGGAGCGCAGGAGAGCGTGGTGAACACGGTGTTGCGCATGGACCTCAGCCGCCACGATGTTCGCGTGATCTCGCTCTCGCATGGCAGCACGGTGAAGCGCCTTGAGCGACTCGGCGTTGCCACCGAGGTGATTGAAGACGAAGAGAACAGCCGTGCCGCAGCGGCACTCGCGGATCGCTTGATTGCGCTCAAGACGCAGGTGGTGCATGCGCACATGTTCCGCGCTGAAGTGGTGGCGGTGCTCGCCGCCGATCTTGTGGAGGCGCGCACAGGGAAGCGGCCACTCCTGGTCTCAACGGTGCACTCAAGCCGCTTCCGTTCAGCTGAAGACCGCGAGCTGCTTGAGAAGATCACGCCGCGTATTGATCACCTCATTGCCGTGAGTGACGCGATCGTGCGGAAGATCGTGGCCGAGAGCCGCGACACCACCAGCATCAGTCGCATCTATAACGGCGTGGACCTTGAGCGATTCGACAAGGTGATCAGCCGTGAGGCGGCGCGCAAGGAGATCGGCGTCCCGGCCTCGGCGCTCCTCGCCGTCGCAGTTGGTCGGCTGGAGCCAGAGAAGGGCCACCCCACGCTCATTGAGGCGTGGCCGCTGGTGCATCACAACTTCCCAGACGCTCAGCTCCTGATCGTTGGCGAGGGCTCTGAGCGCGATCGCCTCGAGGGGCTCGCCGCCGCGCACCTTCGCAGCGAGATCTGCTGCGAGAGCGTCGCCTTCCTCGGTCGACGAGATGACATTCCCACCATCCTCGCCGCGGCGGATGTGGTGGTGATGCCGAGCTATCGCGAGGCGCAGGGGATCGCGATCATTGAAGCGCTCGCCGCCGAACGTCCAGTGGTTGCGAGCAATGTGGGCGGCATCCCAGAGATGATCACCGACGGGGAGAACGGCATCCTTGTCCCATCACACGATCCGGCCGCACTCGCATCAGCGATCGGGCTGATCTTTAAGAAGCCAGAGATCGGCGCGCAGCTCGCCGCTACAGGACACGCGCTGGTACATGCAGAACTCTGCATTGACTACATGCTGCGAGACATTGAGGCGATCTACGCGCTCGCTGTTGGTGGTAACCCTGCGCTTGTTCCGGATCGACACGGCGTTCGCGCGATCGACGCTACGAACTAGTAAAGATCAGCCGCGGCGGACAGCGCTCCAGTAGCGCTCAGCGGAACCACTCTTTCCGGCGGCGAGTGCAACGCGCGCGCCGTGTCCGCGCACCGCATCGGCCATCTTCTGGTCGGATCCGAAGAGGTGTGGCACCTGTGATGCGTAGAGTTTTATCCCTTGGATCTTCGTCTCAATGACGTTGCTGATGTCGGCGATCTCTGGTGTGAGCGAGATATCGGCGGGAAGTTCTGCGCGATATTCGGCGGGGAGTCCGGCTGACGGATCGAACTCGTTCCACCATGCGTATGGGAAGTCTTCATAGAAGGAAATCTTGCTCGCCCAGTCTGGACCAGGCATCTCCCACTTGCGTGGCTCAGCAAGGAGCGCCGCGCCAACCTTGCGCGCCAACTGGTGATCAACATGTGAACCGATGCCGAGTGGGAAGTAGACGTGCTGCGGCTCAAGCCGTGTGATCTCTTGCGCAAGCAGCGTGATCGGCGCCGCATCGCCTGGACGCACGCTGCCAAGGAGCTGCTCATCACCCTCGTATCCGCGGAAGACGGCATCTGGAAGATCAAGGAAGACGACCGCCGCTTCGCTAAAGAGCGCGTAGTACTCATCTTCAACCTTCCGTTGCGCCATCGCTTCACCAGCAGCCGCAGCGATTGCAGTCTCTCCTGGCGTGTGCGTTCCTTGGCCGCCAACGGTGTCCACGTTCTTTGCGTGTGGAAGTCCGCCGCCACCACTAATGTCCGCCTTGCGATACCAAGATGCGCGCTGCCAGAACTCTTTCGCGCTCGCATCGGCCTCTTGCTGCGTTGCACCGAGTCGCGCCGGCTCTGCCTGCCACGGCGCGAGCTCACTCGCCGTTTCACCGGGAACCGCAACATCGGTTGCGATCGAACCGCTATCAAACGCTTGCGTGGATGGCCAGATCGCCTTTCCGCCGAAGCCGAGCGCCTGGCGCTGGTACGGGGTCATGCGATTCAAATCACCGTGGCCGGAGAAGACGCTGATGATGATCACGTTCTGGCCGAGTTCGCGAAGATGCGCGATCAAGCCACCACAGGAGAGTGCGGCATCATCCGGATGCGGTGAGATGAAGATGTGGCTCATGGCGCTGCAATAACCAGCGTGCCGTGTGCGCCGCTCGCGCTACGGGCTTGGGGACGCGCTCGGCGACTCCGAGGCGCTCGGCGCAGGTGTTGCAGAGAGCAGCGTTGGGAGCGTCTTGATGAAGCCATCCTTACCGAAGATCAGCGGATAGGCGATCACCGCCGTCATCGCGATCGCTGCAATTAGTACAAAGAGTCGCGGCCCGCGATCCTTCGCTACGGCGCGCTTCGGAGTGAAGTCGTTCTGCTCTGTGCTCATGCGGCTGATTCTAGCGGGGTCAACGGAGTGAGGCGTATCCGGTGAGCTCCACGTAGGCGGCGCCGCTCACCGGTCGGCCGTTGAGCGTGCCGCTGACCCGATTCGCCCCCTCCCAATAGATCACCCCCGTGGTGGCCCGCGTGTCCAGCTCCTGGTTGAGCACCTCTGGGCTGATCGCCACGTTCAGCCCCTTCGACGGGATCTCCAGCCTCCAGCCAGAGGGCCAGTTCGCCCCCGTCGCTGGGCTGAGCCAGCTCCCTGTCGCCGTGAGCTGAATATCGCTGGCGGGAATGCGCTCAACGCTGCCGTTCGCAGCCACCCAGGTGCCGTAGATCAGCGGGTAGTTGCCATCTGCGTCGCGTACGAACGAGAGCATCACGTCGATCGGTCGCCCCGCGCCATCCGTCATGTTCAACGCGAACCAGTCCCAACCACCACCACCAATGGCAATGAAATCGCCCCACTGATGATCAAACCATGAGCTCCCCTTCACAACAAGCTCCACACCATCAACAGTAATTGTTCCTTGTGTTGGCATGCGCGTGCGCGAGTAGTAATACGAACCACCAGCGTCCTCAAAATCAACCCAGCCATCGATGTCATGCAGTACTGGCGCAGCGGGTGCGGCGAGTTGCAGCGCCAACCACTCGGCGTAGAGCTGCATCCCACCATCAAGGCCAACGTTCATCACCCACGGCTCGCTTCCCAGCGTTGCGGGATTCAGCGGATCCGCACCAGTAATGGCAAACGCGGCGGCTGGCGGCACAAAGAACTGCGGAAGAATATCAACTTGCGGACCAATCTCTGAACGCTGCACATACTGGAATGATCCGGTGCGACCCCCCCGTGGCTTCTCTGTCAACGCAATATGCGAAGCCCACGTCACAGGGAATGCGCCGCGTTCGGCGCGGAAGATCACCGCTTCGTAGCCAAACTCGCGCGTACCATCCAGCGTTGCAAGATGGCCGGTGACGTACCACCACTCAGTGAGTCGATCATGCGCCGCATCGTCGCGCGGGAAGCTGATCGGCTGAGGATCGTTGCGTGGCGCGAGTGGCGTTGCCTTAACGATTGGCGCGCCAGGAGCTGCGGCGCTATTGGAGAGGATCGGTCCGTTGCACGCACTAACGGTGAGCGCAGCAATAAGAAGGGCAAGCAACGTGCGTCTCATCGTGTTCGCGCCTCCGTCTCCGCTTCCGTTGCAATGCGTCCGGAGAGGAGTCGCTCCATCCAGCGCGGTGCCCACCAGTTCCACTTGCCGAAGAGGCGCATCGTTGCAGGAACGAGCAGCGCACGAACAATGGTGGCATCCAGCGCAACGGCAATCGCAACGCCAACGCCGAGCGCCTTGATCAAGACGATCTCGGCAAAGACAAATGAACCCGCAACCACCACAACAATCAACGCGGCTGAGGTGATGATGCGACCGCTACGTTCAAGGCCACCAGCAACGGCGGCGGTGTTGTCGCCCGTGCGATCGTAGATCTCGCGCATGCGCGTCAGCAGGAAGACTTCGTAATCCATCGAGAGGCCGAAGAGGACGCAGAACAAGATCACGGGAATCGTGGTCTCCACGAACCCGAGCGGTGCAAAGCCGAGGATCGCGGAGAGGTTCCCCTCTTGGAAGATCCAGACGAGTGCGCCGAAGCTCGCAAGGATGGAGAGCATGTTCATCACCACCGCCTTGATTGGCAAGACAATTGAGCGCAACAGCACGGCAAGGATGATGAGCGTGGCGAGGATCACCACCGCTGCGGTGCGCGGGAATTCTCCGGAGATGGTGTCCACCACGTCAACGATCTCCGCCGCACCACCACCAATAAGTGCGTTGAGTCCAGCGGGCGGCGTAATAGCGGATGGCGTGCCGGCGCCGATGCTGCCAGGATGCGCCGCGCGAAGCTCACCCACGAGTGCGCGTGACTCTGGGCGATTCGGTCCATTCGTTGGCGTGATGGAGACGGTGGTGAGATCGCCAGCGGTGGTGAAGCTCAGGATCTGCGCCGCATAACGGTCTGGCGGTGTTGCACTATCAAATGAAGATGACGAGTAGAGCAGCTGATACTGCGTGAGCGTGAGGCGCGGATCAATCGAGACAATGGAGTCAACGCGCGCCACACGCGGATCTGCTTGGAGCGCCTGCACCCAGTCGTAGAGGAGCTTGATGTTCGCGGCGCTCGTGACAGGGCCATCCGTGCGCACCGCTGCAGTCATAGGGCTGAACGAGCCTTCGCCGAATGCGTCGGTGAGGGCGTCGAGCGCCTGGCGGCTCGGCACGCGCTCGGGGAGGATGCTGCCGTCTGGCGCGTTGAATCGCACCCCAAGCCATGGCGTGCCGAGGGCAATCAGGAGGGCGAGCGTTGGAAGTGCCACGGCGAGCGGGCGGCGCATCACGGCACGAGCGAGGCGCGCCCATGGTCCACGCTCATTGACCTTGCCGCTCCCCAGACGGCGGATGGCGAGTCGGTTCACGCGAGGTCCAAGGAGGCTCAAGATCGCTGGCATCAGCGTGACGCTGGAGGCTACGGCGATCGCCACGGTGATCGCACCAGCGATGCCGATGCTGCGCAGGATCGCAAAATCAAAGAGGGCGAGGCCGGCCAAGCCGAGCATCACCGTGACGCCAGAGAAGAAGACGGCGCGACCCGCCGTAGCAACGGTGCGTTGCACCGCGTCACCAAGTTTCGCACCGCGGCCGAGCTCCTCGCGGAATCGCGAGACGAGAAGGAGCGAGTAGTCCACGCCAAGCCCAAGGCCGAGCAGTGTGGTGAGATTCAAGACGAAGATGCTCATGCGCGTTGCCTGCGCAACACCAAAGATCGCCGCAAGGGCAACGATCACCGTTGCGCCACCAACCGCAAGTGGCAGGCCCGCTGCAACAGCAGAGCCAAAGACGAGCAGCAAGACCACCGCTGCAAGGGGAAGGCTGATCAACTCACTGCGCTGCAAGTCAGTTTCGGAAACGATCTGGATATCTGCATAGAATGACGGCCCGCCAGCGATTGCCACCTTAATCCCATCAACCTCAACAAGTGCCGACTGGATACCTTCAAGTGCCGCTGGAGAATCGTCTGGCTTGAGGTCCAGCAAGATCACGTCATAGACAATCTTCTTCTCCACGTTGATCTGTGTTGGCGCAATCAGGTGTGAGCGCGAGCCAACCACGTGTGGCGCGCTCGCCACGCCAGCAACGGCACGTTGCGCAGCAGTCTCAAACTCCACTGTTCCCGGCGTCAGCGTTGTTGAGCTGATCGCAAGGACGAGTGCGGATGGTGGCGCGCCGAGTTCGCTCTCGAGCGCCGCGCGCGATCGCGCACTCTCCAGCGTTGGAAGATCAAAGCCACCCGCCTGTAGCGCGCCTGGCGCCTGTGGCGCAAACGGAAGTGCGCAGAGAACAATCAAAACCCATGCGCCAATCACCAGTCGTGCATGTGCGTGCACAAACGCACCGAGCCGTTCAAACGGCGGCACGCTGCGCGCAGCTCGTACTCTGCGCGCCACGCTAGCGCCCTACATCAAGGCGAGAGGCGAGGAAGTCTGGCAGCCCTGCGGCGTCGATCGCCTCTTGTGCGGCGGGAATGTTGTACTCCACGCGCCGCCAGGTCGCGGTTCCAAGTCCTGCACCAAGTTCATCGCGCTCCCAGAGGAGCCACGCTGCGCGTGGATCACGGTCGCGCGGTTGACCAACTGAGCCGGCATTCACCAGTGATCCCGTGCGCAACGAGATTGCCTCCGTACCAATGTGCGTTGCGTGGGCAACGCCGTCCTGCAGGCTCCAGAGCGCGGGGATGTGCGTGTGTCCGTGAAAGAGGAGCGGCGTTGCAAGCGCGCGAAGGTTCTCTTCGGCAATCTCTTGCTGCACTACGTACTCCATGATCGGATCGCGAAGCGATGCGTGCACAATGGTGGCCGAACCCATCTCCAGAACCTTCGGGAGCGCGCGTAGCCAGCTGCGACTCTCTGCTGTCAAAACATCACGCGTCCAGAGTGCTGCGGCGTGCGCCCCTTCATTGAACGTCTCAATGACGTTATCACCGAGTGCTGCAAGATCGTGGTTCCCCATCACGCCGGTTGCGCCAACGCGCTGCAACTCTGCAACCACTTCATTAGGTGATGCGCCGTAGCCCACCACATCACCGCAGTGCCAGATCGGCGCACCGGGCGCAGTTCGTGCTACGTCCTCAAGCACCGCCTCCAGCGCAGGAAGATTCGCGTGCACATCGGAAAGAATGACAACCTTCATAAAGTCCTTACCCCCGTGCGCGTAGGCGCTTCAAGAGGCCAAGGCGCCACGCGCCGAGTAGCACAAGCGCTGGAAGCCCAACCACCAGAAGGAGCGTGTCGAGTGGCGCAAGGTAGTTCTGTACCTCTTCCCAGCGCTCACCGAGCGCCGCGCCGCCCCAGATGAGCGCGGCGTTCCAGGCCAGCGCGCCAACCGCGCTGTACGTCAAGAAGGGGAGCAGCGGCATGCGCGCAATTCCGGCTGGGAAGGAGATCGCGGTTCTAAGGAGTGGCACGAAGCGGCTCCAGAAGACGACCTTGCCACCGTGCTTCGCAAAGAAGCGATCGGCGCGATCAAGGTCTTCGGTTGAAATGCGCACGAACCTGCCGTAGCGCTCCAAGAGCCGACGGCCGCCGTACGCGCCAATCGCATACGCCCCCCAGGTGCCAACCATGGAGCCGAGCGTGGCAAAGAAGATTGCGGGGATCAGCTCCCAGCGGCCGCCAGTGAGCGGCTCAATCGCCGTGGGGTCGGCTACCAGGAATCCGGCGAACGGGAGGATGAACTCTGAGGGGACAGGGAAGCTGGAGGCGTCCACCGCCATCGCCACAGCGAGACCGAGGTAGCCGACCGCCTCATAGAGGGAGGTGATCAACGGGATCAGGATCTGATCAAGCCATGCGAGCATGCCTATAGCGTGCCAGAGATCGCCCCCGAGCGAGCGGTTCGCTATGATCTGCGCATGACGCTCTTTACGCTCCCGTTCACGAATCCGATCGAGTTCTTCATCTCACTCGCCATTGGCGGGGGATTCGTCTACATCTTCCAGAAGTCCGCTATGAGCCAGGAGCAGCGCGAAACCCCATGGGTGAAGCGCTTCATCACCGGACCAAACTCCAAGGTGATCTGGGGCGCCGCATGGATCGTATGGGCCGTTGCCTTTGGCCTGATTCTCGGCACCTTCACCGACAAGACTGCCGCCTCTGCTTACGGCTCAGTCGGCCTCGTTGCCATGTTCTCCGGCTTCTTCATCATGATGGGCTTCATCTGGGCCACCATCGGCGAATAGCCGACGCTCGCAGCAAAACCACCACGCAATATGGCAGCTGGCAACGGGCCAACACTTCCTAAGTTTCCGCGCTCCATCATTCATCCACTCGGCCCGCTCTTCCGTCACCTCCCCCTCTCACTCCGGCGGCACCTCATGTACTGGAACGTCTATCGCAAGTGGGGCAACTTCAGGGAGCCAACGCTTGCAAGCGAAAAGATGCAGTGGCGCATTATTAATGACCGGCGTCCGCTTATCTCATGGACGGCTGACAAGCTCGCACAGAAGGAATACATTCGTTCGCTGGTGGCAAGCGGAGCTATTGACGTCAGAATTCCAGAAACGCTGTGGGCCGGCACAGATGCACAAGACCTTCTCCAGCTTATTGAAAGATATCCCGGCGGTTGGGTCTTCAAGCCGAACCACAGTTCTAGTCGCTATCGCATCTATGAGCAAGGTCTCAACGGGGTCTCTACAAGTGAACTTCGTGAGCTGGTCCACAAGTGGAGTGCCCGAGACGAAGAAGAACTTGTCTATGGAAACTGGGCATACGGTCTCGCCCGCCACCTTCTGGTTGCAGAAGAGCGGATTGGGTCGGCAACAACGCCGCCAGTTGATCTTAAGATTTACTGCTACGGCGGGAAAGCACACGTAATCTTCAATACCTACGGGCTTCACACCACGCAGTGGCGAGCTGCGTACTACACCCCAGCGCTAGAGCGCGTGGCTTCCGGTTTTTTTAGCGAGATCCCCCTCAGTGAAGCAACAGAGTTTGATGCATTGCCAATCGTGCTTCAAGCGCAGGTTGTTCCCCTGGCAGAAGCGATCTCTGCACCGTTCGATTCCATGAGGGTAGATCTCTATATTGCCAACGGTGCAATCTGGTTTGGAGAGCTTACAACTTACTCTGCATCCGGTCTCATAAAAGTCAACGCTGAAGTTGATAGGGATCGTGGGGGGCTATGGCAACTACCCGACCTGAGCGCACCAGATCCTCGTGAGGCGGAGTGGCGGAGACTACTAGAGCCAGAGGTAAAGGTGCACTACAGAAGGGCGCCAGGTGACGAATGAATAACCATTAGAACGTACTGGCTATGGGGCCGTGCACGCCTCTGGATTTAGGTGCGTGCTCCACATGGTGACCCATGGGGCAAAGGCATTCGTCCTCCCCGCATGGTACGGGTGAGAACAGTCCCAGATGGCGGCGTAAGTATCCACTACGTCACTTGCATCTAGCGTGGCGCCGTTATGGAACAGCACGCCATCGCGGAGTGTGCAGGTCCAGGTGAGCTGGTTGTCTGACGCAACACACTCCGTGGCGAGCTGCGGGGCTACGTCTGCTGTTCCACTCATGAAGCCGTAGAGTGCCTCGCCAATTTGAATGCAGACACGCAGAGATTCAGTGTCAAATTCGTCGGCACAGTAGAGTCCCGCCGGCTCGGCGGGCTGTATCCAGATGAGCTGATCTCGTTCACCCGGACGCATCTCAGACAGCTGTTCACGGAAGAGCGGGCTCGCATGTGCGCCAGTGACATCGGATCGAAACGCAATCGCTGAACCCCCGTGCGCAATCGGCACCATCGGCGCCAACACCTTCACCTCGCTGTTAATTCGGGCATACACTGATTCGAACGAATTGATTGATGCACCTTGCAGTTCCTCGACAAGAGCGGTAAGCGTTGGATATGAAGAGCCGAGCGCTGGGTTTGTTTCGTCACCAAACCCACCGGCGATAAAGTTGGAAGCATCCGGGAAGTCCGCAACCCATGCCCAGAGAAAGAGCCCTTCGATCGCTCCACTGAACACGCGATCAAGGTAAGCAGTTGACTCTGTTAGTTGCAGCTCTGCCCTGACCCCAATCGCCCGAAGTTGGTCCTGGATATCAGTTGCAATCTGTGTAGGGACTGGGAGGTATCCGCGGGCCGCATCGCGATACTCAATTGTTGTAGAGAAGCCGTTCGGGTAGCCTGCCTCTGTAAGTAGGGCTTTTGCCAGCACTAGATCCTGCTGACTCCACGGGTCACCAGCACACCCCCCAGGGAGAACACACGGTGTGAAGTGTGTGGCAACCGTGGAGCCGGCAGGGTAAAAGGTGTCAACAATTCGTTCACGGTTGAGTGCAATCGCAATCGCCTGGCGGACACGCACGTCATCAAACGGTGCAAAGTCGTGGTTCATCCCCAGATACATAGTGTTGAGAGCTTCACGTGGGTAGAGGGCGAGCAGGGGGTCAGTGCTGATGGCTGCCACATCGTCGGTCCCAACATTATCAATCCCATCTGCGGTGCCCGCCTGTAGCGCAAGGAGCCGCGCAGATGATTCCGGCTGCCACTGGATCACAACGGATTCTGCAGCGGCCTTATCTCCCCAATAGCTTTCAAATCTTTTCAGGACAATCTGCGAACCTTTCTCCCATACTGACAAAGAGAGTGCGCCAGTACCGTTTGGACGATTGACGATACTCCCGTCTGCCGCGTGCGCCTTCAGATACCCAGAGTCTTGGATGGTGAAGTTGCTCAGTGCAACTTTCTGCAGGAACGCAACATCTGGTGAGCAGAGAGTGAATTCAACTGTGAGCTTGTTGATGGCGCGAACTTGTGAGAGACCTGCCGCACCATCGCCACACGATGCAGGCGCGTTCTCTGGCCAGCTGCGCGCTGAAAAATCAAGCTGCTCCTCAACTGGGACGCTGGTGCCACCACAAGCTGAAAGTAGTGAACCAACGACAAATAGCGCCGCACGAAGTCTCTTCATGCCCCCACCCTAGTTCACCTGCAGGCTATTGTCCGCCGTTAGGTTGCCGGCTGGCATGCGGTTAGGTCGGCGTTCCCCATGATCCAACTCCAACCGCGGAAGTCACCTGTGCGCCCAATATGCAGTGGATGCGTGCAGTCCCAGGCGGCGGCAAAGCTGTCCAGCACATCGCCGGCATCAAGTTGCGCACCATTATGGAAGCGCACACCACTTCGCAGCGCACACTCCACCACCAAGCCATCCGCGCTCACAGCGCAGCCAGTTGCGAGTCGAGGCTCGGCGGCCGTCCCGCCTTCGGCATATCCGTAGAGGCCCTCCATCACTTGTGCGCAGATGCGCACCGCCTCACGATCCTCTTCGTCCATGCAGTAGAGGCCGGCCGGCTCGCCGCCCTGCAGCCAGGTGAACGTGTCGCTTCCATCAACGCGCACAGAGGCGAACCGCTCCATGGCAACCGGTGAAGCAACTAGGCCGTTGACTACCGCACGCGCAGCAATGAGTGACGCACCATTTGCAATTGGCACCACAGGAACCTGCGAACGGATCTCATTGTTGATCTGCGTAAAGAGCGCCGCACGTGCAGCAGGATCCGACTCACGCTGCGCCTCATCCAACAGCGCAACAAGGCGTGGATACTGATCGCCGTGCGCTGGGCCAGAGGTTGAACCGAAGTCAATGCCGAGTGAGTTCCACGCCTCTGGATAATCAGGAAGTGCGGCGGAGAAAGATGCACTCTCCAACTCACCTGAGAGCAGCTTCCCAATGTAGCCACCCGCCTCCTCCACCTTTAACGTGACGCGAATCCCGATCGCCGCGAGCTGCGCCTGAATGTCTGTTGCCACCGCAACTGGGTCAGGGAGATATGCACGCGGCGTTTCTCGAAGTGAAAGGGTCAGATCAATGCCGTTTGGATAGCCAGCCTCTGTAAGGAGCGCACGCGCCGCAACAAGATCCTGTGCGTACCAGGCATCACCAACGCAGGCACCCTCAATGACGCATGGCGGCACATGTGTTGCAAGCGTGGAGCCAGATGGATAGAAGAGATCAACGATGCGTTGGCGATCGAGCGCCATCGCAATAGCTTGGCGCACGCGCACGTCGCTCACTGGCGCATAGCGATTGTTGAAGTTTAGATAGAAGGTGTTGAATCCCGGACGCGTAAGGAGCGCAAGTGAAGCGTCAGCGGCAATCGCCGCCTCATCTGTTGGCGCAAGGTTATCCGCCGCATCAACTGTCCCTGCGCGCAGCTGCAGCAGTCGCGCCGCAGACTCAGGCTCCCACTGGATCACCACGCGCTCGCTAGCAGCCTTATCACCCCAATACGCGCCGTTGCGCGTCAACACGATCTGCACACCCTGCTCCCATGCCAGGAGCTCAAGCGGCCCCGTGCCGTTCATCAATGTGGCAAGCGAGCCATCCGTTATAGCGGCGGCGAGCCAACCGGAATCGTTGACGGCGAAGTTCGTGACCGCAAGCTTCTGTGTAAAGGCGGGATCTGGTGCACAGAGGGTGAAGCGCACCGTGAGCTCATCGACCGCTTCGATCCGCGCAATCCCAAGACGCGCGGCGCCACTCTCGCTCATCGCACATTCGGCGGCGCTAGCCTCTGGCCAGCTTCGCGCCGAGAAGCCAATCTCGGATGATGGCGCTGGCGTGCTGGCGCAGGCGCCAGCGAAGATGCCAACAAAAAGGAGTGCTGTTAATCGCCGCTTCATGAGGTGGATGTTCGCAGCCTGCGCGAAGGTGCGCAACTGATACGCTCACCGCATGATCCGTGCGGATGGTCCCAAAAAGCCCCGCTACCCGCTGGCGCTGATCCACCCACTCGGTCCACTCTTTCGCCATCTGCCGCTCAGCCTCCGGCGTCACCTTCTCTTCCTGCGCGCGTTCGGGAAGTGGGGCAACTTCAGGAATCCCCAGACGTTTCGTGAGAAGGCACAGTGGCGCACGATTAATGATCGCCGCCAGCGGCTCTCATTTGTGCAAGACAAGTTGGCGGTGAAGGCGTATGCGCGAACGATCGCGGCAGCACTGAACGAACGCTTGCGCATCCCAGAGACGTATTGGGTTGGCACGGATCTGCGCGAACTTCAAGCGCTGGCACACAAACTCCCCAGTCGCTGGGTGCTAAAACCGAACCATTCAGCAGGCCGATACTGTCTCATGGACGCACCGCTAAGCTCCGCGCAATGGGAGGAGTTAATCCGCACCTGCGCACCATGGGTAGAACGCGACGAAGAGGAGCTCGTAATGGGCCACTGGGCATATGGTCAGGCGCGACATCTCCTCATTGCAGAGGAGCGCGTGGGTGACGGCGCGCATGCACCGAACGACTTCAAGGTTTCTTGTTTTGACGGAACGCCCGGATACTACTTCTGGGCAAACCGCTCGTCGAGCCCTACCCTCTACGCATTCTTCACGCCAGAGGGGGTGCAATTCCGCTGGGGTGAGCCAACCGAAATCGCCTCAAACGCTGAGGCAGGAAATATGCAGCCCCCACAGCAACTTCGAGAGCGCATGCTACGCATCGCGTCATCAATCGCTGCACCGTTCGATTGGATCCGAGTGGATTTCTATGTTGATGGCGAGACGCTCTGGTTTGGCGAACTCACTCTTTACGGCGCAGGGGGACTGTACGTGATTGACCGAGAAAACAACGAGCGCTTCGGTGCCCTCTGGCAACTCCCCGACCTCAGCGCACCCGACCCAAGAGAGCCAGAGTGGCGCGCGCTTCTACGAGAGACACCAAAAGGTACGCTGCAGCGATGATTGTGCGCGACGGCCCTAAGAAACCCCCCTACCCGTTAGCGCTGATTCATCCACTCGGCCCGCTTTTTCGGCACCTCCCGCTGAGTCTGCGAAGGCACCTTCTCTATCTGCGCACGTACGGCCGCTGGGGCAACTTCAGGAAACCGCAGCGCGGCAGCGAGAAGTCGCAGTGGAGAATCATCAATGACCGCCGCGCAATCATCGCCTTTAGCCAGGACAAGTTGGCCGTCAAGGAATATGTACGAACCGTATTGGTAAAACACCACCTTGAAGAGCGCGTGAAGATTCCCGCCACCCTCTGGGTAGGCACAGATGTTCGTGAACTGCGCGCGCTTGTAGCGCAACTGCCGGCGCGCTGGGTGTTAAAGCCAAACCATAGTTCGGGACGCTTCTTCGTTCTGGACAGCAACGCAACGCCAATAGATTGGGACGACCTGATCGCTGCGGGGGATCGATGGATACAGCGCGACGAAGAGGAGCTGGTCTTTGGTCACTGGGCGTACAGCCAAGCGCGCCACCTACTGATTGCAGAGGAACGGGCGGGTGACGGAGGCGAGCCGCCGTTGGAACTCAAGGCGCACTTACACGACGGCACAACCATCCATTACTTCTGGGTTGACCAGTCCCGCCCCTCCGCTTCGTATGCGTGCTATCGAGCGGATGGCACTTGGTTCCGTTGGCGAGCGGAGAGCGATCCGATCAACGAAGACCCAGGTGACCTACCAGTACTCACAGCCGAGGAACGTGAACGTCTTCTTGAAATAAATCGCGCAATAGGCACTCCATTTGACAATATTCGCGCCGACTATTTTTATGAGCGCGGTGTGATTTGGTTTGGTGAACTGACGCCGTATCAAGCTGCGGGCCTAGATCCTGTGAGTAATGAGAATGATTACGATCACGGTGCAAGCTGGGCGCTCCCAGACCTCACCGCACCCGACTCACGCGAGGCGGAGTGGCGCGCTCTCCTGCAGGGGGTCCCAAAAGGTACGCTGCAGCGATGAGTGCAGCAC
>JAPLHQ010000053.1 GCA_026389555.1 Chloroflexota bacterium
GCGCTCGCAGCGGGGATCTTCCCGAGCGCCTGGTGGTACGTCAACAACGGCCGCAGCGCCGGTCCGCGCTGAGCCGTCGCGCCGTCCGCGCGGTAGCTGCGCAATGACTCCTCAGCGCGGCGCACTCCTCTCCATTGATCTCGGAAGCACCGCGGTCAAGGTCCTCATCCTTGATGCAGAGAGCGGTCGCCCGCTCGCCCTCACGCGTCGCGCCAGTGGTGTGGCACTGAGTTCAGCAAGCGGCGCCGTTGAACAAGATCCAAACGCCTGGTGGGAGGCGATCCGTTCGGCGGTCGGCGAAGCGCTAACAGTCGCGGGGCCTGGGATTGAGATTCTTGGAATCGCCGCCGATGGGCATGGGCCAACGCTCGTCCCAGTGCGAGAAGATGGAAGCGCCGCGAGTGCGGCGATGCTCTGGGGCGATCGTCGCGCCGCTGAAGATGATGCGCAGCTTACGGCACTCTTAGGTCGATCTGGCTGGCTGCTTGCTGAGCTACCGAAGGCGCGCTGGTTCTTGCGCGAGCGCGCGGCGGCTGCGACGGAGACCACCTGGCTCCTCTCAGCGTGGGATGCGCTCGCCTTTCGTCTGAGTGGCGAAGCGGTCGCCTCGTTCTGGGATCCGGCGCGCTCGCTCTCCCCTTCGCAACGCGCGCTCCTGCTGAGCGAAGCGGGTGGACTCGACGAGCGTGCACTCCCACCAGAGGTGTTTCCCGGGACGCGGATCGGCGCGCTGCGCGCCACGGCTGCGAGCGACCTCGGGCTGCCAGTTGGTATTCCAATCATCTCAGGGACCAATGACGGGATGGCGGCGGTGATTGGCGCTGGGTTGATGCATCTGGCGCGCGGCGTTGATGTTGGCGGCGCCGCTGGTGGCGTTGGCATCTCAGTTGAACGAGCGACCGCCGAACGCATCACCACGGAAGTTGGGGGTGCGCTCTGGTCTGGCCCCGCACCAGCCTCATTCGGCGAGGCTCGGATCATGGGCGGCGCACTGGGCGGGACCGGTCTCCTTCTTGACGCCACGATCAGTGAAGCGATTGCGCAGGGGAGTGATCCAGGCGCACTCATTGATGCCGTTGCTGCACTGCCGCTCGGCGCTGATGGTGTGCGCGTAGAGCGTCATGGCGAAGAGGTGCGGTTCATCGGGGCAAGCGATAGTCGCCGTGATGCGCACCGCGTGCGTGCCGTCATGGAGTACGGAGCGCTCGCGGTTGCGGCGCTGCTCGCACCTGCACGCGCTGCGGGACTTCCGCTCAGCGAGATGTGGCTCTCCGGTCCGGCGACCGGCGCAACGAGCGGACTCTACGCTGCGCAGCTCAACGTCCCAAGAGGGATCCCGCAGATGCGCGCCGATCTTCTCGGCGTGCCAGTGGTGCTGCCACGCATCCCTGAGGCGGCGGCAGCGGGAAGCGCCGCGCTCGCTGGACTCGGTGCTGGCCTCTACGCCTCGCTGAGTGAGGCGGCGGAGCTGATCGCTGTGGCGGAGGAGCGGATTGAGCCGAACCTAGGGAGTGCCGCGATTGCGGCGAGCTTACTGGAGCAGTTCAGGCGCGCGTAGTTCGGCGCGCGTCAGGCGCGCGACTGGGAGAGAGTTAGGCCTTTGACTTCGCCTTGGAGGAAGCTGCCGCCGCGGTGCGACCAGCCTTTGTGGTTGCGGCGGCACCGTCCTCGAGTGGGAAGTGGCAGGCAACGGCAACGTCAAGGTCTCGCGGCGACGCGGCGAGTGCAGGCTCTTCTGTAGCGCAGCGCTCTGGGTTGCCGAGCTGTTCGCGCAGCCAGCATCGGGTCCGGAATCGGCAACCAGATGGTGGGCTGATTGGCGACGGGATCTCGCCTTCAAGGATCAGTCGGTCGGCGGTGTCGTGTGCCTCAATCTTCGGTACCGCGGAGAGGAGGGCGATCGTGTACGGATGTTGCGGCTTGGTGAAGACGTGATCCACAGGGCCAGACTCCACCACCTTACCGAGATACATCACCGCGACGCGATCGGCGAAGTAGCCAACCACATCAAGGTTATGGCTGATGAACATGTAGGTGAGCCCCTGCTTCGTGCGGAGGTCGGCGAGTAGGTTCAGTACCTGGCTCTGAATGGAGACGTCGAGGGCAGAGACGGGCTCGTCAAGCACCACGAACTCGGGGTCAAGGGCGAGCGCACGGGCAATGCCAATGCGCTGCCGCTGTCCGCCAGAGAACTCGTGCGGATAGCGCACGGCATACTCGGCGGGGAGCCCAACGAGTTCAAGCGCGGAGTGCATACGATCTTTTCGCTCAGACGGAGTCCCCATCGCGTGTGCAACGAGGCCCTCTTCGATCTGGTCGCCGATTGGGAGGCGTGGATTGAGCGAGCCGAATGGATCCTGGAAGACGATCTGCATCTTGCGGCGCAGCTTGCGCTGCTCCTCTGCACTGCGATCGGTGAGACGTACACCGTCAAACCAGACTTCGCCAGCGGTCGGCTTCTGCAGGCCGAGCGCAACGCGTCCAAGCGTCGTCTTCCCGGATCCCGACTCACCAACGATCGCGAGCGTCTCGCCACGAGCAATCGTGAGATCTACACCATCAACCGCCTTCACCGTCTTCCGCTTCTGGATCAGTGGGATGGCGCTGCCGATCGGGAAGTGCTTCTTCAGGCCGCGAAGTTCAAGCAGGTTGGCCGACGTTCCGGATGCGGCGCGCTTCTCGCTCACTTCGCACCTCCCGCAATCTCATCGGCGCGGAAGCAGCGGACGGAGCGGTCGTCACCGCGTGCGTCAAGGCTCGGCATCGTCTCAGCGCACGCCTTCACCGCAAAGCGGCAGCGTGGGTGGAAGCGGCAGCCGCTCGGGAAGTTTGCAGGCGACGGGACGGCACCCTGAATCGTGGAGAGGCCCTTCCCGCGTCGCTCGTATGACGGGATCGATGCGATCAAGTCGAGCGCGTAGGGGCTTGCTGGAGTGCGGAGCACTTCGCGTGCGGGGCCCTCTTCAACGATCTGCCCTGCGTACATCACGGCGATGCGATCGGCGGTCTCAGCAACAACACCAAGGTCATGCGTGATCAGCATCAGTGCTGTGCCGCGCTCTTTAGTGGCGCGGCGGAGAAGATCGAGCACCTGCGCCTGGATGGTCACGTCGAGGGCGGTGGTTGGCTCGTCGGCGATGATCAGCTCTGGTTCGCCGGCGAGCGCCATGGCGATCATCGCGCGCTGGCGCATGCCGCCTGAGAGTTGATGTGGGTACTGCTTGACGCGCTGCGGCGCCTGCGCAATCTCCACAAGCTCGAGATATTCGATCGCCTTCTTATTCGCCTCGCGCCACCCTGCGCGGCCGTGCGCTACCAGCACTTCGGCAATCTGCTCGCCAATGGTGGTGACGGGGTTGAGTGCGGAGAGCGGCTCCTGGAAGATCATGGAGATTCCGCCGCCCCGAATCTTCCGCATGTACGACTCCGGCTTACCGAGCAGCTCCTCGCCGCGGAAGAGGACGGAGCCGGTGACAACAGACTGATCCTTGACGAGGAGGCCGATCGTGGCGAGCGCAGAGACGCTCTTCCCAGAGCCCGACTCGCCAACCACGGCGAGACACTCGCCCTTGCCGATGGAGAAGGAGACGTTCTCCACCACCTTGATCACGCCCGCCGCGGTCTTGAAGGAGATGTTGAGGTCCTTCACCTCAATCACCGGTGCCCCCTTTGCGCCGCTCACTTGCGACCTCGAGGATCAAGTGCTGAGCGCAGGGTGTCGCCGATCATGTTGATCGAGAGTGAGGTGAGGACGATGAAGAGGCCCGGGAATCCGATCCACCACCAATTTCCCTGCTGCAAGAACTTTGCCGACTCGGAGAGGATGTTCCCCCACGTTGGAGTTGCAGGGTTCACGCCGAAGCCGAGATAACTGATGAAGGCCTCGCTGACGATAGCGCCACCCACAATGAACGGTGCAGATACAACGAGTGGGCCGATGGCGTTCGGGAGGATGTGTCGGAGCGCAATGCGGAGTGGTGGAACGCCGAGCGCGCGCGCCGCCTCAACAAACTCCATCTCGCGAATCGCCAACACTTGACCGCGAACCAGGCGCGCAAGCCCCATCCAGCCGAAGCCAACAAAGACGATGACGAGCGACCAGACGCCGCCGCCACCTTCACCCTGGAAGATGCGGGCGAGGAAGAGGATGACGAAGAGTGAAGGGATCATGAGGAAGACGTCGGCGAGGCGCATCAAGAACGAGTCAACCTTCCCACCGATGAATCCCGCAATGACGCCAACGAAGGTGCCGATGCTGATCGAGCCGATCGCGGTGGCGAAGCCGATGATCAGCGAGGTGCGCCCGCCGTTGGCGACGAGCGTCAGAACGTCAAGCTGCAACATTCCGGTCTCGCCGAATGGGCGACCCCATGCTGGTGGCCGACCGATGAAGTTGATCTCGTCGGGCTGCGGCACCTTATAGAAGTCGTAGGGGAGCAAGAGTGAGCCGAGCACGACAAAGATGAAGATGCCGATCAGGATCATCAGGCCGGCTGGTCCCATGCGTGTCTGCATGAAGCGCTTTCGCGCCTGCTGCCACGGGCTCTCAGAGACCGGGAGTCGGTCCTGCACGGCGCCGCTCACAGGCGAATCCTCGGATCAAGTGCGGCGTAGAGGAGGTCGGAGATCAGGTTGCCAATGGCAACGGCGGCGGCCCCAATGGAGAGGATCCCCATCAGGAGTGGGTAGTCAAGGTTTCCGATTGCAATAAGGGTGAGACGGCCAACACCCGGCCAGCTGAAGATTGTCTCCGTAATCAGGGCGCCCGAGACGAGGAAGGGGAAGGCGAGCCCAATGTTCGTGGCGAATGGGATGAGTCCAGTGCGCAGGATGTGGCGACGATTGATGCGTAGGCTGCTCAGCCCCTTGGAGCGAGCGGTGCGCACATGCTCCATCCCCATCGACTCCATCACGCTCTGTCGCACGTAGCGTGCATCGCCCGCAACGCTGATCAGCACGAGCGTTGTGACTGGAAGGATGAGGTGGCGCGCCAGGTCGGCAAGTGCCGTGCTTGGGCTGTACGCGAAGTATTGCCAGTACTCGTTGCTGCCGAAGGCGGGGGAGAGGCGACCGTCGGTCATGCCACTGACCGGCGTGATGCCGAGCCACACAGAGAAGATGGAGATGAGGGCGAAACCGAGAATGAATGTGGGGAAGGCGGCGGTCACGTAGGTGAAGACGCTGAAGAAGTTATCGAAGAGACCACCGTTCTTAAGTGCGGTAATCACCCCGAGGATGACCGCAAGTGAGAGCCAGAGGGCGGCAGAGAGACCAGCCAGGATCAGGGTGGGGAGGAGCGCGCCACTGATGCGCTCGATCACGGCGTTGCCATTCTCATAGCTATAACCAAAGTCACCGTGCACGATGCCGCTCTCAACGCCCGAGAGGAAGCTCGGGAAGATGCTTGGGAAACCGGTTGGCCCGATCAGCGCATCAACTCCATCCGCGTCACGGCGGCAGGCGCCGAGCCAACGGCAGTACTGGACGGGGACCGGCTTATCTAGGCCGAGCGCCTTCACATATGCCTGCTGCTGTTGCGGCGTGAAGCGGGGATTATTCGCGTACTTCTGTTCTGGCCCGCCAGGAGCGGCAAGGAGAAGTGCGTAGATGAAGACGGTGGTGCCGAGCAGGATCAGGAGGCTAGCGCCGATGCGACGCAGTGCGAACTTCAGCATCCTTCCCCCTCTCTGCACCCCAGTGGTGCCTGCAGAATCCTAGCCGATTACCCCTGTGGAGAAACAACGAGGGGCGGGACTTGCGTCCCGCCCCTCGTGCTACATCACCCGAAGGTGAAGAGAACCCNGCGAACTTCAGCATCCTTCCCCCTCTCTGCACCCCAGTGGTGCCTGCAGAATCCTAGCCGATTACCCCTGTGGAGAAACAACGAGGGGCGGGACTTGCGTCCCGCCCCTCGTGCTACATCACCCGAAGGTGAAGAGAACCCGTTCAGTTCGCGAGGGAGAGATCCCCTGCGTTCCAGAGCGGACCGGCCTGTGTTGGGTTCGAGAGGAACCCCTTGACCTTGTCGCTCACGAGCTCGATCCCCATCCAGTAATAGAGAGGGATCTCTACCGTTGTGGCAGCCATGATCTCCTGAGCCTTGGCTGCTGCAGCGGCGATTACGTCCAAATCGATCGTGCCCTTGATGATGTCCAACTGGGCATCAAGTGCTGGGTCGTTCACCTTGGCGTCGTTCTGACCGTCTGGCTCGACCTTGGTTGAGTGGTACACGCCGTAAAGCGAGACCGCCTCAATGCCCGAGCTGTAGGCGTGCAGTGCAACGTCAAAGTTTCCGCGGGAGAGGTTGCACGAGAGCGTCTCGTCCGACTCTGTCCACGGCGCGAAGATGGTGCCGCCGCCGTTGTACACGGCCTTGATCCCGATCTTCGCAAGGTCACCAGCCACGTAGGCAATGGTGGACTTTCGTACTGCCTTCATCGTCGTGCAGAACTCGAGGATGGCGGAGACGCCGTCCTTCTCCACGATGCCGTCGCCATTGCCGTCAACCCAGCCTGCGTCGGTAAGGGTCTTCTTTGCAGCGGCCAGGTCAAACTTGACCGGGCTCTGCTCCTTATAGAACCAGGCGAGTGGGGTGACGCTCGAAGAAGCGATCACACCAGCTTCGCCAAGGATTCGGGTCCAGATGGCGTTCTTGTCAGTGGCCTGAGCGATTGCCTTGCGGATCGCTGGGTCAGAGACTGGGCAGCCACCACCACGCGTCGTCTTGAGCGGCTCAAGGATTGAGCAGTCATCTGGCGAGTGGTTTGGTCGGAAGAACTCGTAGGTGAAGACGCTCTGCGCCTTCTGCTGCGCGCCAAGATCCTTGGTCGTCGCAAAGCTGTTGCCGTCGAGGTCGGTCACAATGTCCAACTCGCCAGCGCGGAACTTTGCAATACAGGTGTCTGGGTCGCCGCAGACCACGTACTTGATGCTGTCAAGCTTGGTGGTCTCACCGCTGTATGGGTTCTTCCACTTGTCGTTGCGGACCATGACGGTCTCAACGCCTTCAGTTCGGCTTGCGAACTTGAATGGGCCGGAGACCGGGACGTTTGCCAGGTCCTCAGGGCGGAAGCCCGCGCCGAGCACCATGTCAGTTGCCGGGTTACCGGAGTTGATGTCGTACTTCTCGAAGTAGTGCTTTGGCATGACGCCAACGCCGCCGTACACGCCCGAGTAGATCTCGGAGTAGTGCAGCTTGATCGTCAAGTCATCAACGCACTCAACATCGGAAATTTCAGCAGCGCCGGTCGTTGAGAGAGGGTTCCCCTCTGTCATCACCCAGCTGTGGGTGTACTCAGCGTCTGCGCAGGTGATTGCAACGCCGTCTGACCAGACAAGCCCATCACGGAGCTTCCAGGTCACGGTCATCGCGTCGCCGTTCTCGCCTGGGAGAACGATCCCCTTATTGGCGATCGTTGGAATCTCGGTCGCCATCCACGGCACGTACTTCGCCTCATTGCTGAGGGTGACGAGGCCGTCCCACACGGTTGCCAGCACGTTCGCTGACATCACGGTGGAGTAGTAGTACGGGTGCAAGCTGTCGACGTCCTGATAGTCGCCAACAAGCAACGTTCCGCCGGTACCGCCTGTGCCAGGCTTGTACGAGCCGACGATGCTGGCGCCGCCACCGCAAGCACCAGCGATCAACGCTGCGCTTACGAAGAGAGCCGCCAGTGCGGACTTCTTTCGCATGTTTCCTCCTTCGATCGGCGCCCGCATCCGAGCGCCGTGTCTCATGAAGCGCGATCTGCGCTTGGGCGTAGGGTATCCGATCGGCGGGGGGTACTTCTAGCCGCGGCGCAGGTTTTTAGCGACGGCTACGGCTGGAGGCGGCGGATCTCCCAGGCGGCGCCGTTCAGCAGGTACTCAAAGCGGTCATGGAGGCGGTTCTGGCGCCCCTGCCAGAACTCCCAGCGATCGGGGGTGAGGAGATATCCGCCCCAGTATTCAGGGAGTTCGATCGGCGTAGACCCTGGGTGGGCGGCGGTTTCGGCGGCGAGGGCCGCCTCAAGCGCCCCACGGGAGGGGGTCGGCTGGCCCTGGCGACTGGCGCGGGCGCCGAGTTGGCTCTCGCGCGGGCGGCTAGTGAAATAAGCGGCCGATTCGGCTTCGGTGAGCTGTCGCACCGGACCGGAGCAGCGCACCTGGCGCTCGATCCCTGGCCACCAGAGGGTGAGCGCCGCCTGCGGATTGTCGGCGAGGTCCTTTCCTTTGCGACTCTCGTGGTTCGTATAGAAGCGCAGGCCATCGGCGGCGATGCCGCGGACGAGGATCATTCGGACGCTCGGTGTCCCGTGCGCGTCGGCGGTTGCGAGGGCTGCGGCGAGCGGTTCGGGGAGCTCGGCGGCAATGGCCGCATCAACCCAGCGTTGAAACTGCGTCAGTGGGTCAGCGTGAAGGTCGCCCGCGTTGAGTTCGCGCTGCGAATAGTCCGAGCGACCGCCGAGCGGCGTGCTCTGATCAGTCACAGGAGAGCACGGTTAGGCGAGGCCTTCCGGTGTCTCGAGTCGCGACTTCAGGTCGCCGAGAAACGTTGCAACGAGTGCGCCATCAACGGCGCGGTGATCGGCGGAGAGTGTGGCGGTGAGCATCTGTCGTGCCACCACTGCACCGTCGCGCACAACGGCGCGCTGCTCGCTGCGTCCGGTGGCAAGGATGGCGACCTGTGGTGGCGTGACGATGGCGGTGAACTGTGTCACTGGGAAACCACCGAGATTGCTGAGGGTGAATGTTGCGTCGGAGAACTCTTCGGGCCTCAACTTGTTCGCCTTGGTGCGCGTGACAAGGTCGCGAAGTTCGGAGGAGATGGTGGCGAGGTCTTTACGAGCGCAGTCGAGGAGTGCTGGTGCAATGAGACCGTCGGGGATGGCAATCGCAATGCCAATGTTGATCTGATCGACGCGCTCGAGCGTCTCGCCGCTCCAGACGGCGTTGAGTGCTGGTGCGGCGGCGAGCGACTGCGCAAGTGCGCGGACGAGCCAGGCGGTGATGGTGACGCGGTCGTCGCCGCTTTTGCCTTCATTCAGCTTGTTGTTGGCGGCGGTCACCGCCTCCATCTCAATGTCGGTCGAGACGTAGAAGTGTGGCGCCTTTGATTTAGATTCCACCATGCGACGGCTGATCGCCGCGCGCATCGGTGTGAAGGTGACCGGCGTACGGCCGGGCTTCTCCACTTACTTGCCGTCTTCGATGTAGGCGATCACGGTGCCGACCGCCACTTCGCTCCCTGCGGCGTGGACGATCTCGGCGAGTGTGCCGGCGGCGGGGGATTCGAATTCTACTGTTGCCTTCTCCGTCTCAAGCTCGCCGATCGGCTGACCCGCCGTGACGGTATCGCCGACCTTCGCCGTCCAGTTGCCGATCTTGCCGACCTCGGTGTCGTAGCCGAGTCGTGGCATCTCTACAGGTACACGCATCGTCTTACTCCTCCTATTCGTACCGCTCCGCGCGGTGCCGCGGTGCGGCTTCGCCCCTAGTGTAGCCCCGCCCACGCACTGGGGTGGTGCGCTAGCGCTGTGATTCGAGCGCGGGCTCGGTGACGACCTCATCACCGTGATGGAGGCGCGTGGCGGCATCCCAGCCACCACCTACCTCGGCGGTGGCGGCGGCAACAAGGCGGAAGGCGCCCGTGACGAGGAAGATCACCACATACGTTGGGTAGGCAACGGGGAAGGTGGCGAGCACCGCAACACCAACACCTTGACCGATCGCGAGGCAGGCGGCGTTCACGGCACCGAACGTTGACTGCGCACGCACCACTTCACCAGGAGCGGCGAGTCGAAGGAGTCGCTCTTGTGCTGAGAGCATGCCGGCGGCGAATCCAACGGTGACCACCACCATCACAACAAGGAGGACGAGTGGCGCAAATGGATTCCATGGACCGGCGAGAGCTGACGACGCCATCCCGATGCCACGGACGATGAGTGACGTTCGATAGAGACGACTCGCCGAACCGCGCTCCAGCCAGTTACCGATCACTAGCGCGCCGATCAGTGCGGCGGCGGAGCCAACGGCAGAGAGGAGGATGGCGTAGGCGGCCGACTGATGGAGCACAACAATGGCGTAGAGCGAAAGGTACGGCGCAAAGCCGGCACCGAGCGCGGCGATCGCGTTGGTGCGAATAAATCTGCGCACTGGCGCCGAGAGTTTTCCGCCACGCACTGCGCGCTCGGGCGAAAGGGCTCCGGGTCGCGGCAGCTTGCGCAGCGCGCGGATGAAGGCGAGGCTCGCGATGAGTGCACCGATGAATGCCGGCGCATAGATGAGGACGCCCCAGTCAGCCTCACCGACGCGGACGAGTAGTGCGATGGGGACGAGCAGCACCGAGCCGAGCCCGAACTGGATCGCCAGCGCGCGTGGCGCAACGAAGCGTCGCTCGCGCTCAGGGAGGATGCGGCCGAACCAAGTCTGCACGTTTGCGCCAGCGAGCGCCTGCGCCGTTGCGCCAACACCGAAGCCGATCGCGATCAGCAAGATGCCGCCGATCGGCGAGAGGATCTCGGCCCAGATGGAAACGACAACCCCGATGTAAAGGAGAGGCCGCATCAGTCCTATTGCGGCAATGACGATGGTGAGGCCACGCAGGTCGCCGCGATTACGACGCAGGACGGCGGGGACGAAGGCCTGCAGGATGCCGCCGAGGAACGGGAAGAGGCCGATCAGCGTGGCGAGTGCAGGTGATGCGCCGAGCGTTGCAACGAGGGGGATGGCGAGTCCATCGCCGGCGAGGGCAACGGCGATCGCGGGCGAGTCCATCGCCGGCGAGGGCAACGGCGATCGCGTCAGAGATGGCGAGTGTGCCGAAGGCGGCGTATCGACCGGTGAGGAAGCGTCGCCAGTCGGCGGCGGCGCCGCTCACTCTGACTTTGCGGCGGCGCTGCTCGCGCGGACCTGCTCTTCGATCCGATCGATCTCTGTGCTGATCGATGTGCGGAGCGTATCGAGCTCGTCGCGCGCCTTCTCGGTGGTGTTGTCAATGGCGGTGAGCGTCTTCTTAATCTCCTTGACCGAATCGAGTCGGCTGCGCAGCGCCTCAATGGCGTCGCGCACGGCGGAGAGGTCGGCGCCGCTCCCTTCGGACTTGGCGCGAATCAGCGCGGAGATGCGGGCGAGTCGGTAGGAGGCTTCAAGGATCGCAACATCTGGCGCCTCTGGGTCAACAACGCAGTAGACGCCGTTGCGGCTGATCTGGAATGGCGCGGCCCCCGCCGGTGCCGCCGCTTCGCTAAAGACCATCAGCGCGATCTCCGCCTTGCGATTCTCACGCGCCTCGGCGAGCTCCTTCTCAATGGCCGGCCCAGTCATCGCCTTGTCCTTCACCTCAACAACGATCCGCAGCACCGCAGCGCTCGAATCCTTGGCGTTGATGGTGATCACTGCGTCGCCCTTCTTTGAGTCGGTGACGGCGCCAGTGATGCCGCCAGTTCCTTCAATGTCGTCATTCGTTGCGCGCAGCAGTTCGGTGTATTCGGCGATGATGCGCGTCTCGAAGTCGGCCCCCTTCGCCGTCCCCTTCTTCCGCTCGCCCTTCGCCGCCTTCTGCGACGCCTCCATCTCCACGATCTTCAGCAACACGTCGTCGAAGCGCTTCGCGATCTCCGCGCGGAAGCCGTTCAGTGGTGACGCTTCGCGCGTGGGGTCAAGGAGGTGTGCGAGCTTGCTCGCGTCGCCGTCAAAGTAGGTGCCGAGGATCGTGTTCAGCTTGCCGATCGCGGAGTCGCGGCGATTCTCATCAAAGAGATCCTTGGTGAACTGGGCGAGCTGCCCCTTGTCGCCGATGAAGCGTTCCAACGTTGCTGGCATCACGCCGCCCTCAGTTGAGAAGGTCTTGCGCAGGATCTCTTCCACCTCAACGGTCGCCTTCTTGTTGGAATCCGCCGCATCACTCAGCAACTTGTCAAAGGCGCGGCGCACATGATCAACGTCAATAGAGCCGCTTGCGCTCTGTAGTGCCATGAGGCCAACGCGCAGGGCGCGTTCAACCGTCTCAGGGCGCTCCTCTGG
>JAPLHQ010000025.1 GCA_026389555.1 Chloroflexota bacterium
AGCTCGCTACTGCCGCTGTTGTTGTTGCTGTTGCTGCGCTGCGTGGCAGTTCATCAATGGAAAGGATCTCGGCGCCGGTTGCCGATGGGATGCGCTTCACGAGGCCGCTCAGGACGCGGCCGTAGCCAACCTCAACGTAGCGTTGCGTTCCGGCGGCGGCGGTTGCGCCGATCGCTGCGATCCAGTCAACGCCCGTCGTGAGGTGGTCGGAGAGTTCGCGGCGCAGCTCTGCGGCGGTGCGAATCGGTGTTGCGGTTGCGTTGGCGAGCATGGTGATCTTTGGGTCGTGAACGGTGACGGCGTTGAGCGCTTCGCGCATCCCCGCCGCCGCCTCTTCCATCAGTGGTGAGTGACTGGCGATGCTCACCTGCAGCCGCACGGCGCGCTTTGCGCCAGCGGCGGATGCGGCGGCAACGGCGTGTTCAATCGCGGCAACTTCGCCAGAGAGGACGATCTGCCCTGGAGAGTTGCGATTCGCCAAGACGAGTACGCCGTGTGCCGCACCTTCGGCAACGATGCGTGACTCTTCGGTCTCGGGGAGCCCGAGGATCGCCGCCATGGCGCCAGGGCGTCCGCCGCCAGATGTCTGCATCAGCTCGCCGCGCCTGCGCGAAAGCTTCACCGCGTCGCCAATGCTGAGCGCGCCCGCTGCAACAGCGGCGGCGTACTGCCCAGCGGAGTGACCGGCGGCGAAGATCGGTGTCTCCAGCGTTTCACCGCGCGCCGCGGCACGTTCGCGCGCCGCCTCAAGGAGTGCAATGGAGATGATCAGGATTGCGGGCTGCGCCTGTTCGGTGCGCTCGAGCGCCTCGGCTGGGCCGATCGCAATGAGTGCGCCGATCTTCTCGCCGAGCGCCTCTTCGGCTTCGGCCAAGACGGCACGTGCGGCGGGGGAGGCGGCGAGGGCTTCGTTACCCATGCCGACCGCCTGCGAGCCCTGCCCAGGGAAGATCCACGTCGTGATTGGGGACATGCGGGCATCGTAAAGGGGCGGTCGCGGCGAGTGGGGTAATGTATGCGTATATGCATACATCTAGAAGGCGCCGCCTCCCAGATCTCACCCGCGCCGCCGAAGGGCTGCGCAGCAGGATCGCGAGCCAAACGCGGAGCGGCCTCGGCCGCGAACTTGATGAGGTGGCGAAGCGACGTCAAAGCCTCGGTGAGATCGGCGGCCGCATCGTCTCGATTCGGCGCCTCTGGCGTGAGCTCGTCCTCTCCACCGCCCAGCAGCTCGCGCCGACTGATCTCTCGCTGGCGCAGGTCGCCGCGCTCTATCTCCTCGCCGATGGTCGCGCGCGCAACGTTGCAGAGATCGCTGCAGAACTCGGTCGATCGCACTCGGCCACCAGTCGGCTCGTTGCCGGACTTGTTACGCGCAAGCTGCTGCGTGTGATCAGCGCCGATGATCGGCGTCGTCGCGTGCATCTTCTTGCGGCGGCGGGCGAGGCGATGCTCACCGCGATTGATCGCGGTCGCGCCGAACAGTTCGTTGGCGTGGTGCGCCGACTACCGGCTGCGGAGCGTGGACTTGTTGCGGCGGCGGTTGCTGCGCTTGCGACGCGCGCGCCAGTTACTCCCCCGCGTAGCCCAGGGTGACGTCGTAGAGGACCTCAACGCCCCAGGCGAGCGCCTCTTCTGATACGCGCTCGTCAACACCGTGGAAGCGCTCCATGAAGCGCTCCTTCGGATCCAATAGATACGGCGAGAATCCGTAGGTTGGAATTCCAGCCGGGACGGTGATCTTCGCGTCGGTGGCGTACGGCGCAACCGCTGGCATCAGAATCGCCTCGCTGTCGCGCGCGCGAATCGCAGCGGAGGCAATGCCGAGAATCTCATGATCCATCGGATTACTCACCGCATTCCCGTATTCAATCAACTCTGCCTTGACGAACGGCGCAAGATCGGCGCCGATGCGTTCCATCATTGCAACCTGCGCCTGCTCGCGTGTGGTCCCTGGAAGGATGCGGCTATCAACGGTGAGCGTTGCCGAGCCTGGTAGCACGTTGGAGCGAATCCCTGAGGCGATGATCGTTGGGGCGAACGTGTCGCGTAGTACGGCGCGAAGTGCACGGAGCAGCTCAGGGGCGCAACCGGCGGTTGGTGCTTCGCTGTTCAGTGGAGCCGCGTCGCTGAAGGTTTTCTCGGCGAGGAGGCGCTCCAGACGCTTGATCGCCTGCTCAGGGAGTGCGGCACGAAGTGCACCAATCAGCGCCTCGTTCTCCGCAACAAGCTGCACGGGGCCAGGGACGGAGACGCGCTCTACAATCTGCGCGGCGCGCAGGAGGGCGTTATCGCTATCTGGCATGGAGGCGTGCCCCCAGCGGCCGCTCACCGTGATGGCGAATCGGGCGAAGCCCTTCTCGGCCACCTGCAGCGGATAGATGCGGCGGCCGGCGGCGGTGATCGTCATGCCTCCCGCTTCGGTGAGGCCAACCGCGGCGTCGAGCCAGTGCTTTCGATCGCGCAGGACGAGTGCAATCCCATCTTCGCCACCCGTCTCCTCATCCGCTGTGGCGGTGAGGATGATGTCGCGTCGGAGTCCGGGGATCGGATCCTTCGCTGGGTTTAGGCCTGCTGCGCGTGCGCGGGCACAGAGGAGTCGAATCACGCCAACTTGCACGGCGAGCGCCCCCTTCATGTCGACTGCGCCGCGACCCCAGACGTAGCCGTCCTTCACGACGCCTTCAAACGGGTTCACCGTCCAGCCGTCTTGATTTGCGGGGACAACGTCAAGGTGCGCGAAGAGGAGGAGTGCGCCGTTCTCCTTGTCGCGTGGGTCGAGTGTTGGGTTGGCGGCAGATGCACTTCCGCGCAGGCGCACGCTGACGTTGCCGCGATCGGGGATCGGCTCGAAGAACTCTGGCTCAAGTCCTTCGCGCTTCAGCAGTTCAATCAGCACCTTGGCGGCGCGTGTCTCATTCCCTGGTGGGTTGACGCTCTCGGCGCGAATCAGCTGCACCAGATCCTGCGACGCTTCGGCGCCGATCTTCTTGAGGAGTGCTGGATCAACGGAGGCGGAGGGGAGACCTTTTGGGAATCGCTCGGCGGCGGTGGCGGCGAACTGTGAGCTGCTCAATTTAGCCTCCGATTCGCTGGGCGATGATGTCGAGGATCGTGAAGAGGATGGCGGTTCCCACGAGTCCGCCGACGATCAGTTTCACGCCGAAGAGGCCACGGCGCTCCTGCTCCGCCGCACGCTCAGGATCCGGCGCCTCGCTCCCTGGGATGACGGGGACGTCCAAGCCGCGGAGCCCCTTGCGCGGGTCGCGTGGGTCAACGGGCCTCTTTGAGCTCATGACGCCTCCTACTTTTCTGCTGCGGTGTCGAGTGCGCGCTTTAGTCGCTTCCCTGTGGTGATGGCGCCATCGGAGGCGCTGCTGACGAGTGCGGCGTACTTCGCCCAGACGCCGCCGTTGTAGTGCGGCGCTGGCGCGCGCCAGGCGGCGCGGCGCGTGGCGAGCGTCGCCGCATCAACCTCAAGTCGCAGCTCGTGCGCCGCAACATCAATGGTGATCGTGTCACCCTCTTCAATCAGACCGATCGGTCCGCCGAGCGCCGCCTCAGGTGCGATGTGCGCCACCATGAATCCGTGCGTTGCGCCAGAGAATCGTCCGTCAGTGATCAGCGCAACTTCATCGCCGAGTCCCTGACCAACGAGTGCGGCGGTGACGGCGAGCATCTCCCGCATCCCTGGCCCGCCGACCGGCCCTTCGTAGCGAATCACCACCACGTCACCAGCCTTAATGCCGTTGGCGCGAATTGCGGCGAAGGCCGCCTCTTCGCCATTGAAGACGCGCGCCGGTCCGCTGTGATGGCGTCGCGCATGTCCGGCGAGCTTCACGATTGCGCCTTCAGGTGCGAGTGAGCCGCGCAGTACGGTGAGTCCGCCGTTCGGCGACATCGGCTTGTCAATCGGGAAGATCACCTTCTGGTTCGGCGCCTCTTTAGCGCTCGCGGCGATCTCGCCAATGGTGCGTCCATCAACGGTGCGCTCATTAAGGTGCAGCATCTTTCCGGCGGCGAGTTCGCGTAGCACCAGGGCGATGCCCCCCGCCTTGTGCAGGTCGAGTGCGGCGTAACTGCCGCCCGGGATCAAGTTGCCGATGACTGGCGTTGACTCACCGAGTCGCTCAAATGCTTCAATCTCCAGCGGAAGATTAAACTCGCGCGCGATGGCGAGCAGATGCAGCACGGCATTTGTTGATCCTGCAGTTGCACCAACGGCGCGAATCGCGTTCTCGAGCGCCTTCTCCGTAACGAGCGCGCGTGGACGAATATCGTCGCGCACCAGTTGCACGGCAATCTCGCCGGAGCGTTCGGCGGCGGCGATCTTCTCTGGGTCTGGTGCTGGGATCCCGTTCAGTCCGGCGGGGGAGAGGCCGAGCACCTCCATCGCCATGCTCATCGTGTTGGCGGTGAACTGTCCGCCGCATGCGCCAGGACCTGGGCAGGCGGCGTTCTCCAGTGCCCAGAGCTCTTCGGCGCTGATCTTTCCGGCGCGATACGAGCCGACCGCCTCGAAGACGCTCTGCACGGTGACGTCCTTCCCATTGAAGGAGCCCGGAAGGATCGTGCCGTTATAGAGGATGAGTCCAGGAATGTTGAGTCGGCCGAGCGCCATCGCGGCGCCTGGGCTCGTCTTGTCGCAGCCGGTGAGACAGACAATGCCGTCAAAGCTGTGTCCGGCGGCAACGAGTTCAATGGAGTCGGCGATGATCTCGCGTGAGATGAGCGACGCCTTCATCCCTTCGGTGCCCATTGCCACGCCGTCTGAAACGGAGATGGTGCCGAACTCCATCGGCGTGCCGCCCGCGCGCCGAATGCCGCGCTTCACCGCATCGGCGAGCTCGCGCTGGTTGTAGTTGCACGGCATCGTCTCGATCCAGGTGGTGGCAACGCCGATGATCGGCTTGGCGAGATCTTCGTCCGTAAAGCCGATCGCCTTCAGCATGGCGCGCGCTGGCGCGCGATCAGGGCCATCAGTCATGGCGGCGGAGTGCCGCTTCGCAGGGTCGCTCGGGCGATCGTACGGGCTCTTCTTCTCCGCTCCGTCGCCGCTCACTGGGCCGCCTGTGGCGCCGTGGTGTTGACGGTTCCTGGGTGTGCGCGTTCATGCGCCTCAATGTCGGCGGCCTTAGAGCGGACGAAGTCGAGCTCGTCGAGCCCAGCGAGGAGCATCTTCTGCGCGAACGGATCAATGGCGAACCTCACCGCCGTGCCGCTCGGCGTCGTCAGCGTTGCGCTTGCAAGATCAACGCTCACCTGCGCCGCGTCGCCGCTGCGGGCAACGTCCATCAACTGTGCCTGCAGCGCCGCGTCCACAACGATCGGAAGAATGCCGTTCTTCAGCGCATTGTTCTTGAAGATGTCGGCGAAGCTCGTTGAGATCACCGCCTTGATGCCGAAGGCGTCGAGCGCCCACGGTGCATGCTCGCGGCTTGAGCCGGTGCCGAAGTTATCGCCAGCAATAAGGATGCCGCGCCCCGCGTAGCGGGGATCGTCAAGGACGAATGGCGGCGTCTTCTTGCTGCCATCTTCGTTGAAGCGCCAGTCGTGGAAGAGGGCATCGGCGAGCCCAGACTTCACAACCACTTTCAGGTAGCGCGCGGGGACGATCTGATCCGTGTCCACATTCTCTGCAGGGAGCGGGATAAGGGCGCTGCTGAAGCGCTCCACCTTTGGCGCCGCCATCAGGCGAGCGTCCGTGGGTCGGTGATGCGACCGTTCAGCGCCGTTGCAGCAGCGGTGAGTGGTGAGGCCAAGAAGGTGCGGCCGCCCTTCCCTTGACGTCCTTCAAAGTTTCGGTTGGATGTGCTGATCGCGTATTCGCCTGGGGCGAGCTGATCGCCGTTCATGGCGATGCACATGGAGCAGCCCGCCTCGCGCCAATCGGCGCCAGCGTCGCGGAAGATCGTGTCGAGCCCTTCACGCTCCGCCTGTCGCTTCACGTCGGCAGAACCTGGCACCACCATCACGCGGACGCCGCTTGCAACGTGCTTCCCCTTAAGGACGGCTGCCGCAATGCGCAGGTCGCTGATGCGACCGTTGGTGCAACTCCCAATAAAGACGGTGTTGACCGGCTGATTCAAGATGCTCTGCCCCGCGGTGAGATCCATGTATTCGAGTGCGCGCGTTAGTGCGCGTGCGCTCGCAGGGTCGCTCTCTGTGGCTGGGTCAGGAACGTTGCCACTGATCGGCAGGCCCATCCCAGGATTTGTGCCGTAGGTGACCATCGGTTCCAGCGTGTTCGCATCAATGACGATCTCCTTGTCATACGTTGCGCCTGGGTCGCTCGGCAGCTGCCTCCAGCGCGCAACCGCCTCGTCCCACGCCGCACCCTGTGGTGCGTGCGGTCGGCCCTTCAGGTAGGCGAAGGTGGTCTCGTCTGGCGCTACGAGTCCGGCGCGCGCGCCGCCTTCAATGCTCATGTTGCAGATCGTCATGCGCTCCTCCATGGAGAGGGCGCGAATCGCTTCGCCTGCGTATTCAAAGACGTGGCCTGTTCCGCCGCCCACGCCGATGCGCGCGATCAGGGCGAGGATGATGTCCTTCGCAGAGACGCCCTTCTGCAGCTTTCCATCAACACGGACGAGATACGTCTTTGGCGTGCGCTGCAGCAGGCACTGCGTGGCGAGCACCATCTCCACTTCGCTCGTGCCAATGCCGAATGCGAGCGCGCCGAACGCGCCGTGCGTGGCGGTGTGTGAGTCGCCGCAGAC
>JAPLHQ010000059.1 GCA_026389555.1 Chloroflexota bacterium
CGCACCGAACGGAACTCAGAACCCCCGCCAGAGAGGCGGGGGTTTCGTGTTCTTAGAAGGAGAGAGATGACACAGACGGGACACGTGCCAGGCGCAGGAACAAGTGCAGCGCTCGCCTCTGAGCGCGCGCGCAAGGAGATGCTGCGCGACGCGCGCATTGAGCGACGCGGCGGCCCACGTCCACGCATCGGCGCCGACGCACTCTGCGAGGCACTCCTTCTGCAGGGGAGCGACGTCATCTGGGGCTACCCGGGCGGCGTGATCCTTCCCCTGTATGACGTGCTCGTTGATCACCCTGGGCTGCGCCATATTCTGGTGCGCCACGAGCAGGCGGCGGCACACGCCGCCGACGGTTTCGCACGCGCGTCAGGAAAGGTCGGCGTCTGCCTCGGCACCTCCGGCCCTGGCGCCACAAACCTTGTGACGGGGATCGGCACCTCCATGCTCGACTCAGTCCCTGTGGTTGCGATCACCGGCAACGTTCCGGGCGTTCTGCTCGGGAAGGACGCCTTCCAGGAGATCGACATCACCGGCATCACGCTGCCAATGACGAAGCACAACTACCTGATCCGCAGCGCGGATGAGATTCCGCACGCCATCGCCGAAGCGTTCCACATTGCGCGCAGCGGCCGACCCGGCCCAGTGCACGTGGACATAACGAAGGACGCACTAATGGGTGAGACGAGTGCGCCGCATCCAACGCAGGCAGAGGTTGAGGCAGGCCTTCCGGGATATCGCCCGAAGCTCGACGGCCACGCACGACAGATCAAGGTGCTCGCCGATGCGATCGCCGCATCAAAGCGACCGGTCATCCTTGCCGGACACGGCATCCTCATCTCTCACGCGGAGCGCGAACTTCTTGAGCTCGCCCGTAAGGCGCATATCCCTGTGGCCTGGACGCTGCTCGGTATCGGCGTCATTGATGAGAGTGACCCGCTCGCCTACGGCTACATGGGGATGCACGGCTGGAAGCATGTGAACCGCGCAATCCAATCGTCGGATCTACTGATCGGCATTGGTATGCGCTACGACGATCGCGTCACTGGCAATGTGCGCACCTTCGCGCCGACCGCAACAATCGTGCACATTGATATTGACCCGGCTGAGATCGGGAAGAACGTGGTCGCGGACATTCCGATCGTTGGTGACGCGAAGCATGTGCTTGAGGCACTCCTCCCACTGACGCCGAGCGTTGCACCTGCGGCGCGCGCCGACTACTTCGCCGAACTCGCCACCTGGCGCGCGGAGAGCGAGAGCTCGGCGTGGCACGGCTCTGGCGGTTGGCGCGACGGCGTCCTCTCCGCCGACTTCGTGGTGGAACGCATCGCCGAAGGTTCACAACACGACGCCAATCTCACCGCCGACGTTGGGCAGAACCAGATGTGGGTGGCGCGATACGGCGGCTTTAAGCGTGCCAATTCGCACCTCTCATCTGGCGGCCTCGGCACGATGGGCTTCGCACTCCCTGCTGCAATGGGCGCCGCCGTCGCCGTGCCAGAGAAGACCTCGTGGGCGATCGCCGGCGATGGTGGATTCCAGATGACACTGCAAGAGTTGGCGACAATTGTTCAGGAGCGCATCCCGGTGAAGATCGCGTTGATGGACAACAAGAAGCTCGGCATGATCCGGCAGTGGCAGGAGATCGTCTACGCCGGGAACTATCACTCCGAACAGCTCGCTGGACCTGACTACCTAAAGCTCTGCGATGCGTACGGACTCCCAGCATGGAAGGTGTCGAAGCCTGAAGAGGTAGACGCCGCCGTTGCCGCGGCACTCGCTGTGGATGGCCCAGCACTGATCTGGTTTGAGATTGCGGAGCGACAGAACGTCTATCCAATGATGCCGGCGGGGAAGGGACTCTCCGACCTCATCGACAAGTGGGGCGATGATGGCGAGGACGTGACCGAAGGTTCGAGCGGCCCGCGCGTTGATCCGACCGATCCGAACGCGCCGAGTGGGGTGACCAAGTGAGCGGCGCGCCGAACAGCCCAGCGGGCGCAGCCCCAGCACGTGCGCTCCCTGGATCTGGCGATGCACGGCGCCACCTGATCGTGGCGATCGTCAACAACCGCCCTGGCGTCTTGAATCGCGTGGCGAGCCTGATGCGCGCGCGCAACTTCAACATTGAGTCGCTCGCCGTCTCCGTAACGGAGCGGAGCGACACCTCCCGCATGACCCTCACCATTCTTGGTGACGAGGTGCATGTGGAGCAGGCAACGAAGCAGCTCTACAAGTTGATCGACGTGCTCAAGGTTGAGGACGTGACCGACAGCGCAATCGTGGAGCACGAGCTCGCCCTGATCAAGGTGCGGGTCACCTCCAAGAGCCGCCCAGAGCTTGTCAGCCTCGCCGAGATGCACCACGGCCGCGTGGTGGACCTTGGGGATGACGCTGTGATCGTGGAGATCGTGGGTGAACCGGGTGATGTGGACCGTGTGGTCGAGCTCCTTCGGGAGTTCGGAATCAAGGAGCTGGTGCGAACCGGCTCAGTAGTTATGGCCCGTGGAAGCGGGTCCATTGAGGAGCAGGTGAAGCGATGAGTTTCAAGATGTATTACAGCGCAGAGGCGCCGCTCACGAGCATCGAGAAGCAGGTCATTGCGGTGGTTGGCTACGGGAGCCAGGGCCACGCACACGCGAAGAACCTGAAGGAGTCGGGACTCAACGTCATCGTTGCACTTGCGGAGGGCTCAAAGAGTCGCCCCGTTGCAACCGCCGACGGCTTTGAGGTGATGACCGCCGCTGAGGCGGCGAAGCGCGCCGATGTGATCATGATCGCCGTCCCGGATACGGCGCAGAAGAAGATGTACGAAGCGGAGATTGCGCCGAACATCAAGCCAGGCGCACTCCTTCTCTTCGCGCACGGGTTCAATATTCACTTCAACCGCATCACGCCGGCGGCCGGCATTGACGTTGGGATGGTTGCACCGAAGGGTCCAGGCCACCTCGTTCGCTCCGTCTACGTTTCTGGCGGCGGCGTCCCTGCACTCTTTGCGGTGCATCAGGACCCAAGCGGTACCGCTCGGGCGCGCACCATGGCGTACGCGAACGGCCTCGGCTGCGCGCGCGCAGGCATCATGGAGACCACCTTCAAGGATGAGACGGAGAGCGACCTCTTCGGTGAGCAGGCGGTCCTCTGCGGCGGTACGGCGCAGCTCGTCAAGAGTGCGTGGGAGACGCTGGTTGAGGCCGGCTACGATCCGCAGCTCGCCTACTTCGAGACGATGCACGAACTCAAGTTGATCGTGGACTTGATGTACCGCGGTGGCTTGGACTTCATGCGCTTCTCCATCTCGGACACCGCCGAGTACGGCGACTACGTCTCAGGGCCGCGCATCATTGATGCGTCGGTGAAGGCGCGGATGAAGGAAGTCCTCAACGAGATCCAGGACGGCACGTTCGCCAAGGGCTGGATCGCAGAGGATGAGGCGGGTCGACCGAACTATAAGAAGTTGCGCGCCGCAAACTCCGGGCACCCAATCGAGAAGGTTGGCCGCGAGCTTCGTCGCCAGATGACCTTCCTCAACCCGGTTGAGGTGGATATTGACGGCGCACAGGGTGCTGCGGAGAAGGGCGCAAGCAAGTGAACGGCGCACCCGGCCCAGGCGTAGCCGCTGGTGCGGTTCGCATCTTTGACACCACGCTGCGTGATGGTGAGCAGGCGCCAGGCGCCGGACTCACCGTTGCGGAGAAGCTGGAGGTTGCACGGCAGCTCGCCAAGCTGAAGGTGGACGTCATTGAGGCCGGCTTCCCCGCCGCCTCCGAGGGTGACTTTGAGGCGGTGCGACAGATCGCCGAGTCAACGAAGGGGATCGGCATTGCGGCGCTCGCGCGCTGCAAGGATGGCGATCCACAGCGCGCCATTGACGCGATTAAGGTCTCTGATCGACCGCATCTACATCTCTTCATTGCAACGTCAGACATTCACCTCACGCATAAGCTGCGCACCACACGTGAGGCGGCGCTCGCCGAGGCGGTGAAGTGGGTAAAGTACGCGCGCGAGCGACTCGGTCGCGACGCCGAGGTGGAGTTCTCCGCCGAAGATGCGAGCCGCACCGACCACGAATATCTGCTGCAGGTGTATGAGGCGGTGGTTGGTGCTGGTGCCTCCACGGTGAACATCCCCGACACCGTTGGCTACGCCATTCCAACTGAGTACGCCGCACTCACCAAGCGCGTCGTGGACCTTGTTGGTCGCGACGCCACGGTGAGCGTCCACTGTCATAACGACCTCGGTCTCGCCACGGCGAACACGCTCGCCGCTGTGCAGGCGGGGGCGCGCCAGGTTGAGGTCACGATCAACGGACTCGGCGAGCGCGCTGGCAACGCTTCACTCGAAGAGGTAGTGATGGCGCTGCGCACACGACCGGGCCAGTTTGAGTCGCACGACATCCGCGTCCAGACGGAGCAGCTCACCGCCGCGAGTCGGTTGGTCAGTTATCTCACCGGCTTTGCGGTACAGCCGAACAAGGCGATCGTTGGCGCGAATGCATTTGCGCACGAGTCGGGGATTCATCAGGACGGCGTGCTGAAGAATCCGCTCACCTACGAGATCATGACGCCGCAGTCGGTTGGCCTCCTCGGCTCGTCGCTGACGATCGGCAAGCTCTCTGGCCGACGTGGACTTCAGGCGAAGCTCACCGAACTCGGGCACGACCTCACCGGCGAAGCGCTCGACGCGCTCTACCGCGAAGCGATCGCACTCGCCGACATCAAGAAGGAGCTCACCGACGCAGACCTTCTGGCGCTCGTTGATAAGCGCGCCGCCACGGGGAGCGCGGCGACGATTGAGCTGGTTGACTGGAGCGTAGAAAGCTCTCACGGCGGGGGCTCTGCCGGCCGCGTTGAGGTGCGGGTGAACGGTAAGGATCAGAAGGCTGAGGCAACCGGAAACGGCCCGGTTGATGCGCTCTATGAGGCGATCGACCTTGCCATTGAGCCAACGCTTGGTTGGCGACCGAACCTCGCCGAATACGAGATCCGCGCCGTCTCCGAAGGGGAGGATGCGCAGGGGCAGGTCTCCGTGAAGTGCCGTCGCTCCTCTGATATGGACGCCGAGGGGAAGCCACTTCCCGAGACGCGCATTGTCAGCGGACAGGGACTCAGCACGAACATCATTGACGCCTCACTTGTCGCCTACATCACCGCAGCGAACAAGTTGGCGGCAATTGAGTCTGGCGCGGCGAGCGCACCGACGAAGGGATCGCGCGAGGCGATGCAGTGAGCTCCACGACGGAGAGCGCCGCCCTCCCGCTGCAGCAGCGGAGCGGCACTTTTGATCATCGCGTCGTCACCATTCCTGGCGACGGTGTTGGTCCAGATGTGGTCGCCGCGGCGCGACGCGTCCTTGACGCGGCGGGGAGCCGCTTCGGCTTCACCATTGAGTGGCTCGAGATCGCCGCAGGTGGCTGCGCGATTGACGCGCACGGCGTGGCGATTCGCGAAGAGGATCTGCAGATTGCCGACACGGCAGACGCACTCCTCCTTGGCGCCGTTGGTGGACCGAAGTGGGATAACCCGAACGCGAGCGTTCGACCAGAGCAGGCGCTCTTCGCACTGCGCACGCGCTACGAACTCTTCGCCAACCTCCGTCCCGTCACCATCCTCCCGGAACTGTATGACGCGTCCCCACTCAAGTCGGAGCGACTCGTTGGTGTAGACCTGATGATGGTGCGAGAACTCACTGGCGGCCTCTACTTCGGCAAACCATCCGGAGAAGAGGTGACGCCGACTGGACGACAGGCGGTAGACACGCTCCCGTATCACGAAGATGAGATTCGCCGAATTGCCGTGGTCGCCTTTGAACTTGCGCGAAAGCGCAGCAAGCGACTCGCATCCATTGATAAGGCGAATGTCCTTGCCACCAGCCGACTCTGGCGCAAGGTGGTCACCGAGGTCGGCGCCGAATATCCCGACGTGAAGTTGGAGCACCGCTTGGTTGATTCCACGGCGATGCTCCTCGCCACCTGGCCTGCCACGCTCGACGTGATCGTCACCGAGAACCTCTTCGGCGACATCCTCTCTGACGAAGCAGCTGTCTTGGCCGGCTCGCTCGGCATGCTCCCTTCGGCGTCACTCGGCACCAAGCGCACCACGCACGGGACTTTCGGCCTCTATGAGCCGATCCACGGCTCAGCACCAGACATTGCGGGGAAGAACCTCGCCAATCCGATCGGCACAATCCTCTCTGGCGCCATGATGTTGCGTGAGTCGCTCGGTCACGTAGACGCTGCGCTCGCAGTTGAAGCGGCGGTCGCCGCCGCTGTGCGCGCGGGCGCGCGAACCGCCGACCTTGCGGGCGGCGCAGATGCTGCGGCGCTGAAGCTGGCGGGCCTCACCCTGGTTGGAACGCGTGAGGCAACAGATCTCATAGTTGAGCAGGTACTCAACACCAAGGGTGGCGCGCGATGAGCGGCGAGAAGGAGCCGGTCCTCCTCTACGACACGACACTCCGCGACGGCGCGCAGCGCGAAGGCCTGGTCCTCTCACTGCAAGACAAGTTGCGCATCGCCCGCGCGCTCGATGAGTTCGGCATGCCGGCGATTGAGGGCGGCTGGCCAGGGTCAAACCCGAAGGACATTGAGTTCTTCGCCGCGGCGAAGAAGATTCGCTGGGAGCGGGCCAAGCTCGCCGCCTTCGGCAGCACGCGCCACAAGTCGAACCGCCCAGAGGCCGACCCGAACCTGAACGCGCTCCTGGATGCCGAAACGCCGATCGTCACGATCTTCGGGAAGAGCTGGACGCTCCATGTTGATGAGGTGATCGAGGCGACGCGCGCGGAGAACCTCGCCATGATCGCGGAGAGCGTTGGCTACATTGCCGAGCGCGGCCGCGAGCTGGTCTATGACGCCGAGCACTTCTTCGACGGCTATGAGGCCGATTCCGCCTACGCGTTAGATACGCTGCGCGCCGCGCGCGACGCTGGCGCCTCCACCCTCGTCCTCTGCGACACGAATGGCGGCACGTTGACCAACCGAATGAGCGAGATCGTTCGCGCTGCACGCGCCACACTCGCAGCGGACAAGGGGGCTCGCGACGTGGTCTGGGGGATTCACTCGCATAACGACGCAGAACTCGCCGTGGCGAATGCGCTCGCGGCGGTGGATGCTGGAGTACGGCACGTCCAGGCCACAATCAATGGCTACGGTGAACGCGCAGGGAACGCAAATATGGTTTCGCTGATGGCGAACCTCGCCCTCAAGAGTGAGCACAAGGTGGCTGGGGCCGACCGTCTCGCCGATCTCTCAACGCTTTCCCACGAGGTGGCGGAGATCGCCAACCTCGCGCCAGATGATCACCAGCCGTATGTGGGTCGCTCCGCATTTGCCCATAAGGGTGGCGTGCACGGCGCCGCGCAGGTGAAGACACCGCGCGCCTATCAGCACATTGATCCGACACTCGTGGGGAATCGCGGACGCCTGGTTGTCTCAGAGCTTGGCGGGAAGGCGAACACAGGGAGTCGTGCCGCAGAACTCGGCGTTGAGCTTGCCAACTCTGGACTCGACTCAAAGACGCTTTCGGCACTGGTGAAGGAGATGGAAGCGGGCGGCGCGAGCTACGAAGGCGCCGAGGCCTCATTTGAGCTCCTTGTTGAGCGCCACAAGCCTGGCTACACCGCGCCATTCAGCATCATGGATTTCACCGTCATCGTGGAGCAGCGCGAGGCGAGTGAACCGCGTGCGCAGGCAACGGTGCGCGTCCAGGTGAGCGGTGAAGATCTGCACACCGCATCAGATGGGAACGGCCCAGTGAACGCGCTCGACCGTGCGCTACGCAAGGGTCTCGGCGCCTTTTATCCGCAGTTGGACGCGGTCCACCTTGTTGACTACAAGGTGCGCATCCTCGACGGTGGCTCCGCCACAGGCGCTAAGACGCGCGTGGTGATTGAGTCGGTCGCCGGTGGTGACGCCTGGTCAACGATGGGGGTCGGCGAGAACATCATCTCCGCATCCGCACTCGCACTTGCCGATTCACTGGAGTACGCCCTCCTGAAGAGTGGTGGCGCAGTAGAGCGACGCTCCGAGCGCAACGTGCCAAAGGAGCGCTGATGAGCGGCACGGCGCGCATCGCCTACTCGGGTGAGCCGGGGGCATTCGCGGAAGATGCACTGATCGCCTTCTTCGGCGCAGAGGCGGAGCGCCTCGCCGTTGGCTCATTCGCCGATGTTCGTGCGGCACTCCTGGATGGTCGCGCGCAGTTTGGTGTCCTGCCGATTGAGAACCTGGTCAATGGCACCGTGCGCGAGACGCTCGACCTTGTGCGCGACGGCGAACTGGAGATTGTGGGGGAGTCGGTGGTACCAGTGAACCTCGTCCTCGCCGCACTCCCTGGCGTTGCTCTGGATGACATCACGCGCGTCTATAGCCATGCGCAGGCGCTGGCGCAATCAGAGCCATTCTTGCGCACGCGCACCTGGCAGCTACTTAGCACCTACAACACCGCGGGTGCCGGCGCAGCGATTCGCGATCGTAATGAGCGCGATGCCGCCGCCGTCCTCTCGCCGCGCGCCGCAACGCTGCATGGACTTGTTGAGCTGGCGAGCGGCATTGAGAAGGACCCAGGCAATCGCACCCGCTTCTGGGTGCTCCGCGCTACGCAGAGCGGCGCAGAGATCAGCGCGCGCAGCGGCGCGCCTCGAACAACCCTCCTTGTTGGTGTCCGTAATGAGCCAGGAACGCTCCTCGCTGTGCTGCAGCGGATTGCGGCGGCGGGGGTGAACATGAGCAAGTTGGAGTCGCGGCCGAGCCAGGGGGGCGACTGGGAGTACGTTTTCTGGATGGACCTTGACGCGGGCGCGAACGACGCGGCGCTGCAGGGGGCGCTGAAGGAGCTCGCCGCCGTGACCAGCGAACTGCGGATCCTCGGGAGTTACCCGCGCGGCGCCGCACTCTAAGCGGCCAGCACCCAAAGCGGCAGCGGCACTCGGCTAGACTCGGCTCATGAAGGCGCAGAAGATCCTGATCGCCGGCTCCTGGGAGGAGTCGCCGCAGCCACACGAGATCCGCTCACCGTATGACGGCCACGTGGTGGGGAGCACCTTCCTTGCGAGCGCCGAACAGATGGAGCGCGCCGTGGTTGGTGCGCAGGCCGGATTTGAGCGGATGCGCGCACTTGGCGCATGGGAGCGCGCCGACATTTTACGCAAGACTGCTGCAGGAATCATCGCGCGAAGGGAGGAGCTCGCCGCACTCCTCTCCGCTGAAGCGGGGAAGCCGATCCGCGACGCGCGCGCAGAGATTGATCGCGGCGCGCTGACATTCCGCCTTGCCGCCGAAGAGGCGGAGCGGATGATCGGCGAGACGATCCCACTCGATCTTGCGCCGTCCAGCAAGGGGCGCCTCGGCATCACGCGCCGCTTCCCAGTTGGCCCAGTGCTCGGTATCAGTCCCTTCAACTTCCCGTTGAACCTCGCCGCGCATAAGGTGGCGCCGGCGATCGCCGCCGGCTGCAGCATCGTCCTGAAGCCGCCTTCAGCGGACCCACTGATCATGTTGAAGGTGGCGGAGATCATGACCGAGGCGGGCCTCCCAGAGGGGGCGCTCAGCGTCATCCCAACCGCGCGCGACGTTGCGGACAAACTCGTTGACGATGAACGCTTCCGCCTTCTCTCGTTTACTGGCTCACCAGAGATTGGCTGGAAGATGAAGGCGCGCGCAGGGAAGCGACGCGTCCTCCTTGAGCTCGGCGGAAACGCCGCCTGCATCGTGGACGCCACGGCGAACCTTGACTGGGCGGTGAAGCGCGCACTCGTCGGCGCCTTCGCCTACGCGGGACAGGTCTGCATCAGCGTGCAGCGCATCTTCCTTCATGACTCAATCGCGGATGAGTTTGAGAAGCGTTTCGTCGCCGGCGCAGCACAACTGAAGGTGGGCGACCCATCTGATGAGGCGACCGATGTTGGCCCGCTGATTGATGACGGCGCAGCGAAGCGCACGCAGGAGTGGATCGCCGAGGCGGTCGCCGCAGGCGCGCGGGTCGTCTCGGGTGGTGCACCCGTGAAGGCGAGTGAGCCACGCCTCTTCACGCCAACCATCCTCACCAACGTGCCGCGCAGCGCGCGCATCTGCAGTGATGAGGCCTTTGCGCCAGTCGTGATCCTTGAGCGCTACAGCGACTTCTCCAAGGTGATCGCATCAGTGAACGAGAGCCGCTTCGGCCTGCAGTGCGGACTCTTCAGCAACGACCTTGCCCATGTGCGCACGGCATTTGATCAGCTTGAGGTTGGCGGCATGATCGTGAATGACGTTCCTACCTATCGCATTGACAACATGCCGTACGGTGGCGTGAAGGAGTCGGGACTCGGCCGCGAAGGAATTCGCTGGTCTATTGAAGAGATGACGGAGCTGCGACTCCTCGTCCTCGCTGATCCGCAGTAGTTTTTCTTTAGCCGGATAGTCCGTCCGGCGTTGCGGCGGCGAGTCGTTCGAGTACCTCTTCAACGTGGCGGTGCGCGCGCTTCAGTCGCTTCCGCGCGTCGCGGAACTCAGCCTCCTGCTCGTCGTTGAGTGCGCCGATGACGCCCTGGATCTGCACCTCGCGGTCGCCGATCACGCCAGCGGTGGTTTCAGCGACTTTTGGCGCTGCAGCGGCACGACGCCCAGGAGTTGCGGCGCGGCCGAGGAGTGCGGCGATCGCGCGCACCGCTTCAATCGGCGCCTCCTCCCCGGGCGCGGTTGCGCGCGGGGTACGGAGCGCAGCATCAACCGGCGGGAGTACCACCTTGCGTCGCGTGTTCTGCTGTTCGTCGCTCATGTCCCTCCTTACGCCGTGCGTTGGGCGGACGGCTATTCTCGCCGATCTGCGCCGGACTGGCGAGATCAGGCTCGGCGGAGGTGGGTGTTAGGCTCGCAGTATGTCTGCAGAGAGCGTCGCCCGATCCCTCGCCTTCATCAACTGGGTGGTGCTCGTAGGCCTCGCGGTTGGCTCGCTGGCCGCCCTCCTCCTGATCACGCACCGTGCCGAGGCGACGCGTGGCTACCGCGGCTTCACCGTCTTCGCCGCTGGGGGCTGGGCCTTCCTCGCCTGGCTCGCCGACGGAGCGCTCCCGAGCCCAGATGCCGCCGCGCCGATCCACGCCGCTGGCGCAGAGATTGATGCGCTGCGCCGCCTCCTCCTTGTAACGGTTGCATCACTCGCCACACTTTGGATGCTGCGCATTGCGCGCGGTGGTGATGGGCGTCGCGTTGGCGCACTCACCGTCGCGGCCGGCGTTGCTGTTCTGATCGTTGGTGCGGTTGGCTGGGCGCCAACGCCACTGATCGCCGCGGCCCTCCTTGCGCAACTGTTGGTTCTCTCAGCGGTGACGGGTGGCGCATTCGCCGCGATGATCCTTGCGCACTGGTATCTGGTGACGCCAAAACTTCCAGAGGCGCCACTCCTGCTTCTTAGCCGCGCACTCGGGATTGGCATCGGCGTGCAGGGCATCCTCTTCCTGATCTGGCAGCTTCTTGGACTCGGCGGCCTCGGTTCGGGCTGGGACTTCTTCGCCATCCTCCGACTCACGATCGGCCTGATCTTCCCCGCACTCCTCACCTACGCCGGGTGGCGTACCGCGAAGGCGCGCTCCATGGAGTCTGCGACCGGGCTGCTCTACATCGACCTCGGCGCAGTTGCTACAGGAACGATCCTTGCGAGCGGCCTCTTCTTCGGTGCGGGGATCTTCGTCTAGCGCATGCGCATCAGCGTTCGCCTTTACGCACTGCTCCGCTCGCGCGAAGGGGCGAGCGTGGTCACGATTGATCTTCCAGAAGAGGCCACTCTTGAAAATCTTGTCGATGAGTTCTTCACTTCACGTCCAACACTCTCTGGTCTTCAGCCACACATTCGCATTGGGGTGGACGGCCTCCTTATTGCGAGAGACGCGAACCTTTCACAGATCCGTGTTTCGGAAGAGAAAGAGTACGCACTCCTCCCCCCTGCAAGTGGTGGCGCAGAGCCTCGACTCATCACTCGAATCGTGACATCACCACTGCGCGATGAAGACATTTCCAGGCTTGTTTCCGAAGTGGCAACGGACGAAGACGGCGCGGTGGTGATCTTTGTTGGCCGGACAAGGGTGACGGCAGGCACACCAGCACCTGGAGAGGAGTTGGCGGCCGCCCCGTTTGCGAACCACGCAGTTCACCATCTTGAATATGAGGCGGCTGAAGGATATGCCGAGAGTGAGCTTGCAGATATCTGCGAGCGCCTTTTTGATGATGGCCTCGCACGGCTTGGCGGGATTGGTGTGCTTCATGCGGTTGGGGTGGTTCCAGTTGGGGGAATCAGCATGATTACCGTTGTGGCATCTCCACATCGAGAACGCGCATACATCGTAAGCCGCGCGTTGATTGAATCAATTAAGCAGGATGTTCCAATCTGGAAGTCAGAACACTTTGAAGGCGGAGCGGTGTGGGGGGCGAACCCCAGCGCGCTTAAGAGATCTTCTTGATCGTGTAGGTGACGCTCTCGCCGTTTGGCAGGGTGACCTGCACCTTTTCGCCGAGCTTCTTCCCGATCAGCGATGCGCCGAGTGGGCTGACGTTGGAGATCTTTGGCGGTTCGCCGCTCGGGTCAGCCTCGGTTGAGCCAACGATCATGTAGGTACGGGTCTTGCGCTCCGCGGTGACCTCAACGGTGGTGCCGAGACCGACCTGGTCGGTGCTTGCGTTCTCATCAATCATCTCGGCGTTGCGCAGCTTCTCTTCAATCTCCAGGACCTTCCCCTCGATGAAGCTCTGCTCGTTTCGGGCGATCTCGTAGTCCGCGTTTTCGCGGAGATCGCCGAGCTCCTTCGCCGCCTTGATGCGCGCGATCACGGAGGGTCGCTGATTGTGGACGAGGTCGTGCAGCTCGGCCTCGAGCGCCTCACGTCCCGCCTTCGTTAAGTAGACCGGTCCAACCATGCGGGGGAGTCTAGCCGTTCCGACCCCTCTCGTCCCTTATGAGGCGCAGTGAGGCGGCCGCCACGCTCGCGAGCGCCAGCATGGTGATCTGAGGGGCGAGCGGGTTCCCCGCAACGATCAGGAGCAGGGAGAGGACGGCGCTCCAGCCGACCTGCAGGTTGACCGGACGGTCAGGGGGGAGTTGCAACGCGTGGAGGCGGAGTGCCGTTGCGGCGAAGAGCGCCGAGAAGAGGAGGTCGGCCGCCCCAAGTGCGATCGTGACGAATGATGCGATCGCGACGGCGCGGTCAAGGCCACCCTCTGGCGGCATCGTGCCCCCAAGGAGTCCGTAGGTGAGCGCGCCGGCGGCGACAAGGCCGATGCCGCGCACCCACTCTGCGGCAACGAGTGCGGTGAAGCCGAGGATCCTCACAAACTGCATATCCGTAGGGTAGGCGGTCGTCCCAAAGAGTGCGCACGCGGTACGATTCACGTGATGGCTGGCGCCGCTGGCCGAACGAAGTGAGGGTGAGATGAGCGACGAGAAGAAGATCATGATGTATGGCGCGGACTGGTGCGGCGATTGCCGTCGCTCAAAGGGCTACCTCACCGCACATGGCGTCCCCTTCACCTACGTTGACGTGGATGCTGACGCCGCGGCAAAAGAGATGATTGAGAAACTTACTGGTGCCAAGTCAATCCCTGTGATCATCTTCGATGACGGGAGCTACCTGATCGAGCCGTCCAACGATGCGCTCGGCGAAAAGGTTGGGATCGTTAAGAGCTGATCGCCCTCTAGGGCCGCGGTGTGAGCGGCAGCTCGTCGAGGCTCGTTAGGATCACGTCGGCAAACTCCTCTGCCCCCGCCGATGATGGCGCGCCGTCAAGTGGGACAAGGACGACGGTCATCCCCGCCGCCTTCCCCGCGCGCGCGCCAGCGAGCGAATCTTCAATTGCAAGTGAGCGCGATGGCGTGATGCCAATGCGACGACACGCCTCGAGATAGACGTCAGGGAGTGGCTTTCCTCCCGTCACTTCGTCACAACTCACGTATTCGCGGACAACGTTGGCGAGGCCGAGCAGCTCAAGGACCGTGCCGATCACCACCCGTGGGCTCCCGGATGCAACGGCAACCGGCCCGCGCGCGGCGGCGCGACGGAGTGCGGCAACACCACTGTTGATTGGTCGAATCGCGCCGCCCTTGTAGGCGTTCAGCAGATGCTCAATGGTGAGGCGCGCAATCTCCGCCGCATCTGGGTGACCGAAGAGCTTCGCCATTCCAGCGCTCCACTGCGCAGTGTTTGCGCCGTAGAAGGCGTGGAAGTCCTCCTCGGTGATGCTGCTCCCCACCGCCTCCGCCACAGCGAAGCGTGCCGCCGCCCAGAGCGGCTCGCTGTCGCAGAGGATGCCATCCATATCAAAGACGACCCCCTCGGGGTCGAGCGCGATCGGTGGGAGGGGGCGGGCATCACTCATTCGCACAAGGGTAGCGGGGCGCGTACTCTAAGCGCATGAGCGAACAGATCACGTCCCTTCGCGAAGAGCCCGCCGCATGGGACGCTCGCCTAGCGCGCGCCTACAGCGCCGGAGAGATCAGCGAGATCCCCTTCACGCAGCTCGCCGCCTGGGCCACCTCAAAGCAGCTCACCGGTTGGAGCGCGATCCGTCTTGTTGTGTCGCATCCGAGTGGCGCATGGGCAGGGGCGCAGCTTCTTATGCAGTCGCTCCCGGGACCGCTCGGTCGTTTCGCATACGCGCCGCGCGCACCGCTCGTTGCCGCGCAGAGGCCAGAGATTGCCGCGGCACTCCGTTCTGAGCTGCTGATTGCACTCCGCTCACTGCGCGCCGATGGCGTCACGCTGGTGCGACTCGAGCCTGGCGACTCGGTGGTGATGGATCCTGAGGGGAACGTGGTGCAGCCCGACACGGCACTGACCGCCTCGCTCCGTGCGCCGTGGCAGGCTGCCGCAACCTCCGCCAACCTGCGTCTACACCTTTCGGCCCCGATCCAGCCGCGATCAAGTCGTCGCATCCCGCTGACGGGCGGCGTTGAGGTGGTGCGCGCCGGGTGGCGCAGCAAGTGGCGTCAGTACGCGCGTCAGGCAGTCAGCGATGGCGTGACCGTCCGCCTCGGCAGCCCAGACGAGCTCTCATCGCTGAGTGCGGTGATGCACTCCATTAGCGAACGAACTGGAGCGGCGGTGCGTAGCGGTGAGGCATTCGCCCACCTGATGCGCGCCTTCGGGCCGCACGCGGAGTTGGTGATCGCCGAACAGCTAGGTGAGGCAGGCGCCTCTAAGTTGCTCGGCGCGCTGCTGGTGGTGCGAACCGAGAGCGGAAGCACCGAACTCTTCGGTGGCGCCACCGATCGCGGCAATGAGTTGCGAGCGCCATACGCGCTGAAGGCATTCGCGATTGAACGCGCGATTACACATGGCAGTTCTTGGTACGACATGTGGGGCTTGGTGACGCCAGGGATCGCGCACTTCAAGGCCGGCTGGGGTGGCGAGGTGCATGCCTATCCTGGGGCGCTTGATCTCGATCTTGATCCGATTCGCGGTCCGCTTGTGCGCCTCGCGCTGCGCGTGCGCCGCGTAGCGAGCTAGGCGCTGTAAGGGGGAGTCACCGCGCGCGGTCGACGCAGCGCCAACAGGTTGAGGAGCCCTACGGCAAGCGTGAGTCCCCAGATCAGGTGTGGTGCGGATGCGATGAAGAGTCCGATTGCGCCAACTGCCGTGAGGGTGATGGCATAAAGGCGCAGCGCTCCGCGCGCACTTGACGCTGTGAGACCCCAAATGGCGCGCGCTGCAACGAGTACGGCAAGACCAGTCGGAACAAAGAGCGCGATCCCAACATAGAGCGCGGCGAGGATCTCGCGCGCGAAGACGGGGAACGCGGGGAGACCTTGTGCCGCGGCAAACTCCGCGAAGAGGGTGGAGAGGCTGACGCCGAAGAGCTCCAGGATTCCGGCCACATCTGCGCCGAGCCCTGCGCTGGCACGTGTGCCGAGCGACTCCCAACTTTCGCCGCCCGCCTGGACGGAGGCCACAACTAGTGCAGCGATCGCAGCAACGCCAATGAAAAGAAGAAGTGCACCGATCAGCACGTTTGCAGCGGCAGCCGCAATGGAAAGTACCGAGCGGCGGCTACTTGACATGAGCGAGTGCGCGATCGAACTCCTGGATGATGTCGTCAGATCCTTCAATGCCCACGCTGATGCGGAAGATTCCACCGCGCTTCGGCATCGGGTAGACCAGCGTGTCCACTTCGCCGAGGCTCACCCCCACGCCGAAGAGTGCGATGTTGTCGGCAAAGGCGCGCATCGCATCCAGCGGATCAACGCCGGCGGCTGCGCGCGGCTTGAATGAGAGCATCCCGCCCCACTTCCCACCAAGGATCCGATCCGCAACGGCACGGTCTGGATGCGAGGCGAGGCTCGGGTGTCGCACCCACTCCACCTTCTCGTGCCCCTCTAGGAAGGCGGCGAGCTTGGTGGCGTTCTCGCTGGCGCGCTCAACGCGGAGCGGGAGGGTGCGCGCACCGCGTGCGATCAGCCAAGAGTTGAACGGCGACGCAGCGCCGCCGAGGAGATCGGTCTGGCGACGAATCGGATCAACGAGCGCCTTGGAGCCCGCGGCAATCCCGCCGAGCGCATCGCCGTGCCCCGAGATCCACTTGGTGGTGGTCTGTAGTACCAGATCCGCACCGTGATCCAGCGGACGAATCGTCACCGAGCTCAGGAAGGTGTTGTCAATCACGAGGAGCGCCTTCGCATCATGGGCGACCTTCGCCAGCGCTGGAACATCGCTGATCCTCATCCATGGGTTCGAGAGCACTTCGGCGAAGATGATGCGTGTGTTCGGCCGCATCGCCGCCTTCACCGCGGCAAGATCGGTGATCGCCACCGGTGTCACCTCAATGCCGCGCGTGGGGAAGTCTTCAGCGAAGAGGATCTGACTGATGATGAAGAGATCATCGGCAACGATGAGGTGATCGCCGCTCTTGAGGTGCGCAAGGAGACCGGCGGAGATTGCAGACATTCCGGAGGCTGAAGCGATCGCACTCTCTGCGCCTTCAAGTGCCGCGAGCTTCTCTTCAAGAGCCGCCGTGGTGGGGTTGTTCGTGCGCGTGTAGAAGTATCGGTTCGGCTCCCAGGCGAGCGCCCCGTCAACCGCCGCCTCCTTCTCATCGGCGGTCTCAAAGGTGAACGTTGCCGTCTGATAGATGGGGAGGTTATGCGCGCGCGTGGTGGGATCGGCCCCCTCGCCGGCGTGGACGGCGAGCGTCTCGATCGCCGCCTCCTCTAGGTGCTTCTTCCCATCTTTTGCCATGGCGGCAGTCTAATGGGGAGAGGGGACTGGAGCGGGAGAAGAGTCTCGAACTCTCGACCTTCTGCTTGGGAAGCAGACGCTCTACCAACTGAGCTACTCCCGCGTGGGCTGTGAGGATAGCGCATGGGGAGCGGGGGAGGCTACGCTCAGGTTATGCAGGAGACACGTCTACTTGGCTACCGCTGGCTCGGGAGGGTCGGCTATGACGAGGCGCATGCGCTGCAGCGGCGCATGGTTGATGAGCGCGTTGAAGGGGGCGGAGCGGATGCCTTTCTAGCGCTGGAGCATGAGCCGGTGCTGACGCTCGGGAAGAACGCCACGCTTGCGCATCTGCATTTAACTGAAGCTGAATACGCGGCACGCGGCATTGCACTGCGGCGCGTGGAGCGCGGCGGTGAGGTGACGTATCACGGCCCCGGGCATCTGGTGGCGTATCCCATTGTTGATCTGCGATCGGCTGGGATTTCACTGCGGCAGCACATCTGTGCACTGGAGGATGCGCTCATTGCAGCGTGTGCTCACTACGGTGTCGCGGCGGAGCGGCGAGATGGTGCACCAGGCTGCTGGATTGGCGAACGAAAGATCGGCGCCGTTGGTGTGCGCGTGGAGCGCGGCGTTGCCTGGCACGGCCTGGCGCTCAATGTAGGACGCGACCTTGAGGCGTTTAACTTGATTAATCCGTGCGGACATGCGGGGGTGGTCTCCACCTCGATTGCGCTGGAGCGCGACTGGGTGGCGGTTGCGGCGGGTGATCGTGCGGCGGTTGGTGCAGACGCGCCGCAGGTGGCGGAGGTTGCGCAGGTTGCCGCACGGGCCTACGCGGCGGCGATCGGTGCGTACCTGGAGGGCGCTACGATCAGCGACATGAGTGGGTCTGGCGTATGAGTGGTGGCGGGATGTGGGAGCTGCGTCGCGACGAGATCACCGGTTGGTGGTCGGCCACGGTGGTGGACCGCGAGTTTGCCTCTGAGCGATTCCATGAGGCGCGACTCTCCGGTGCGCGCGAGGCGTCGTGCGCAAACTGCGAGAAGGGGGAGTCGAGCGGCATTGCGCGACGCATGTTGCGACAAGGAGCCTTCCACTCAGTAGGGACGCGTTCGGATGCGGCGGCGGGGGATGCGGGCTTCATGACGCTGAGTGATGTTGATCGCGCGGGATCTTGGTCCACGCTGATCGCGCCGCGCGGCGAGCACCGCGAACTTGACGAAGTACCTACGGTGCTTGTGGTGGAGTTCCTCACAGCGATCCGCGACCAGATCCGCGCCGCGCGCGAACACGGCGCCACGGCGTACATTCAGTTCGTCCGCAACGCGGCGGCGCAGGCGGGGGCGATGACGGATCACCTCTGCTTTGAGTCGTACGACCTGCCGCAGGTGCCGCACCGACTCGCTGAAGAGATCGGCGGTTCGGCGCGACTCTCCATTCGTTCGGGCGGCTGCGCCTACTGCAACATGGTGGAGGACGAGGTGGCGAGCGGTCGGCGACTCGTCCATCGCGATCCGTATGGTGCAGTCATCGCGCCGTTCGCGAGTCGATCTGCATTTGAGACCTGGGTGATCCCGAACAACCACGCCGCAGATTTTGGTGACGTTGACACGGCAACACTGCGCGGCTTTGCAGAGACGCTGCAGGCGGCGGTGAAGGGGCTGCGGGCGATTGGCATGCCGCCGTACAACCTCCTCCTCCATACGGCGCCGCTCCGCGAGCGCGTCGATGCCACCTATCACTGGCACTGGGAGATCCACCCGCGCCTTCGTCCGATCGGTGGCTTGGAGCTCGCCTCAGGCGTGCCGGTGGTCCCGATCGCGCCTGAAGAGGCGGCGGCGGAACTGCGGAAGGCGCTCGCCTAGCCTCCTGCTAGCATTCGGCGGCACCCGCAACGTGGTCGTCAGAGAACGGCCGGCGGTGGAGAGGAGACCCAAATGGCACGAGAGGTTATGAACGCGGACGAGATCCGCCGAGCCCTCATCCGAATCTCACATGAGATCATTGAGAAAGAGGGCACCACAGGACTCGTTGTTGTTGGCATTCAGCGCCGCGGCGTTCCGCTTGCCAAGGTGATCGTTCAGGCGATCAAGGAGCACGAGGGCGTGGACGTTGAGTACGGCACGCTCGACATCAGCTTCTACCGCGACGATCTCTCCACCATCTCCGTTGCCCCTGTCCATAAAGGGACGAGCATCCCTGGTGACATCACTGGGAAGACGGTGATCCTGGTTGACGACGTGCTCTATACGGGTCGCACGATTCGTGCCGGACTCGATGCGCTGATTGATTACGGCCGGCCGAAGGCGATTCGCCTCGTTGCGCTGATTGATCGCGGTCACCGCGAACTTCCGATCCGCGCCGATCACGTGGGGAAGAACATCCCAACCACCAGTGAAGAGGTGGTGCGCGTCTGCGTCAAGGAGTTCGACGGCACGGACCTTGTGAAGGTGGAGCTGCTCGCCGAGCATCTCGCCGCCAACGAGGCCGCCGCCAAGGCGAAGGGCTGAGCGCGGGAGGGCGGGGGAGACCCATGCCACCCACGGTTGCGACCCACCGGCACCTCCTCGACGTTGCCGGACTCAGCTGGGCCGAGCTTTCGAGCTATCTAGCAACTGCCGACGCAGCACGCCGAATTCTTAGTTCGCCCACTGGGCGTGTGGATGCGCTGAAGGGCGTGAACGTCACCACCCTCTTCTATGAGTCTTCCACTCGCACGCGCATCTCCTTTGAGAGTGCGGCGAAGGCGCTCGGCGCGAACGTGAATAGCGTTGCGGTGGCGAGCTCATCTGTAGGGAAGGGCGAATCGCTCGTGGACACGGTGAAGACGCTCCGCGCCTTGGGGAGCAACGTGATCGTGTTGCGCCATGAGCGCGCTGGCGCACCGTGGCTCGCCGCACGCGTCTTTGACGGTTCACTGCTCAACGCTGGCGATGGCTGGCATGCGCATCCAACACAGGCGCTGCTCGACCTCTCCGTCCTCGTGCGACACATCGGCGCAAAGGACGGCACGCTGAAGGGACGCCGCGTGGCGATCATCGGCGATCTTCTTCATAGCCGTGTGGCGCGCTCCAACCTGCACACACTGCGCGCCGCCGGTGCACAGGTACAACTCGCTGGCCCCGCCGCACTGACGCGCGGCTTCGCTGCGCTTGCCAAACAGCGCGACGACATCACGCTCTGCTCATCACTTGCTGAGGCGCTTGTTGGCGCTGACGCGGTAATGGCGCTGCGCATCCAGCGCGAGCGGCTCGATGGCGGTGAGGTGAGTTCGTTTGAAGCGTATCGGCAGGAGTGGGGAATTGACGAAGAGCGCATTGCGGCGCACGCGGCGCGAGGCTGTGTGGTGCTGCATCCTGGCCCCATGAATGAAGGGGTGGAGATACATCCGGATCTTGCCGACGGTCCGCGCAGTCTCATCTTGGAGCAGGTCGCCGAAGGGATCCCAATCCGCATGGCGGCGATCTGGAAGGCGCTTCGTGGCGACGCGGCACTTAGTGCGCCAGCTGCGCCGAACGCGCCTGCACCACGAAAGGCGAACGCATGAGCCGGCCGCGCGCGGAGCGAACGCTCCTAAAAGATCACTGGGTTGTTGATCCGGCGAGTCGACGTGCTGGTGTGGCCACCGTTGAGGTGCATAGCGGGAAGATCGCGCGCCTGGAGTGGCGCGACGGGATTGTTGAGGCGCGCCGCACCTTTATTGAGGGGGCTGAGCCAGGCCAAAAGGATCCAACCAAGATGATCCTCCCCGCGCTCGTGGATTTGCACGCGCACTTCCGACAGCCTGGCGCTGGCGCATCGGAAGATGTGGCGAGCGGCGAGGCGGCCGCCGCGCATGGTGGCTACGGCGCCGTTGCCCTGATGCCGAACAGTGAACCTGCCGCCGATCACCCCGCACTGCTGCGCGAGCTGGTGCGTTCCGATTCACCGCTCGGCCTGACGCTGATGCCGATCGCCGCCGCAACGCTCGGCCGCGCAGGCGTCGCTCTCTCGCCAATGGCCGAACTCGCCGCCGCCGGCGCCGTTGCCTTTAGTGACGACGGGATCCCGATCGCCGATCCCTCCCTCTTCCGTAACGCGCTCATTAGTGCCGGTGCGCTTGGGCTGCCACTGATTGAGCACTGCGAGGACCCCGCACTCACCGCCGGCGGCGAGGCGGCTGATGGGCTCATCTCGATGTCACTCGGCTTGAAGCCGTGGCCAGCGGTGGGGGAGATCAGCGCCGTGGTGCGAAACATTGCGCTGCTGCGTGAAGCGTTGCACGACGAGTCGCGCGCAAGACTCCACCTGACGCACCTCTCCACCGCCGTCGCACTGGATGCCGTTCGCGCAGCGCGTGCGGAAGGTCTCCCAATCACCTGCGACGTCACGCCGCACCATATTGCAATCACTGACGCCTGGATCGCGGGCGATCGCCGCTGGGCATGGGAGTTCGGCGATCGGCGGCCCGCCGAGCTCAACCCAACCGCTGAGGCATACGACACAAGCCTGCGCGTCTGCCCACCGCTCCGCAACGTTGCCGATGCGGCGGCGTGTCGCGCCGCGCTACGCGACGGGACGGCGTCGGCGATCGCTACCGATCATGCGCCGCACTCGCGCGAGAAGAAGGAGGTCGAGTTCGGCCTCGCCGCGAACGGGATCGCTGGGATTGAAACCGCACTCAGCGTGACGCTCGCCGCGCATGCTGCTGGCGAACTTCCGCTCTCCCTCCTTGTTGCCGCACTCACCACAGGACCGGCGGCGGTGCTCGGTCGTCCAGAACTCGCGCGTGGGCTCACCGTTGGTGGCGCAGCGAATCTTCTGGTGGTGGATCGTGCCGCCAACTGGACGGTGAACCGCGGCACGCTGGTTGGACGCAGCGCGAACACGCCGCTCCTCGGCCGCAAGCTGCCAGGTACGGTGCTGCTCACGCTCATTAACGGTGAAGTCGCCTGGCAGGCGACAATGTCCTCATGAGCATCAACGAGACACCAGAGATGCCCGAGTACAAGGGGGCGCCGCTCAGTCCAGATCGTGGACCCGGACTCGGCTGCTTCTGGATTCAGGTTGTTGCGCTCGTCGTCTTCATTATTCTGGCGCCGCTCTCCGCGGTACTGAACTGGGGAGCCGCAATCGCCACCGCACTCTTGATCGGCGTGGTGATCCTGCTCCTCCTGGTTGGGCAGACCGCGATCTTCCTGCTGCGCCTCGTGGCGGCCGACCGCCGTGGGCGCCGTGCGCCGCTCGCGAGCGAGAGTAAGACGGTGGGAGAGCTAGAGGACGAGGCGAAGCGTGCGAAGAGCGACAGCGGAGACGGCGGCGTGGGAGAATCTCGCTGATGCCAGTCCTAGCAACGTACTTCTCGATTCGACGGGGGCGCGACCCCTTCTTTAAGTTCTTCATGCGCACCCTCTTCCCGAAGACGGTGAAGTCCTACGAAGAGAAGTTCGGCATCAAGTTC
>JAPLHQ010000081.1 GCA_026389555.1 Chloroflexota bacterium
ATCTCAATGATCTGTGACGAGACTCGCCCCGACGTTGCGAGCCCACGCGTGGTAATCGGCTGCTCAACACCGTTAATTGCGTGAACGATGCGAGGCCGAACGAGCACGCCACCATTGAGCATCGCGGAGTACGCGGTGGCGAGCTGCATCAGCGTTACGGTGACACCCTGTCCGAATGAACCGTTCGCAAGATCAAGTTCGCTCCACCGTTGCTCTGCTGGGCTATTCACAAGTCCCTGGCTTTCGCCCGAGAGGTCAACTCCAGTCTTTCCGCCGAAGCCGAAGCGCAGCCAGGTTGCATAGAGTCGCTGTGAGGCCTCACTTGTACTCTTGCCGAGAGAGAGTGCGATCTTTGAGAAGATGACATTGCGACTCCACGCGAACGCCTCACTCAGCGTGAGGGCGCCCTTCGACCGATGATCAGCATTGCGGACAGCGTTCACGCCGTCATCCAGTCGAAGGACCGACTGATCGTTGATCACCGTCTGCGGCGTCACGACGCCGCTTTCGATTCCAGCAACGCTGGTGATCGCCTTCATCACAGAGCCTGGCTCATAGACACTGCTGATCGTTGGATCAATAAATCGACGTGGATCGCGAGCAGCGATGACGCTATACCGATTTGCGTTATACGAAGGCCACGAGGCGGAGGTGAGGATGTCTCCAGAGTAGGGGTCCATCACCACCACGCTGACCGACTCAGCCTGATTTGCAACCCCAGCGGCGGCGATCTCCTGCTCAACGAGTGTCTGCAAGCCCGCGTCAATGCAGAGCTGTAAATCTGTTCCCGGGAGTGCAGCTGAGACTTCCACCTGGCGCTCGATACCATCCGCACCGCGCTCAGTTCGTGTGATCTGTTGACTCCCCGCCAGCTGCTCGTTGTAGTACGACTCAATGCCGTACTGGCCAACCCCGTCACCGTTGACAAATCCGAGCACGTGGCTCGCAAGACTCGTCTCCGCCGCGCCACCCGGTTGCGGGTAGTAGCGCATGCGAACTGGTGTTAGCGCAATGCCTGGAAGCTCTCCGGCGGCGGCGGCAGACCTCACCAGATCGGCCTCTTGGTCGGTTAGGCCAGGGTGAAGGATGCTCCACTGACGCGTGGAGTTGAGCCCCGCGGTAAGGCGAGAGGCCGACTCCCCGTCAAGCTCCAGCAACGTGATGAGCGTGTCGCGCACGGAGCTCTTCTCCTCGGCGCTAAGGGCCGAAGGCTGCGCAACGAGCTGCTGACGCATCACGGTGCTAGCGAGAACCACGCTCCCGCTCCGATCGGTGATGGTGCCCCGAAGTGGATCGGCCACGGCGGTATCGCTGATTCGACTCCCTGCCGCTTCAAGGAGGCGCTCGCGGTCAACGAGTTGCCACTGCGCGAGGCGGCCGAAACAGAGTGAGCCTGCGACGATCAGGACGGCGGCAACGACGAGAGCTCTTCCTTGCGCATCGGTCCGCACCACGCGCGGATCGTGCGCCATCTCAGCGCCCCTCGACGATCAGTGGATCAGTCAGCTGACTGATCCCGAGCTCAAAGGCGCGACGTCGCACCGCCGGCTCGCGTCCGAGGCGGCTCATATCCGTCTCGCCCATCCGAATCTGCTCAACGATGCGCGCCTGCTCACTGATAAGTGTCTCTTTTCGTGCCGCAGCGGTGGTGACTTCTAGGCTAAGGATGAGCATCACAAAGGCGGCGGCGAAGACCGCCGCACCCACAGCAATCACGCTTGAGAGTTGCGTGCCGAAGAGTCCAGATCGATCTGTCGAGCTCCAGGCGGACACGCCCACCCGACCACGTGGTCGTAGCCCAGGCACCACTGCGGTGCGCGGCACCGCTGCGCCAGGGAGGGGGCGTGAACCGGTGCGAATTGAACCGCTCCCGCTCACTCCAGGGAGCGGCTGGAAGGCTTGTCGAATTGCAGCTCGCTGTCGTGCGGCAGCGGCGGAGCGCCCATCAGCAACGCGCTGTTGCGTGATCGGCGCGATCAGTTGCGCACCGCGGAGTGGTCGACCGATTGCCGTCATGCGGCCACCGCCAAGCGCTCAGCAACGCGCATCTTTGCGCTGCGACTTCGCGGATTCTCCGCAATCTCCTCTTCAGACGCCGTGATCGGCTTATCTGTAAT
>JAPLHQ010000123.1 GCA_026389555.1 Chloroflexota bacterium
CAACAATGCCAATCCCCCATCCGCGCGCGGGATCTGGCCCGCCTGCGGCGAATACATCGCCACCAATATCTAAGATGAAGTCACGTAGGTCTGCGGCGCGAAGGGCCTCGGCCGCCTCGCCGATCGCCCAGCCCTTCACGTAGCCAGAGGGATCGAGGCGTCCATCGGCACGGAAGCCCCATGCGGAGAATCGGCCGCCGCTCTCCACACGCAACGCCTCGCACGCCTCCAGCACGGTGGTGACCTCTGGGTGCGCGTCAGGAACGGTCAGCTCACCACGGCTAATACGCGAAATCTCACTCGCCTCTTTATATGGAGAGAAGCGTCGATCAATCTCATGCAGCCGCTCAAACGCGACGGCAACGGCGGGCTGCGCGCCTGCGGCGTCAACGTCGCGCATTGTGATCGTGGCAACCGTCCCCATCAGTTCGCGCCACTCGCGGTGAAGGCCGGGCTCAAGCGGCGGGAGGCTCATCGGTTGAAGGCTGCCAAGCACGTTAGAAGACACGTTGGTCAGCTCGCCTGGTTAATCGCCGACTGCAGACTCTGCGAATATGCACGGCTTGTATAGGTTGCACCGCCTACATTTGAGATCTTCCAGCCTTGGTCAGCAACGATGCGCGCCGGAATATCTGTTTGGAAGAAGGTGGTGACGCGCTTTGTGTACCCGCCAGCGGTTGGGAGCTTCAGCGCCTTCACCTCAGTGATCACGCCGCCACTGACCACAATCTCCACCTGCGCCGTTCCAAACTTGAACTTGATTGCATCGCCGTCATAGGTGCCGTCCTTCAGCGTCCCGGTTGGTGCCTTGCTCGGCTTCGGCGTTTTGGTTGGAGTTGGCGTTGAGGATGCAGCCGGGGAGTCAGTCGGCGCGGCGGAAGGGTCAACAGAACCGATGTCACCACCTGGTGGCGAATAGGCAACGATGAGTCGCAACCCTGCAAGGGTGAGAATGAGGGCGATCAGACCACGCTTCGGCATTGAACCTCCTTACCAGCTAAATCGTTCGAGGTGGATCTGTGACTTTGGCAGGCCGAGCTCGTTGAGGCTCTCCTCCACGCGCTCCATCATGCGCGGCGACCCGCAGAGGTAGACGTCGCGGTCGGTGATGTCGCGGTAGGCGGCCTGGAGACCACCCGCCGAGAGTGGATCGTCGGAGAAGGCGTACTTGTCACGGCTCCCGGTGACAAAGTCAACGCGTGCACCGCGTGCATCGCCGATGCGCGTCAGTTCTTGCTTGAAGACCAGGTCATCTTTGCTGCCAGCTCGGTAGAGCAGCGCAAGGTCGCCACGGCGCGCAGGGAGCACCTCAAGCAGTGCGCGAAGCGGCGTGATACCGATCCCGCCAGCAATGAGCAGCACCTTCTCGCGCGTGCGCACCGCGCCAGTGAGGACGCCGTACGGACCCTCAAGGAAGACGCGGGTGCCCGGCTTCACGCGCTGCAGGCGCCGACTCCCATCGCCGAGCGCTTCAACAGTAAAGCGAAGTCGTCGTGCATCGGGTCCAGCGGAGAGCGAGTATGGATTCGATCGCCACCAACCATCTGAAGTGAGGAGGCGAATACCGAACCACTGGCCAGCGCGCATCGGGAGCTTCTCCAGTGCGCTACCAGAGATCCAGATGGAGGCAACGCCCGGTCGCTCCATCACCACTTCGTCTACGTAGTAGCGATGGCGCAGGTTGCGCACCAGCGGCTCGCCGAATCGGTAGATCAGCAGTGGGATGAAGGCGATGAGATAAAGGGCGATCCAGGTGTTGCGTGCAAGTGCGTCGTCAATAAAGTCGCTGCCGATCGCGAGCTGGTGCAGGAAGCCGAGCGCCACGGCGATGTAGACGTAGAGATGAATGCCGTACCAGGTCTCATACGAGAGTCGCGCGCGAGCGGCGCGAATGGAGACCACGGCGACCAAGATAAAGAGAGCGATGGCAACGGTGGCGCCGAGTCCGCCTTCCTGATTCAGCGTGAAGTCAACGATGCCGTTCCAGATTTGCACCACACTCGGAATCCCGCCATCTGAAACAAGCGCGGCGGTGGAGGCGAGCGCGTGTGCCACAAGAAGCCAGACGGCGGCGAAGCCACTGAGGCGGTGCAGTCGCGCCGCTTCGTCGCTCCCAACCACCTGGTCAATCCACGGCGCACGGGAGAGGAGAAGAATGCCGACGAGGGCAAGGAAGGTGCCGTAAAGCGCAGTGAGCTGGCCGATCACGGCGATCACGCCAACCTGATCGCTCAGCAGTGACGCGCCGCCGTGACGAACCCACATGCCGCCAATCAGTACGGCAACGCCGCCAATGAGAAGTTGAAGATCGAATGGGGTGAGCGACCAGCGGCGCGGGAGTGGCGGCGTGACGGGACCGGACCCTTGGGCGCGGGAGCTCTTCCCCTCGGTCCTACGCGTCAACACACTCACTGCCATGCCTCAAGAGTGGGGTCGCGAGGGGGCTGGCGTCCTGTCCCTGGGCAAAGAAAGCGGGCCCGAAGATGTGAATCTGCTCAGGTTGCCTCGTGGATTGGCGCAAGGGTTGCGCCAGCCACGCGCTGGAGGTCTGCGGGGGCGAGTTCAATGGAGAGGCCGCGTTGGCCGGCCGAGACGATGATGCTCTCGTGGCCGGATGCGCTCGCATCAATCACTGTAGGGAGCGCTCGACGCGACCCGAGCGGCGAAACGCCGCCAAGAACGTATCCCGTGACGCGTTGCACAGTGGCGGCATCCGCGAGTGCGGCGCGCTTTGCGCCGAGCGCCTGCGCAACCAGTTTCATTGACGCGCTGGAGGCGCTCGGCAGCACCGCAACGCCAAGTGACGGTCCGGCGCCAGGTGCAGCGTTAACTCCCTCCAGCGTCACCACCAGCGTTTTGAAGAGTCGCGCCGGGTCTACGCCGAGCGCCGCGGCGGCGGCGGTGCCGTAGGCAACCTTTGCGCCGCGATGCGCATCTGGACCAGAGGGCGCCTCAATCTCATAGCTGTGCACGGTGTGCGTGATCCCGTCGCGCAGGAGGAGTGCGATTGCGGGGGTGGCGCTCATTGCGCGTGTGACTCGACTATCGACCGCTTCGCTTCGGCAGTTCGAGCTGCAGGCGCGCACCACCGCCTGGTGCATCAAGGACGTTGAGCGTGCCGCCGTGACCTGTGGCAATGGCGCGTGCAATCGCCAGGCCGAGACCAGATCCTTCGCTGTTCATCGCGCGGCTTGCGGGGCTGCGATAGAAGGCATCAAAGACAACCTCGCGCTCATCAGCGGGAATCCCAAGCCCCTCGTCATCCACCCAGAGCTGCACTCCATTAGCGCTGGCGCGACCACCAATGGTGATCGCCCCTTCTGGCGGCGAATGGCGAATCGCATTCTCGACAAGGTTGAGCAGCAACTGCAGGAGTCGATCCGCGTCACCGCGAATCTTTAACGGCGTGGCGCCAAGGTCAGTAGCAACGGAAAGTCCAGCCTTGGAGGCCATCGGCGTAGCGCGCTCCACGGCACGCTGCACCAACTCAGCGGCGTCCATCGGCTCAAGTGTCAACTCGTCTGGCGCATTGCCACGCGCCCCAGATGCGCCACGAGAGAGGGTGAGGAGGTCGGCGCTGAGGCGGCCGAGTCGCTGCGACTCTTCGGCGATCCCGCGCAGCAGGTCGCGACCGGCTGGCTTGATGAGTCCCTCGCGCTCAAGGATTTCGGCGCTGGAGAGGATCACGGAAGCTGGCGTGCGCAACTCGTGCGATGCCTTCGCCACCATCGCGCGTTCGCGTGAGGCGGCGGCGGCGATCGGTGCAATCACGCGGCGCGTCACAAAGTAGGCAACAAGGAGCGCCGCGCCAAGGGCAACGAGTCCAAGGATGATCAGCGAACTGAATAGATTTTGACGCTGCGCGTCGGTCACGTCCAACCGCCCCGCAACCTGAACGTAGGCGAGCACGCGTCCACCCGGCTCCTGCGGATGACGCACGGGGAGGGTCATGACGCGGTATTCAATCTGGCCGATTAGGACCGTTCGGACATCGCCCACCTCGCCGGCATATGCGAGTGCCTCACGCACCGGGAATTCGCTACTTCCGAGGAGCGACGAGGCGAGCGAGGTTCCGTCTGGTCCAAGGATCGCCCACGGCCCACCGGCGCCAAACTCTGCGCTGTCGATTCCTGGCGGGACAACTGGCGGCTCATCTTGCGTAATCGCGGCAACTGGAAGGGAGGCGGGCACTACGACCGCGGCGAGTCGAGCGGTAATGACGGCACCACTATCGTCCCCCTCCTCGTCGTCACCCTCATCTTCATCGTCGCCGCCACCTGGCGGAAGGGTGGGGTCTTCTGTTGGTTCGGCGGAAGGATCTTCAGATGGCTCGTCGCTCTCGTTCGGCTTTTCGGAATCGCTCGGCGCCGGCGTCGCGCCTGGGTCAGGTGAAGCGCTCGGGAGTGGCGGCATCACCTCTTGGAGCTCGTGCATGATCTTCTCCGCGCGGATGACGAGGGCACGGTCGAGCCCCGCGTCCAGCGCGTTGCTGCCGGCGAGTGCGCCACCAACGCCAACAAGGCTCACCACCACCACGATGGCGATCAGCGTGAAGCG
>JAPLHQ010000107.1 GCA_026389555.1 Chloroflexota bacterium
CCTAACGGCGGGGAGTAGGGCAGCATGGCAAGCCAGCGCGAGATTCGACGTCGCATCGGCGCGGTGAAGAACATCCGCCAGATCACGCGCGCCATGCAGTTCGTTGCCGCCTCAAAGTTGAAGCGTGCACAGGAGTCAACGATCGCCGCACGCCCATACGGTCACTCCATTGATGAGGTGATCGCCGACCTTGCCGCCGTCCTTGGGGAAGAGGGACACGCCCTTCTCAGCAAGCCGGCTGATGGCGGTGCCAAGCTGATCGTCCTCTTCACCACCGATCGCGGTCTCGCCGGGGCGCTCAACTCCAACCTGATCCGCTTCGCGATGAAGGAGCTCGAGAGCGCAGGGCCAGGCACCCGCGTCATCACCATCGGGAAGAAGGGGCGCGATGCGCTCGCCCGCGGCGGGTATGAGATCGCCGCCGCCTTCCCTGGCTACGGCGACAAGCCAACCTTTGCCGACGTGACGCCCCTGGTCCGACTCCTCGTGGACGACTTCCTCGGCGGCCGCGCCTCAAGCGTCACGCTGGTTCATCCAACCTTCGTCTCCACACTGGTGCAGCGACCAGAGGGGATCCAGCTGCTGCCAATCCAGCCAACGGCAGACACGGCGGGGATCCCAGGGAATCAGTTCCTCTTTGAGCCAGACCCAGCCACGGTGCTTGAGGCGCTCCTGCCACGCTACGTTGCCACCCGTGTCTTCCAGGCGGTCCTTGAGACAACGGCGTGCGAGCAGTCGAGCCGCATGGTGGCAATGAAGAACGCAACGGAGAGCGCTGGCGACCTGATCAGCGAACTGACGCTGACATACAACAAGGTGCGACAGGCGAACATCACGCGAGAGATGATCGAAATTGCTTCGGGCGCAAGCGCGCACTGAAGCTGAGAGCGTAGGAGGAGTAATGGCAAACGCAGGGACAACAAGCGCAGGAGCCGTGGGGACGGTCGTCCAGGTCACAGGACCAGTCGTTGACATTGAATTCCCCGCGCGTGAACTACCCGCAATCTATAACGCGGTACGCGTTGATCGCGCAGACGGATCGCTCGTTGTAGAGGTGCAGCAGCACCTTGGCAACAATCGCGTTCGCACTGTCGCCATGACCACCACTGACGGCCTTGCGCGCGGCGCAAAGGCAACCGACCTTGGCGCGCCAATCTCTGTCCCTGTTGGCGCGGGAACGCTCGGTCGTGTCTTCAATGTGCTCGGCGATGCGATTGACCAGGCGGGTGATGTGAAGGCGGATACCCGACTTCCAATCCACCGCTCTGCACCACCGTTCGACGATCTCACTACGGAGACGGAACTCTTTGAGACTGGCATCAAGGTGATCGACCTTGTCTGCCCATTCAAGAAGGGTGGAAAGATCGGTATCTTCGGCGGCGCTGGCGTTGGTAAGACGGTGGTGATCCAGGAGCTGATCCGCAACGTTGCGCAAGAGCACTCCGGCTACTCCGTGTTTGCGGGCGTCGGTGAGCGATCGCGCGAAGGGAACGACCTGATTCACGAAATGCGCGACTCAGGAGTTATTGATAAGACCGTGATGGTGTTCGGGCAGATGAACGAGCCACCTGGAGCTCGCCTCCGCGTGGCACTCTCGGGCCTGACGATGGCGGAGTACTTCCGTGACGAAGAG
>JAPLHQ010000066.1 GCA_026389555.1 Chloroflexota bacterium
CACACCGCTGCGTTCAAGCTCAAGATGGCCGGTGAAGTCGCGCCCCCACCACTCGCTACTCCGCAGCACGCCGCCATCACCAACGATCTCGAAGTAGTTCTCATCGGCGCTCCATCGCGAAGAGAGATGCACGCTCACGCCGCTCGCGAGCGCAAGTTCTGCAACCGCGTCGCCATCGCCCGTGTCAGTCCGGACACGCTGCACGCCAGCAACGGGTCCGAGCAGACGGGTGATCGTGTCAATGGCGTGAACGCCCATGTCATACAGCGCACCGAAGGCTGCCGCATCACCCATGGCTGGCGCAACGCCGTCACGGCGAAGTGAACCTGGTTCGGCAAGGAACGATGCGCCGATCCGTGCGCTGCGCACGCTGCCGATGGCGCCGCTCGCAAGGAGTTCGCGCGCTGCAGCCACGGGGGGTGCCCACTCCATGCAGTGCGCCACGGCGAGCATCGTGCCGCTCGCCTCTGCGGCGGCGATCATCTGCTCACACTCAGCAACCGAGTGTGCCATCGGCTTCTCCACGATCACGTGGAGGCCGCGACGTAATGCTGCGATCGCGCCGACCGCATGCGCGCTGTTCGGCGTTACCAGCACAACGCCGTCAATCAGGCTCGTATCAGCTGACTCAATAGAAGTAAAGGCGTGTGCTGCGCCAACGCGCGCAGCGGCCGCTGTGGCGCGCGCCGCATCGCGGCTGATCACCGCTGCGAGTGTTGAACCTTCCGCGCGTGTGAGCGCTGGCGCGATCCATTCGAGTGCGAAGTCGCTCGTCCCAACAAGTCCCCAGCGGATCGACGACACCACTGCCGCCTTCGTGCGCTATTCGCGGACGGGAGTCTGCGAGACGGAACGGGTGGCCGAAGCTTCGAGAGTCTCCGCCTGGCGCGCCAAGAGCCAGAGGAGATCGGCCAAGCGATTGAGATACGCGAGCAGGTGGTCACCAGGTAGAAGTCCTTCGCGTCCAAGGGTGACGCACCAGCGCTCTGCACGGCGGATGATGGTGCGCGCAAGTTCAATGGCGGAAGAGGCCTTGCTGGAACCGGGGATGACGAAGTCCTTCGGGAAGACGATCGCCGCCTCCGTTGTGGCGAGCAGCGCATTGATGCGCGCAAGCATCTTTGGGGAGACCTTGGTGCGTCCGTCTTCGAGGCGGCTCCATGCGTCTGGGTTTGTTGCGAGTTCAGCGCCCACAACAAAGAGGTCGCGCTGAATGGAGAGGATCGTCTCATCGAGTGCGGCAATCCCAGCGCCGCTCAGGCCGATCAGTTCGGCGCGCGCCATACCGAGCGCTGCGGTGGCCTCATCTACCGTGCCGTACGCTTCGGTGCGCACATCGTCTTTAGAGATGCGATCCCCACCGAAGAGGAGTCCTGTGGTGCCTGCATCGCCTTTGCCGGTGGCAACCTTGCTCGGCGGAAGCTGTAGCTCTTCCTTTGCGCCGTCGCTGCTCACCAGGCGAGCCCTGCGTCTTTTGGATCCCAACGCTCGGCGAGGAGCGTCACCTTCACAGAATGCTCAAGTACCGACTCCGCCGCCTCTTTCACCTGCGCCAGCATGGAGCCGGCGTACGGGCAGAAGGGCGTAGTGAGGATCATCTTCACTTCAGATTCCGTCTCACCAACGATCACCTGGCGAATCAACGCAAGCTCCACCACGTTCATCCCAATCTCTGGGTCAACAACGGAACGCAGTGCGTCAAGGATTGCAAGTTCAGTGGCGCGCTTCTGCGCATCAAATGCGCTCGGCGCTGCAAGCGTCTCTTCTGTCATCGTGCCTCCAGCTCTTCGTTCAACTACGCCAAGGCCGCTTCGGCAGGCGTTAGTCCAGGACCCTGCAGCTGACCGTTCGCATCAAAGAATTCGGCGTAGTGTTCGCGATTCGCTGCGGCAAATTCATAGGCACGCGCAATGCCCACCACGCGCAGTTCTGGCATCTCCGCCATCAGGCGCTGCGCGTCGTAGCCGCTTGCGCGCAGCTCGAGCAACTTGCGCACCGTGAGTCGCGTGCCGTAGACGAACGGTTCGCCGTTCATCACGAGCGGATCGCTCTTCACCCACTTGATGGTCATATCAGGCCCCCTTGTAGATGGCTTTAAGGATGCGGTTGCGCTTGCGCATATCGCCGCCCAAGCGGCGGTGCCACTTCAGCACGGCGATTCCTTCGGTGAGTGCGCTATCCGCAAAGGCTGCCGCCTCGCCGGTAATCGTTGCCGCAACGGCAACACGCAGACCTTCATAGAGATCGGTGACGTCATCCATAGAAATGCGCCTGCGGCGCCAGGTTGCGGTGGCGTGCTCGGTGAAGTTCTTCAGCGGCGCAACACTTCCAGCACCAACGCTCTCGCAGAGCTTCTGCAGCACCACCTCTGCATCGCGCAGCAGGTGACGCAGGCCAAGATCGCCCACGCGCTCACGCAACTCTGGGTTGTGCTCAACAGCGGCGATGATGCCGCGATCCGCCACGTCGCTCCAGCGCGCGCTGATCTGCGCCGCGGCCTCAGGGAAGCCTGCGCTCGTGTCCAGCGGTCGTGCGCCGTGCAGTGGGTGGCTCATGTGGTCAAGAGTAGCAGCGCCGCCTCACCAGAGGTCGGTGCGATCACTCTTCTGCGGCGTGCTCTTCCGGTTGAGCGCGTGCTCTTCGTGTTCTGCCGCCTCCTTGCGAGCGGCGTCTATTGCCGCCTGGAGCGCGCTTGCGCCGCCAACTAAGCCGTGCGGCGCTTCGTGCAGGTGGTCTGGGAGGCCGGTCTTCTCCGCATCTGCGCGGGGGCGCGTCTCACCGAGGAAGGGCATCCCCTGCCGCTCCACCGCGTCGAGTGAAGCGCGCATCACCGCGCCCTTGGCGCTCACCACGCTACGAATCTCTTGCGCCTCTTCGTCGCTGCTGATCTCACGACCGCGGAGCGGCTGCGCAATGCGGCCCACTTCAAGCCAGGCCAGGTGATAGCGGTCCATGGAGCCCCACGCATCTGCAAGGAGCGCGTCGCTCGCGGCGAGCCAGGTGTTCAGCGCCGCGCGAGATGGTGAACGATCGATCCGCTCCCCCTCTTCTAGGAGGCGACGTGTCTGGGAGATCAGGTCCTCACGCTTCATTGCAGCAGATCAGCGGTCGCCCGCGACCCGGTCGGTGCGCGCAAAGCTGTCGAGCTCGGCACGGCAGGCGACCTCCGCCTTCTCTACCTGGCGCTGGAGCCAGCCGCTCATGCGCGACGAATCTTCAAGGTGGAGCAGCGTGCCGTTCGGTGCATCGTTCAGCGCGAAGCCGGTGGTGGTGCGGAAGTCGGAGAACCAGTTCGACTGCAGCTGCAGGAGCTCATCCGCAACGACGCGCGTCTCAAAGAGCCAATCGGTGTGCGCGGCGTTCAGTGCATCAGCAACCGCTGCCACGCGCTCACCAAATCCGCGCGGGCGCGCAAGCAGGAGCGCCGCAACACGCACGGCGGTAAACGGCGATCGCGCTTCGGCGATCACTGGCGGCCATGGCAGGTGCTGCTCAGGATTCATGAAGTTTCCAGAGGTCACCTAACTCTTTATCAAGCTCTTGAGATGCGAAACCTGTTCCCTCCATTGGATAAGCGGTGGTCTCGCCGAACCAGACCTTTCCGTCTGCCCAATAGAGGTCAATCCTGACGTGGTCCCAGCCTGCACCGATCGCCTCTGCGCATGCAGTCACGACGGGGAGGTACTCGGGCTTCCCATCCAGAGTGAGAACGTTCCTTGCGCGTCGCCTCATGCGCCCCAAGTCGCTCCACGCTGGCGACCTCCACGTATCAATGATCTCTTCGCCTCTTCTCTGGGTCACGTTGTAGATGAAAGCCTTCCCATTGAAGATGTAGACGCTCCATTCGATTAGCACCCCACTTGGATCTGTGATGAGCTCTTCTGCAATAATCTTTCTCTCAGCTTTTTCGTAAGCCCACATCCATGAGACGCCGACCATGTCATCTGGGAGAAGCCAACGGCGAGCGCTCTCCAGAATCAAATCCCAATCTGGGGCGCCGCGCGTGATGAGGACTCGGCGCGAGGAGTGGTTCGGTTTAAGTACCCATGCAGCAGGTAGGTTGCCATCGCCTTCCAGCTTCTTCAGTGCAGCAACAAGCTGAGCAGGGTTATCGTCACTCACTAAGACTCGTGCTCGTACAAGTGGCGCTCCCGCTTCACGGCAGCGCTGCATTGCAAGATCAGCAGAAGCGAGCTTGTCACCCGTCATCCCAATCATTGGGCGACGATCATTGATGATCCTCCACTGCATCTTCTCGCTGTATAGGGAAGGACGACGGAAGTTACCCCAGCGGCTCGTGCGGCGGCGATAGATGATGTGACGCAGTAGTGATAGTGGGAGTAGGGCGGCAAGGCGCTGCTTCAGCGATTGCGGCGGGCCCTCTTTGCGTAGTTCAGCCGTTGGCATGGGTCCATAGTAGATGCCCTAGAGCAGCTCTCCGTGTGCGGCGGCGGTTGGCTCGCCCTCCTTCGGGCGCTCCTCCGTGCCAGCCGGGAGCACCTTGAGTGGTGCGCCAACGCTCCCCTCTACGGCGCCGCCAATGCCGAGCGGCTGCCACTTGGTTGGATCCTGCAGACGGTGCGCTTCGGTGTTGCCGCGCGAGTGCATCTCGGCGTGGCCCTTCGGCTCAATCCACATCTCGTGACCGGCGAGGAGACCGAAGACGCCCTCTTGTCCTGGCTCTGGCCGCGCTGCGCGACAGTCAGGGCACTTTGCTGCGTCATGGCGTGTGTAGTGCTCCGGCTCTTCGTAGGTGCTGATGTAGCCCTCGTAATTTCGCAGCACCACCTTGTGATCGCTGTACGAGATCAGGTAGTTCGGCATCACAGGGATCTTTCCGCCGCCGCCAGGCGAATCGATCACAAACGTTGGCACGGCATAACCAGACGTGTGTCCGCGGAGGCCTTCAATGATCTCCAGGCCCTTACCAACTGGTGTGCGGAAGTGGCCGGAACCTTCAACAAGGTCGCACTGATAAATGTAGTACGGGCGGATGCGATTCTCTACGAGCTTGTGCACCAGCTTGCGCATGATGTGCACGCAGTCGTTGACGCCAGCAAGAAGCACCGACTGATTCCCAACAGGGATGCCAGCGCGTGTCAGCTTATCTACGGCGCGGGAAACTTCTGGTGTGATCTCCTGCGCATGATTGAAGTGCAGGTTCATCCAGAGCGGGTGGTACTTGGCGAGCA
>JAPLHQ010000051.1 GCA_026389555.1 Chloroflexota bacterium
TCCCCTCTGCTACGATCGCCCGACGGCTCGCATCGAGCCCCTGAAGTTGATGGAGTGACCAATGGGAAAGACCCCTCGCAAGTACAAGGGCGCACGAACCCCGCAGTCCCTCAAGGAGGTTCGCGCCTCCGCCCGACGCGGCGCCGTCCAGCAGCCGAAGCGCACCGAGGCGAAGAGTCGCGTCGCGAGCGCCGTTGCAATCCTCACAGGCGTAAAGCAGGGCGATGCCGCCGCATCCGTCTCCAAGGCGGCGAGTGCACTCGACCGCGCCGCAAAGAGCGGTGCCATTCATAAGAACGCCGCCGCGCGACGCAAGTCACGCCTCGCGAAGAAGGCTGCTGCCGCTAAGGCGAGCCCAACCGGCACCACCGCCGCGATCGTGGTGAAGAAGGCAACGAAGAAGGCGGCGATCTCTGGCGCCAAGCGCGCCGCAGCAACAAAGGCCGCCGCCGCTAAGGCGATCGAAGCGAAGGCCATTGCCGCAAAGCCTGCAGCGAAGAAGCCTGCCGCCAAGAAGACAAAGGCCGCGCCAAAGAAGGCTGCAAAGGGCAGTGGCGCGTAGCTTCGCTGACGTCGCCCTCCATAGTTCACTGCCCTTCGTCGGCGCGTAATGCACTACTTATCTGTCGCCTCACCGTTTAAAGACGAGGGGCCATACCTTGCCGAATGGATTGAGTTCCATCTTGAGCAAGGAGTAGAGCACTTCTACCTATACAACCATCACAGTTCAGACGATGGCCCAAGCCTAGTCCAGCCATATGTTGACTCAGGAGTCGTGACGCTCATCAATTGGGATCGCGATAGCAAGCACGGTGTGGTTAAGCATTGCATTGAAAACTTCAAGGAAGCGTCTCGATGGATTGCATTCATAGATCTAGATGAGTTTCTCTACAGCACAGAAGGTCGCCTCCCTGAACTGCTCACCGAGTATGAAGAGCACCCGGCGCTCTTTGTGCACTGGCTCTGTTTCGGATCATCACACTATGTAGCGAAGCCAACGGGCGGCGTCCTCGAGAACTTCCTTTGGCGTGCTGATGAGAGGTGGTTGAGGAATGGCCAGGGAAAGAGCATCGTGAACCCACGTGAGGTTGACATATCAAAAACTAGATCGGTTCACCGTATGAGCTACAACCACAACGCACGCGACGTGGACGAAGATAAGCTCTCTCCAGATAGTGGGGTTGGGTTTGCAGCGCAAATTTCTCGTCTACTCTTTAAGAGCTCACATGATTCCCTATACGCCCAGATCGCAAAGCGGCTTGCGCTACTCCTTCCCACCCGAATTGACCCGTACAGTGGACACCACGCGCGAATAACGCACAAGCGCATTCGAATTAATCACTACATTGTGAAGTCTCAAGAAGAATACTTTGGAAAGATGAAACGAATGTCGCGATGGCCGATGAAATACAACTTGACCTTCTTCAAATACCACGATCGTAATGAGGTGCGCGACGATCGATTTGCAACGCGGTCTCCTCGATCTAGTTCAGACTCCTGATGGAGAGTCTCCTGAAGTAGACAAGGCTGTTCGAACGCGCGGTGCGCTCGGAAGATAGAACAGACCACCAAGGAGTGAGGCAGCAAGCGTTGTGCCAATCAGGAGTCGCGCACTCCCCATCTGACCATCCCAGTACCAGGCCGTGAAGGTTGTAACGTCGCTGATGCCAACCTCGGTCAGCGCGGCTGCGCCACCCTCGGCCGCCTGGTAGCGCTCGTAGACACAGGCTGGACCCGCCGCACATGTGAAGGAGCCGCCGCTTCGCTCGTCGCGGTAGCCAGGGTCAAGTGAGAAGAAGAAGAGCTTGACGCCAAGGAAGAGCACGGCGAACGTCACGGCCGTGATCGCACCGCTCCATACCGCATTGGAGAGCACGCGGCCCGGTCGGCTGCGCAACTGCTCTGCGCGCTGATTTCCGTACCAGCCGATCAGCAACCCAGAGAGCGGAGCGAGTACGAGGTAGGCGGGATCAATCGGGATCACCATCAGGAAACTCACCGCGATGGTGAGCGCCATGCCAATACCCACAACCGCGGCGACGTTCGCGCCGCGATCAACGAAGCGGCTCACTTCACACCGCCGCTGCGCGCGAATGCTGCGCGACCGAGATAGATGGCGCGATTGCCGAGCAGCTCCTCAATACGGAGAAGTCGATTTAGCTTCGCCACGCGCTCAGATCGGGATGGTGCACCCGTCTTGATCTGACCGGCGTTCGTGGCAACGGCAAGATCAGCAATCGTGGTGTCTTCCGTCTCGCCCGATCGGTGGCTCAGGATCGTGGACCAGCCAGCGCCACGCGCGGTGCTGATAGCGTCAAGCGTCTCGGTCAGCGTCCCGATCTGGTTCGGCTTCACCAGCAGCGCCGTTGCGGCGCGCTCTTTGATGCCGCGCTGAATGCGCTCAACGTTGGTGACAAGAAGATCGTCGCCAACAATCTGCACGGTGCTACCGATGCGCTGGACCAGTGCGCTCCAGCCGCTCCAGTCATCTTCGGCGAGTCCGTCTTCAAGGCTGATGATGGGGAACTTCGCACACCAACCCGCCCAGAGGTCAATCAGTTCGCCACTCTCAAGGGTGCGACCTTCACGTTCCAGTGTGTAGCGACCATCAGCGGTGAGCAGCTCGGTGGCGGCGGCATCAATAGCGATCCCAACCTGTTCGCCCGGCTTGTAGCCGGCGCGCTCAATGGCGGTCATCAGCGCCTCAAGCGCCGCCTCATTTGACGGAAGGCTCGGCGCAAATCCCCCCTCGTCGCCCTGTCCCGTTGCGAGACCACGTTCGTGCAGATGTGAGCGGAGCGCGGCGAAAATTTCTGCGCCAGCGCGCAGCCCTTCGGCGTAGGTGGTGAAGCCGACCGGGACAACCATGAACTCCTGGAAGGCGGTGGAGTTCGCCGCGTGCTTTCCGCCATTCAAGATATTCAAGAGTGGAACAGGGAGCGTCTGCGCCGTTTCGCCGCCAATCTCTTCGTAGAGCTCAACGCCGTGCAGTGCAGCGCGCGCATGTGCTGCAGCGAGCGAGACACCGAGGAGTGCGTTTGCGCCAAGGCGCCCCTTATTCGCCGTGCCA
>JAPLHQ010000078.1 GCA_026389555.1 Chloroflexota bacterium
ACCCAGAAGAAGAGGATGTCGTGGCCCGTCTCCATGACTTGCGACGGGTAGTAGCGTTTCAGGTCGCTCGTCTGATCTGGCCAACCGAGCGTGCTAAACGGCCAGAGACCAGAGCTGAACCAGGTGTCGAAGATGTCGCTCTCCTGCACTAGGCTCGCCGCAAGCGCGCCGCACTCACTGCAACCGCTTGGGCCTTCAGCTGCGGCACTTACGGTGATGTGGCCGTCCGCGCAGTACCAGGCGGGGATGCGATGCCCCCACCAGAGCTGGCGGCTCACATTCCAATCACGAATCTCGGTGAGCCAGTGCTCCCACGTCTTCTCAAAGTGCGCAGGGACAATGCGCGTCTTCCCTGAACGCGTGGCGGCGAGCGCCTTCTCTGCGAGCGGCTTGGTGCGGATGAACCACTGCGTGCGCAGGCGCGGCTCAAGGATGTCGTTACTGCGCTGGCAGCGCGCCGGATTCGCCGTGTGTGGCTTCACCGAGACGAGGAGGCCGAGCGCATCGAGCGCCGCCACTATCGCCTTCCGCGCCGCAAATCGCTCCATCCCAGCGAACGGCTTCGGCGCGTCAGCCACAATGTGCGCCGCCTCATCCAAGATCGTCAGCGCTGGAAGGTTATGCCGTAAACCAACCTCGCGGTCGTTCGGATCGTGCGCAGGCGTCACCTTCACCGCTCCAGTGCCAAACGTCTGGTCCACAAAGTCATCGCCAAGAATCGGAATGGCGCGATCAACGAACGGAACAATGACGCGCTTGCCGATTAACTGTGCATAGCGCGGATCATCGGGGTGGACGGCGACCGCCGTGTCGCCGAGCAGCGTCTCAGGGCGTGTGGTTGCGACCACCATCCCGTCATCGGGCGCGCCACCTTCCAGTGGATATCGAATCTCCCAAATGTTTCCGCGCTCCTCTACGGCAATTGACTCAAGGTCCGAGACGCTCGTCTTGCATCCTGGGCACCAGTTGACCAGCGCCTCGCTGCGATACGCGAGGCCGCGCTCATAGAGTGTGGCGAATGCGGTGCGCACGGCGCGGCTCGAGACCTCGTCCATGGTGAAACGGGTGCGACTCCAATCGGCGGATGCGCCGAGACGGCGGAACTGCCCAAGGATGACGCCGCGCGTCTCCTCCATAAAGCGATCCATCCGCTGCAGGTAGCGATCGCGTCCGAGGCTGCTGCGACTCTCCCCCTCTTCCGCAATGATCTTGTCCAGCACGAACTGCGCCGCAATTGAGGCGTGGTCGACACCGGGAAGCCAGAGTGTTGGTCGCCCCTCCATCCGTGCCCTGCGCGCGAGAAGATCTTCAAGGGTGACGAAGAGTGCGTGTCCTACATGGAGGCCGCCGGTGACGTTTGGCGGCGGCATGATGATGGTGAACGGCGGGAGGTCCGCCTTGGCGACGCGATCGACCCCCTCTGGGCTGCCGTAGTCGCTCGCCGCCCAGCGCGCCGCAACCTGCGGCTCAATCTCGCTCGGGGTGTAGGAGGAGCCGAGCTCGCGCGGAGCGCTCACGCCGAAGCGCGCGGCGCCGCCTTGCGTGGGCGCTGCAGCGGGCCTGCCGCCCGCTTTGCATCACTCGCTACGGTGCCGATCTCTGATTCGCTCAGCAGGAGTGGCGACACGCCGTCGGTGACGGCCTCCTCCGTCACGACGCAGCGGCGCACGTCGCGACGATCTGGAAGTTCGTACATGGTGTTGAGCAGCGTCTCTTCAACCACGGCGCGCAGCGCACGCGCGCCAGTCTTTCGCGCCAGCGCCTTCTCCGCCGTCGCGCGCAGCGCCCCTGGGGTGAACTGCAGGTCGACCTTGTGGAGCTCGAAGAGTCGCTGGTACTGCTTCACCAGTGCGCTCTTCGGCTGCACGAGGATCGCCACCAGGTCGTTGAGCGTCAGTCGGTCGAGGGCCACCACCATTGGCAGTCGTCCAATAAATTCTGGAATCAGTCCGTAGCGAAGGAGATCGTCAGGCATCAAATGCTCCAGGACGCGTTCGCGCTCGTCACTCCCCTTCGGCGCATCTGAGCCGAAGCCGATCCCGCGTCGGCCAATGCGATCGGCGACCATCTTGTCCAACCCTTCAAATGCACCACCACAAATAAAGAGAATGTTGGTCGTGTCAATCTGGAGGTACTCCTGGTGCGGATGCTTACGACCACCCTGTGGCGGCACGTTCGCGACGGTCCCCTCAATGATCTTCAGCAGCGCCTGCTGCACACCTTCGCCTGAGACGTCGCGCGTGATTGATGGGTTCTCCGCCTTGCGCGTGATCTTATCGATCTCGTCAATGTAGATGATGCCGCGCTGCGCGCGCTCAATGTCACCATCAGCCGCCTGGATGAGACGCAGCAGGATGTTCTCAACGTCCTCGCCAACGTAGCCCGCTTCCGTGAGACTCGTAGCATCCGCAATACAGAACGGCACGTCAAGGAAGCGCGCGAGCGTCTGCGCAAGGAGCGTCTTCCCAGAACCGGTTGGCCCAACGAGCAGGATGTTCGACTTGGCAATCTCTACCCCATCTGGCGAAGTGGGGGCGGCGATGCGCTGATAGTGATTGTGTACCGCAACGGCAAGTGAGCGCTTCGCACGCTCTTGGCTGATCACATGCTCGTTAAGTGCGGCATGAATCTCGCGCGGCGTTGGCGTGGTGTCGCCCCACGGGTTGCTTCGGGCCGGCGAGCTCGGAGAGGGGTCAACGGCGATCTCGGCGCAGAGCGCGATGCACTCGTCGCAGATGTAGACACCCTGTCCTGCGATCAGCTTGCGAACCTGCTCCTGCGTCTTGCGACAGAATGAGCAACGATACGAGCCACTTCCGGGCCCGCCAGCCTTCACTCGGCGACCGCCGCTACGCGATGCGTCGCGCGGTCCGCCGCCAGCAGTTCCATCGCCCGAAGCAGCCATCGCGTCCGCTCACTTCCTCTTCGGTGGAACGATCGCAGGGAGCTTGTAGACCTCGTCGATGATGCCGTACTCCACCGCCTCTTCAGGTGAGAGGAAGAGGTCGCGGTCGGTATCCTTAACCACCTTCTCAATCGGTTGGCCGGTGTGCGCGGCGAGAATCTCTTGGGTGGTCTTGACCAGCTTCTCCATCTCCTTCACCTGGATGAAGACGTCTGGCGTGTTACCGCGGAATCCGCCTGAGCCCTGGTGGATCATGATGCGGCTGTGCGGCAACGCGAAGCGGCGGCCAGGTGCACCTGCAGCGAGCAGGACGGCGCCCATCGACATGGCGATGCCAGTGCAGATGGTGCTCACTGGTGCGCGCACGTACTGCATCGTGTCGTAGATCGCCAAGCCGGAGGTGATCACGCCGCCTGGGCTGTTGATGTAGAGGAAGATCTCCTTCTCAGGATCTTCAGCATCCAGAAAGAGGAGCTGTGCAATCACGAGGTTCGCAATGTCGTCTTCAACGCCTGCGCCGAGGAAGATGATGCGCTCCTTGAGGAGGCGTGACCAGATGTCGTAGGCGCGTTCGCCCTTACTGGACGACTCAATCACCATTGGTACAAGCATTGACCCCTCCTCTCGTTTCGCCCTTTTAACGGCCCGCGTCTGGGCCGCGTTGTGTGGAGGGTGAGTTTACTTGGCGGAGCGCTTTGCGGGCGAACGCTTCGCTTTGGGAGCGTCAGCCGAGCCGGTCGTGAGGCTCGCCGCGGGGCTGAGGGCGGGACTGAGCACGGGGCGTGGCGGGCGCTCGGGCCCCCAGTTCGGCCAGGCGCTCGGGTTGGCATCGAACCAGTCCTCAACGATCTTCTCCACCACGAGCGAGCGGCGGAGTGAGGCGCGAATGGCGCGGCGTCCGCGCTCTGAGGCGAGGTAGGCCTCTAGTTTCCGCTGCCCCTGCACCTGCGGCTGCGCTCGGCGCACCTCTTCATCAATGAGCTCCTCTGGCACCTGGATCCCTTCAGCGCCAGCAACGGCGGAGAGGACGAGCAGGGTGCGTGCGCGGCGCTCGCCGCGATCGCGCAGCTCTGCGCGAATCTCTTCAGCGCTCTTCCCTGCCGCTTCGAGGTACTGATCAAAGGAGAGACCCTGTCGTGCAATCGATCGTGCCAACTCATCCACTAGTCCGTCGATCTCTTCTTCAATTAACGGATCAGGGATCTCTACGGTGGCTCTCTCCATGGCGTACTCCACGATCTTGTCGGCGAACTCATGACGGCCACGATCCGCGGCGCTCGACTTCAGTCGCGTCAAGATCTCAGCACGGAGCCCATCAACGTCCTCAACGTTTGCCACCTGCTTAGCAAAGGCGTCGTCAAGCGGCGGCGGGATGCGCGCGCGCAACTCTTGGATCACCACCTCAAATCGGGCAGCCACGCCGCGCAGCGACTCCTCCTGATAGTCGTCCGGGAAGGTCACTGAGACGGTCGTCGCGTCGCCGATCTTTGCATCCGTAAGCTGCGCCTCAAAACCTGGAATAAGTCGCTCGGAACCGAGCACGATCGGCATGCGCTCGGAGGAGGCGCCGTCAATTGGCGAGTCGTCCTTCGCGCGATATCCGGTGAACGAGATGATGGCGTAGTCGCCCATTGCGGCGCCGCGCTCTGTCACTGGCGTCAGCACTGCGTAGCTGTCGCGGAGATCGTCAATGACCGCGTCAACCTTCTTTGCATCAGGCTCTTCAAACGTTGGTGTGAACTTGAACTTCTGATAGTCGCCAAGCTTCACCTCTGGCGGAACAGAGACGGTGGCGGAGAAGCTGTACTCAACGCCCTCCACTGCTGGCTGCGCCTCAATCTTCGGGCTCGTCAACGGGAGTGTGTCTGACTCCATGATCGCCTTGCGGTAGCCGCGCTCTATCAGGATCTCTGTCGCCTCTTCCAGGATTCCCGTGAGGCCAGCGAATCGTTCTACTACGGCGCGTGGCGCCTTACCGGGACGGAAGCCTGGGATACGGCTGCGGGATGCAACCTGGCGCACCGCACTGCTGATCGCCGATGCCACCTCGTCGGCGGGCATGACGATCTCAAGGAGCACGCTGCTCTTTGGACCAGGTGTGGAGGTGACCTTCATGCGGTCAACGATAGCGGAGATGTTGCACCTTGATGGTGGGCGAGGTGAGACTCGAACTCACACGTCGTTACCGACACCAGCTCCTAAGGCTGGCGCGTCTACCATTTCGCCACTCGCCCCTAAACATCATGGGTGGATCCGCCCGTTTCGTCCACCCGCCCACCTTCGTCCACCCGCCCACCACTGCGCGCAGCGCTCGGTCGTGGATCAAGGAGCGCATCAATCACGGCGCGGCCGCCCTTCTCCGCAGCGGCAGCGGCGAGCCCAGCAGCAAACGCACCAATCACGCCGCTCCCCTCTGCTGATCCACGTGCGGCCTCCTCACTCGTCCGCGGCTTGCGAGCCCCAGTGAGCCAGCGCAACCCGAGGAGGGAGAGGGCGGCGAGTAGTCCGATCACCTGGAGCGGATGTTCGCGCAGCTCCTTCCCGAGACCGCCGCTCGGCCGGAGCCTTCGCGCGATGCTGCGCGAACCCTCCACTGATGCACTTCGTGCGCTGCGCAGCTGCTCGACTTCACGCGCAACGTTCGGTCGCGCATCAAGGAGCGCCTCTACACGCTGCTCGTGCGTGCGTTCGCTCGCGCCTCCGCTCATGCGTCACCGCCGCGATCAGGTCGAATTCGCTCAGCGGCGCGCGTTAGCGTCTCAGCAACGCGCGTGATGCTGCGACGGAGTGTCCCAATCGCAGCATCGGCACTCCCGATCGCCTCCCCCACCTCAGCGGCAACACCTCCGAGCGCCTCTTCACGAAGATCTTCCAGCGCTTGCGCAGTTGCGCGCAGCTCCGCCTCGCTCGCGAGTGGCATGAAACGGTCAGTGAAGCGCTGCGTCTCAAAGGTGCGCAGTCCGAGGAGTAGATCAACCAGCACCACGGCGAGGAGCAGCGTGAGCGCAAGACCGACCGCAGGACCTGGCGCCCAAGCGAGCGGAAGGAGCGTCAGCAGTAGCGCACCAACTCCAGCCAGAGCACCGAGCAGTAGCGCCCGTCGGCGACGCCCTGTCTCAATACGCAGGATGGATGAGGCGATTGCCGCAGCGAGTGAGAGGAGGAGCAGCGTCATCTGTGCCGCACCCCAGAGCTGCGATCCGAAGAGGCCTTCACCAAGGGTGAGGAAGAGTGCGATGAGGAGGCCAAGCAATGCCGTGACGATCAACGAGACGATCGCTGCGGCGCCGATTAGGGTGATGACAACATCGCGAGCGATCGCACCGAGCTCTGCGCGGAGCAGTGACCAGTGGCCGAGCAGGAGGGCGCGAATCGCGCCGATCAGCTGATCAATCGATTCGCTAAAGCTCGCTCCGCTGCGTTCGCTCTCTGGCATCAGGCAATCGTCAGAGTAGTGCCGCTCTCGTTCGCGGCACGCACCGCAAGCCGCGCAGCGACAGCTCCGGCGACCTCTTTGAGTGCGATCGCTGCAGGACCCGCCTCGCGCTGCGCAACGGCGGGGATGCCAGCGTCGCCACCCTGGCGCACCGCCATCTCCAGCGGCACGCGTCCGAGCATCTCAAGCTGCTCCTCTTTTGCGAGTCGCTCGGCGCCACCACGACCGAAGATCTCTGTCTGCTCACCGCAGTGCGGGCAGGCGAACGACGACATGTTCTCCACGATGCCAAGGATCGGCACGTTCATGCGGCGGAACATTGCGAGCGCCTTGGTCACATCGGCAAGTGCAACATCCTGTGGCGTGGTGACTAGCACGGCACCAGCGAGTGGCACCGCCTGCGCAAGAGTGAGCTGTGCGTCGGATGTTCCAGGTGGAAGGTCAACAACGAGATAGTCGAGG
>JAPLHQ010000037.1 GCA_026389555.1 Chloroflexota bacterium
CCCGCTCGCATCCGCGGTGACGGCGGGGACGAAGACGCCGGCAGATCTGCTGCGCACGCCGGAACTTGGACGCATTGCGGTTGGTGCTGCCGCGCGACTTAGCGCGATTGATCCGGGCTCAGGGAAGCTACTCGGTCGCCTCTCGTTTTAAGGTTCGGTCCCACCAGCTCTTTCCGAGTGCGATCAGCGCACCGATGCCGAACTTGAAGAGGAGATCCGCTTCAATGATCTGGAGCATCAGCGCCGCGTCGTAGCCTGGCTCGCCGGCGAAGGCGACCACGGTAAAGGTGATCGAGTCGAGCGGCACACTCACCGCGTTGCTGGAGAAGACGCGCATCAGCCATGAGCGCTGCCGCAGGCGGTGATAGATCTCTGTATCCACGCCCTCAGAGAGGAGGATGGCGCCGAACGAGGCGATCAGGAAGCGACCTGGCGTCCCAATCAGCGCCGCCACGATCACGTTGACCACGGCGGCAACGGCGATCATCAGGAAGATCGGCGTGCGGCCGAGCCCAACACGTGCGCTGGTCTGATGGGCAATGTCTCGCAGTGTGAAGGTGAGTCCGAAGGTGAGCGTGCCGGCGGAGAGCATGCCGAGCGGCCCAAGGTTGATGAAGATTGGGATGAGCAGGTTGCTCACCGCCACAGCAACAGTATAAAGCGCTGCGGTTACTGAGAGCCAGAAGATATGTTGACGTTTCATCGTTTCACCCTAGTACATCACCGTGCGCGTGAGGTGATGTGGATGGTGCGTTGCGTGGTAACTCTTCCAGAGTCGGTAGTCCACCTGCGGGCTGATCAGCTGCAGCGCATCTGGGCGGAGCGCATTGATCTCATCGGTGAGTCGAGCCACCGCATAGATGGAGAGCGCACGCAACTCAATCTCTTCTTCTGAATCGCGTGGAATCTCCACACCGTGATCAATCGCCTCCGTCAGCGCCGGGGTGAAGGTTGCGATCCCCATTACGCGCAGCGCAACAGGGACGATGTAGTCGGCGAAGGCTGTTGCGCGCCAGGGGTCGCGCAGCGTCTTCTTCCCAACCCGTGCGAGAGAGAGGTGAAGCGACCAGAGACCAAGCTGTGCCAACTTCGCGATCTTCACCTCGCGTCCGCGCCAGAAGCTGACGTCGTTGAATCGCGGAAACTCTACGGGGAGTCGTTCGAGTAGGCCCTCACCATCTGCATAGAGCGCAGGCGCGCATGATGCAGTCCAATGATGCCAGGCGCCCTTGTAGCGATCCACAAGAACTTCACCAACCTGGTTCAAGATTTGCGCACGCTCTGCCAGCATTGGCATCTGAATGTTCCCCTTGAAGATGCGCGCAAGATCGTCGTGCGTTGCATGTGCCGCCCACTCGCCGGTGAGGAGCGGTTCGCCAGCGCTGATCGCGCGGTGCATGCAGGCGACCATCGCTTCGCTATCTACGTAAGTCACGCCGCGGTACTCCGTTGCAAACTTCACGGAGGTGGTGAAGTCGGTGAAGGCGAAGTTCAGCGTATTGACGAGCATGGTGAGATTCGTGATGCGGTCTGGATCCGGGCCCACATCAAACGGACCAGCCGAGCCGCCACCGATCGGCGCGAACTCCTCGTATGCCATCCAGGCGGCCACGCGGCGGATCGCCTCCTCAGAGATTCGGACATGCTGGCTCGCCTCAACCACGGGCAGAACGGACTGAAGGACCGGGCTCTCCCAGAGCTGGCTCTCGTGCATTGACTCTTCCTCCAACGTGTACCGCGACGCGCCGTGCAGAGAGGGCGCAGAGGCGGCATCATCATCGCAGACCCGCCGCAGATGCGGCGCGCGCCCCGCAGAGGAGTGACATCAAAAGATGAGCGAAGCACGCGTTCTTGTGGTTGGGAGCACCATGATGGATCTCATCGCCTACGCGCAGCGCCTCCCTGAAGTTGGCGAGACGCTCGTAGGCGACCGTTTCCAGATGGGCTTTGGTGGCAAGGGTGCGAACCAGGCGGTGATGGCGGCGCGATTCGGTGCGCCGGTCGCCATGGTCAACGCAGTTGGAAACGACGCGTACGGCGCCGCGCACATGGAGAACTTCGTGAAAGAGAAGATTGATACCACCTGGATGCGCACCGTTGAAGAGAGCAGTGGCGTTGCACCAATCTGGGTTGACGCTAAGGGGAAGAATCGCATCATCATCATCCCGGGCGCAAACAACAGCACCGACCCAGCAATTGCAGAGGCCGCCGTTCGCGAGTTCAAGCCACTGATTGTGGTTGGAGAGCTAGAGATTCCACAACACGTGACGCTCGCCGCATTCCGTGCCGCGCGCGCCGCGGGCATCACCACACTGTTGAATCCAGCCCCCGCCGCCACCCTCAAGCCAGAACTCCTCGCGGCAACAGATTGGCTCGCGCCGAATGAGACAGAGTTCGCCACGATCTTTGGCGGCGAGGCGCGCGGTGACGGCGCGAACGCGCGAATCAAGGCGGCGGCGGCAAAGTCTGGAGCGAAGCTGATCGTCACGCTCGGCTCTGCCGGCGCGGTGATCGCCATCCCAGGCGAAGAGCTGATCACCATCCCAGCACCCGAGGCAAAAGTTGTGGACACCACGGGGGCTGGCGACGCCTTCCTTGGCGCGTTCGCCTTCGGCCTGGCGAGCGGGCTCGACCCGGTTGAGGCGGCGAAGCTCTCTGTTGCCTGCGCGTCAAAGAGCGTGGAACGCCTTGGGACGCAGAGCAGCTACCTGAGTCGAGAGGATGCGGCGGCCCTCGCCGCGCCATACTTGGCGAAAGGGGGTGCCTGATGGCAGCAACTGAGAAGGATGGTCGGAAGCATCACATCGGCCTGAAGCAGGGCGATGTTGGTCGCTACGTGCTCCTCCCTGGCGACCCTGGTCGCGTGGAGGCG
>JAPLHQ010000089.1 GCA_026389555.1 Chloroflexota bacterium
GCCGCTCGCAAGACGGCTGACAAGGGGAGCAAGCGCTACGGCCTGACGCTCGCCTGGAACGAGCAGTACGTCGCCTGGATGCGCATGTACGGCTGCGAACTGAGCAACGACGACTCGGCCGCAACCGAGTACACGTATAACGGCGCCGGCTGCGCCGATGCAATGAAGACACTCGACGACCTAAGCCGCGAAGCGGTCCTTAACTGGAGCCTCGGCGCAGGGTTCGGTGGTCTACCAGAGGGCGATAAGGCTGGACAGGACAACTTCTCCGCTGGCAACGTTGCCATGCTGATCTCCGGCACATGGGAGTCCCCAGCAATCATCGAAAACTCTGCCGGAAAGTTCGCATGGGACGCCGTCTCCGTCCCTGTTGAGGGGAACGGGAAGATCCAGGGGGCGGCTTCTGGCTTCGGCGTCTCGTCATCATCGAAGAATAAGGCGTGGGCCTGGGAGTACGTGAAGTTCCTCACCGACATTGAAGGACAGAAGAGCGATGCAGTCGCGGGCTACAACAGCTCACCGATTGCTGCCGTTCTTGATGATGTCTACTGCAAGTCAGAGGCACTCCCGTTGAGCAAGTGCGAGATCACCAAGATCGGCAATGAGCACATTGCGCTCGAGCCGATCAAGGGCGAGTGGTCCGAAGGATTCTGGGGAGTCATCTCCCCAGCATTCGAGGGGGCGCTCACTGCCAAGACGCAGGGCGACTGGCAGGCGCTTCTTGACGATCTCGTACAGCAGTCCACCGCTGCAGCACCGCTCCAGTAGGGGCGTGGCCGCAACGGTTCGTACTGTAGGGCGGTACTAACGATGCACGGAACTGAAGAGGGGGCGAGCCGGATGAGCCGGTTTCGCTCCCTCTTCGCGCCCCTGCCACTTCTGCAGCGCAACGAGGAGCGCTGGTTCTGGCTCTTCATTGCGCCATTCCTTGCAGGGTTCGTTCTCTTTGCGCTGCTCCCGTTGATCGCTTCGCTGGCGCTTTCATTCATGGATTGGAACCTGCGGGGCACACCGAAGTTGGTTGGGTTGGAGAACTATGCCGATCTCGTAAATCTGGAAGGCAAGGGGAAGCTCGTCCTTAAGGCCTTTAGCAACACGGCGATGATCACAATCATTGCGGTGCCACTACAGCTGGCGGTCGGTATGTCGTTTGCGGTGCTCCTCAACCAGAAGGTGCGCGGGATGCCGATCTATCGCATGGCTTTTTATCTACCGACCGTTGTCTCTGGCGTTGCAACCGCAGCGCTCTGGACCTGGATTCTCGGTTCAGAAGGACTGCTGAACAAGGCGCTCGACCTGATCGGTGTATCGGGTCCCGCCTGGTTCAATGAACCTGAGTCAGTACGCTGGGGAATCATCTTCATGCTTGTCTGGGCTGGCACCGGCGGAATGACGCTGATCTTCCTTGCGGGGCTCCAGCAGATTTCAAAAGAGCTGCTCGAAGCGGCGGAGTGCGATGGCGCTGGACGCATTCGGCGATTCTTCTCCGTCACACTGCCACTACTCTCCCCCACCCTCTTCTTCAATCTCGTGATCGGCCTGATTGGCGGTCTCTCCCTCTTCACCGAGCCGTTCGTGATCTCCGGTGGCGCTGGCGGCCCAGCAAACGAATCAATGAGCGTTGCACTCCTGATCTACCGACTCCTCATCCGTAATCTCGACTTTGGATTTGGATCGGCGGTCGCCTGGCTGCTGACGCTCGTCGTGATGCTCCTGACCGTGATTAACTTCCGCCTCTCTAAGCGCTGGGTCTTCTATGACAACTAAGTTGAGCACTGATTCACGTAAGGGCCTGCAGATCATCTCGCCGGGGCGTTTGGCGCTCTACGGCACCCTCACCCTCTTCGCGGCGCTCTTCATTCTTCCGTTCGTCTGGGAGCTTGGCGGTTCACTAAAGACACCGGCGGAGCTCGCCACAGGTTCCTTCAACCTCTTCCCCGCCGACCCACAGTGGGGCAACTACGCCGAGGTCTTCCGACGCGCGCCGATCGCCACCTGGTTTGCAAACTCTGTGGTAATTGCGGTGCTCGGCACACTCGGTGCAACACTCACCTCCGCCTTCTGCGCCTACGGCTTTGCCGTCTTGCGCGCCCGAGGCAGTCGCCTCGCCTTCGGCATGGTGCTGCTCACGATTCTTGTTCCGTATCAGGTGTTGATCATTCCTGAGTACATCGTCTGGGCAAAGTTGGGACTCACCAACACGCCGAAGCCTGTGCCGACATTCCAGAGTTTTATCTCTCCAAACTTGCCCGGAGACCCGCCCGCTAC
>JAPLHQ010000060.1 GCA_026389555.1 Chloroflexota bacterium
CCTGAAGGCGGGCGGGCGCATCAGCCCAGCGCGCGCCGCGATCGGCGGGCTTCTCTCCGTGAAGCCGATCATCGACATCATTGATGGCGAGGTGGTGACGCTCGATAAGCCGCGTACCACATCAAAGGCGCGCGAGCGCTTCATGCAAATTGTTGGTGAATCGGCCGTTGAGGAGCTCACGATCCTGCATTCAGAGGCGCCTGATGTTGAGGAGTTCCGGACAGAGCTCGTCACGCGGTTCCCTGCGGTGGGTGCGCTGAAGCCGGGGATCGTTCGCGCCGGTGCCGCGATTGGGCCACACACGGGACCGAAGGGTCTCGGCGTTGCACTGATTCGCGCAAAGTAGCCGCGCGCAGCAGCCGCGCTCAACTGGCCCTGGAGCGCCCCGATGGGGGAGGCTCGGCGGCGGGTTTTTTGGCCAAGTTGTAGCCTGAGGGCGTGCGCCGAAGGGCGGCCGACTGCGACCTCTCGCCGCAGCGGATATGAGCATGAGGTGACCCACGAATGAGCCAGAAGAGCGCCTGGGCCGTTGCCCAGCAGCAGTTTGATCTTGCCGCCAAGCGGCTCAACCTCGACCCAGGGATCGCCGCCGTGCTGCGCGAGCCGCGCCGGCAGTTGACCGTGCACTTCCCTGTACGCATGGATGACGGTTCAACGCGCGTCTTCGAGGGGCACCGCGTCCAGCACAACCTCGGTCGCGGCCCAGCCAAGGGCGGGATTCGCTTCCATCAGGACGTCAACATTGATGAAGTGAAGGCGCTCTCAATGTGGATGTCGTGGAAGTGCGCCGTGATGGATCTTCCGTATGGCGGCGGTAAGGGCGGCGTCACCGTTGACCCGAAGCAGCTCTCACTCGGCAAGCTTGAGCGCCTGACGCGCCGCTTCACCACGGAGATCGCGGTGATCATCGGGCCAGAGTCAGATATCCCTGCGCCTGACGTGAACACCAACAGCCAGACGATGGCCTGGATGATGGACACCTACTCCATGCATGTTGGCTACACCGTCCCAGGTGTTGTCACTGGAAAGCCGATCGCACTCGGCGGCTCAAAGGGTCGCAACGAGGCAACGGCGCGTGGTGCAGTGATCTGCGTACGCGAAGCTGCGGCGAAGATTGGGCTGAACCTGAAGGGCGCAACGGTTGTGGTGCAGGGGTACGGCAACGCCGGCTCCATCGCCGCAAAGTTGATCTCTGAGCTTGGTGCCAAGGTGATCGCCGTCTCCGATAGCAGCGGCGGCATCCAGAACGCGGCGGGGCTCGACCTTGCCGCAGTTGATGCGCATAAGAAGAAGACGGGGAGCGTGGTCGGACTTGCCGGCGCAACGGCGGTCTCCAACCAGGCGATCCTTGAGATCCCGTGCGACGTGCTGATTCCAGCGGCGCTGGAGAATCAGATCACTGCGGAGAACGCGGCAAAGATCAAGACGAAGATCGTTGCGGAAGCGGCGAACGGCCCAACCACTCCAGAGGCGGACGACATCCTCTTCGCTAATGGGGCGATGGTGATCCCTGACATCCTCTGCAACGCGGGCGGCGTCACCGTCAGCTACTTCGAGTGGGTGCAGGACCTGAACCGCGACTTCTGGGAAGAGGAGGAGGTCAACCTCCGCCTTGAGAAGAAGATGGTGCGCGCCTTCCACGAGGTCTACGACATGGCACAGGAGCAGAAGAGTCACCTGCGCACAGGTGCCTACCTCCTCTCCGTGAAGCGTGTTGCCGACGCGATGAGCGTCCGCGGCATCTACCCATAAGCCGCGGTTCGGCTGGTCTGCCATTCAGCACACCTTCGCTCGTACGCTCTGGCGGCGTGCGGCGCGCTAGGATGCTGCGATGACAGGACTTGATCACGAAGAGCGCTTCCTCTTTCGCGAGGAGATCCTCGCGCTCGCCTTGGCGCTCGGCGATCCGACCACGCTCGACAACGTGGAGGATCTCCTCGTCGACCTGATCACTTCCAGCCACTTCGATGCCGAGGTGGTGACGCTGGAGCGCTCACTGCAGGCGATGCTCGGTCAGCGCCAGGGGGCAACGCTCGTCAACGCGCTCACCGCCGCCCCTGAGGCCTTCAACGAGGTGCATGATCTTCGCCTTCAGCCGGAGGTGTTGGAGCGACTCACCAGTTGGCGGGCACGATTCGGCCTTGCGATTGATAACGCGCTCAGCTTCCTCTCTAACCCAGACGGCATCCAGGGCCACAACTTCACCACGCAGGTCGCACACGGTGATGACCGCCGCGCGCTGCAGGGGCGACTGACATTTGTGCGCTATAGCAATGAGTCCGAATTCTTCATCGCCGATGCATCGGTCTTCCTCTCCGTTGCGGCGGATGTGCTGGATAAACTCGGCACACACATCACTCGAGAAGATGTGGAGCCAGAGGTTGTCTCGCGACTCGCCGACGCGGTGAAGTTGATCGAACGGCGCACTGCGCCACGCGGCGAGGAGTAACGCGCATGGCCGACGGCGCTCGGCAGATCTTCCTTGCCGCAACTGGGCAGAACCGCGGCAAGACCACCACATCGCTCGGACTCTTTGCCGCCTTTGCCGATCGCGGCCTGAACACCGCCTTCATGAAGCCGGTCGGGCAGCGCTGGATCATGTTGGACGGCGCGCCCGCAGACGAAGACGCGGCGCTGATGCGCGGCGTCTTCAACCTTCCGGATTCAACGCAGCTCCTCTCGCCGGTGCAGATTCCGCGCGGCTTTACGCGCCGCGTCATTGAGGGGGAGATCGTTGAGGATCTCGGTGCACGCATCGTTGCCGCACAGGCGGAGATGGCGAAGGGGCGCGACCTGATCCTTCTGGAGGGAACCGGCCACGCTGGCGTTGGCGCCGTGATCGGACTCTCCAATGCGGATGTTGCAGCGCTCCTCAGCGCCCCCGTGATCATCGTCAGCGAAGGTGGGATCGGCCGACCGATCGATGAGATCGTCTTGAACGCCGCACTCTTCGCCGCGCGTGGTGTTGAGGTGGCGGGAGCGATCGTCAACAAGGTTAACCTTGAGATGGAGCCGCAACTGCCACAGCTCCTTGAGCGCGGCCTCGCTCGACACAAGATCCCGCTCCTCGGCATCCTTCCGTATCGACAGATCCTCTCCAATCCAACGCTCGCAATCATTGAAGATGGCCTGCAAGGGGAGACGCTCTGGCCTGGCCGCGATATGGACGCAATCATCGGCCGCGTCTCCGTTGCCGCGATGCAGCCGGAGCATGTGATGGAGCGCATCGGTGCCGACGCACTCGTGGTGGTCCCTGGCGATCGCGAGGATGTGCTGGAGGTGCTCGCGGGACTCTGGCTGAACGGCGGCGAGCACCCGAATCGCCCGCTCGGCTTTGTCTTGAGTGGCGGCTATCGGCCGAGCCAGCGCATCATTGAGCTACTCCGGAAAGCGGATCTCTTCACTGTTTTGATGGAAGGCGACACCTACACGGTTGCCTCCAAGGTGCACGACCTCCTGGTGAAGACGCATCCCGAAGATGTGCGGAAGATCGCCGAGATTAAGGCACTCGTTGCGGGCTCACTTGATATCGACCGCATCCTTGCGGTGGCGCGACCCGTCCCAGCGCGCTAGCTCGCGCTTCGCTCACCGAGAAGACGCTCGTCAAGAAGGCGCACGCCATCAACTGAAACCGCGATGGTCAGGAGCGCTTCGTTGACGGTTGCGTCATCTGGAAGTGTCTCAAGCGTTAGAGGGTCAGCTACATCGAGATAGTCCAGCGTCAGCTCTGGGTGCTGACTCAGTAGGTGCAGCGCCGCTGCGCGAACCTGCGCAACGGTAGATGCGCCGTGTGCGAGCGCGTCGTGCGCCGCTTCAAGTGCGCGCGGAATAGCGGCAGCCGCCGTTCGACCGGCGGGAGAGAGGCGCGCATTGCGTGAACTCAGCGCAAGGCCATCTGTGTCACGGACCGTTGGGACGCGACGGATGCTGATCGGCGGCGCTGATGTCCGCCGCGCGGTGATCCACTCCACGACGCGCAGCTGCTGGGCGTCCTTCTCGCCGAAGTAGGCTCGGTCGGGCTGCACCAGGTCAAAGAGTCGCGAGACTACCGTTGCAACGCCGGCAAAGTGGCCAGGTCGCGCTGCACCTTCAAGACGCAGCGCGAGCGGTCCTGGGTCAACAGTCTGTACCACTTCATTAGGCGGATAGATCTCCGCGTCATTCGGATGAAAGAGAAGGTCGGCGCCGCTCGCTTCAGCAAGGGCGGCATCTGCGTCGAGCGTACGCGGGTAGGCGGCGAGATCCGTCGCGGCGGTGAACTGCTTCGGGTTCACATAGATCGAGACGATCACCGTTGCGCACTCCGCGCGCGCGGTGCGGATCAGCGCGGCGTGACCGGCGTGGAGCGCCCCCATCGTGGGGACGAAGCCAACTGGTCGCCGCGCCGCGTTGAGTGCTGCGGAGAGTTCGGCGCGGCTCTGGATGCGCTGCATCACTACATTGCGGCGAGTGCGGCGCGAAGCTCCTCACTCGCGGCGAGGCTCTGTGCAGCGGCAGGAAAGGTTCCCGCCGCAACATCGGCGCGCCACTTCGCGAGTCCAGCCAGCGCCTGATCGCGCAGCGAGGCGTAGCCGCCAGCATGGCGTGGCGCTGGCTCCGCAAGAAGCCCAAGGAGATCAGGGGCAACCTGCACCTGGCCGGAGCAGTGTGGACCAGCACCAATCCCGATCGTTGGGATCGTGAGTCGTTCGGTGATGAGCGCTGCGAGTTCAGCTGGGACGAGTTCAATGACGATCGCGGCGGCACCAGCCGCTTGCAGTGCGAGCGCGTCGGCGAGGAGCTGTGCCGCCGCTGCTGGCTCCTTCCCCTGGGCGCGTGCACGATCTTGCTGCAGCGCCGACTGCGGCGTGAAGCCGATATGTCCAATGACAGGGACGCCGCTCTCAGCGAGCGCCCGCACGATCGGCGCCATCTCAGCGCCCCCCTCCAGCTTCACGGCGCCCGCACCAGCGTCGCGCAGGAAGGCGCTCGCGTTCGTTGCCGCGGTGGCGACGTCGACGTATGAGAGGAAGGGCATATCTGCAATCACCAGCGCGCTACGGCTCGAGCGAACGACCGCGGCAACATGGTGGAGCATCTCGCTCATCCCAATGCGCACCGTGCTCTCATGGCCGAGTGCAACCTGCGCGAGTGAGTCGCCAACAAGGATTGCGGGAATCTCGGCCGCCTCGGCGAGCTCTGCTGTGGCGCGATCGTAGGCGGTGAGCAGAGCGAAACGCTCGCCCGCATCACGCAGACCTTGCAACGTTGCAACGCTGTTCCGCCGCACGGCACCCTGTGTGCTCATGCGTGCGTTGCGCCACTCAGGAGCAGTACCGCCTGATCAAGAATCCCGTCAGCAACAACACGCTTTGGCGCTGGGCCAATTCGTTGCGTGCTCCCGTCAACGTGCAGGATCTCTACCGCGTTCTCGGCGCTCTCAAAGCCGATCCCTGGCGCACTCACATCATTCGCAATGATGAGATCGAGGTCCTTGGCGTTGAGCTTCTCTGCGGCGCGCTTCGTTGCGCCGCTCTCGGCGGAGAAGCCGATGAGCTTAGTGGCACGCTTCGCGCGTGGTCCAAGTGCCGCTGCGATTCCGGCGAGGAGATCGGGTGTTGGCTCAAGATGGAGGGTGAGCGCGCCATCACGACGCAGCTTCTCTCTGCTCGGACCCCCCGCCATGCGGAAGTCGGAGACCGCCGCGGCGGCGATGAAGAGATCTGCGGGGGTTGCGCTGGTGCCGGCGGGTGGCGGCAAGAGTGCGCTGCGGAGTGCCGCGTCAAGGTCAGCAACGGTGGCGACGCGCACGATCCCCACCCCCTCAGGGAGTGGGATGGCAACGCGTGCAGCGATCAGCACGACGTCAGCGCCGCGATCGCGCGCCGCTTCGGCGAGGGCGACACCCTGTCGTCCAGAGGAGCGATTCGCCAGGATGCGCACCGCGTCAATCGGCTCTTCGGTGCCGCCAGCCGTGATGACGACACGACGACCGGAGAGGTCGCCTGCAGGGACGAGTGGCGGCCGTCGCGCCTCGCTCGGCTCGCGGATCGGCGCGCTCCCGATTGCGCGGACGAGTGCATCAACCAGGGTTGCGGGTTCAGGGAGCCGACCGACGCCGCTGCTTCCCGATGCGAGCGCGCCGCTCTCCGGCGGCACGATCGTGTAACCGAAGTCGTTGGTGAGGCGCGCGGCGTTTGTGGCTGTTGCCGGATGTGCCCACATCTCGCCGTCCATTGCGGGGGCAACAACAACGGGTGCGGTGGTGGCGAGGCAGGCGGCGGTCACCGCATCACCGGCGAGTCCGCCGGCCATGGCACCGAGCCACTGTGCCGTTGCCGGTGCAACGAGGATCGCATCGGCGCTATCGGCGGCAACGATGTGACCGATCCGCCCGTCTGGGAGAAGGTCGAGGAGATCTGCGTCAACGGCGTGGCCGGTCAGTGTGCGCAGGGTGAGCGGTGAGACAAATTTCGTTGCGGCGGGAGTGAGGAGCGCCTGCACATCGGCACCGGCGGCGCGCAGCGCGCGCACAATCTCCGGCGCCTTGAATGCGGCGATCGATCCAGTAATGCCGAGGACGATCAGTCGTCCGCTGAGTGGCCCGTTCGCGTTGGTTTGCCCGCCGCTCACGTGCGGACGCTCCGCGGCAGTGCGAGGAGTGCGCGCACGACAAGATCTGGATCACGGAGATCGGCGCGAATGCCCGCGCTCCAGCCCGCCGTTGCGGCACCGCCGGTGAGGCTGATTGCTGGTGCCAGTGATCCTGGATCGCGCCGCTCCATCTCCATCATGCTCTCGTTGATCAGCGCAACGAGACCACCGCGTGCGCTGCGCAAGATCCCAGCGGCGAGTGCGCTCTCCGTTGACGCGCCGATCGGCCCCGGGATCTCTGGGCTCTCGTCATAGAGGGTGACCTCGGGGAGTGCAGCGGTTCCGCTCGCGAGTGCGCGCGCGGCGAGGAGTGGTGATACGGCAATCGCACCGCCGAGCAGTTCGCCAGCGCGACTGACGCAGGTTAGTGTCAGTGCCGTGCCGAGCGTCACCGCAATCGCGCCACGGCGCTGCGGCGCGCCCTGCTGCGCATAGGTGAACCAGGCGGCAAGAGCGCGATCGACGCCGATCCGATCTGGCTCCTCAAGGCGTGAGACGAGGGGGAGGTCGCGGCTCTGCAGTACCTCAACAGTAACGCCGCGTGACGCTGCAACTTCGCGAAGCGCCGCGGCCCCTTCAGGGACGACGCTCCCCACGACGAGCTCGGTGGCGGCACCCCCTTCGCTTGCGGCGAGGTTGAGGAGCGCCTCAGCGACGCCGCGCCAGGCGCTGGCATCACGGGGGTTGGCGGGGGAGGCGACGCGCAGCGAGACGAGGGCGCCCTCGCGGAGGTAGCCGACCTTCGCGGCGCTGTTCCCAAGATCAACGGCGTAGCGCACGAGCCGATGATAGGCGGGTGGGGGGATCGACGGGAGCGCGAGCCGCGGCACGAAGGCGGCTGCGCTAGGCTCTCCCTCTCATGGATCACGACCACGACGAGCTGACCCCAGGCCTCTTTGTGAATCGAGGGCTTGCCATCCTGCGCGCCGATAAGGCGAACGTGCTCCGCCCCCTCCTCCGGCAGACCGTCTCGTATCGGCACCTTCAAGGGGGCGAACTGATCGCGCGAGGCATGGGTTGGGTCGAGGAGGTGCTCGGTGATGACCCAGAGGTCTCATCGATTTTCACTCCACTCACGATCACGATCAACGTGGACGCATTTCAGAGCGTGGAGTTTGACCTCTCCGAGCCTGGGCACCTGCGCTACACGCTGCGCAGCAGTGACGCCGTTGTAGAGATCGAATACAGCGCGGGGACAGCGATCCCGCGAACAGAGCCGGTGCGCACTTGGCTTGAGTATCGCGGTGAGGAGTATGTGCAGATTGAACTTCCAACGCAGGCGTGGCCGAGCGCCGATGCCGGATCGTCGGATCCGGCTGAGTCCGAGCGCAGCGACTCCTGAAGCGCGCCGCACCGCGCTCTCGCGCACTCCGCGGCGCAGGTGCTGCGTCGTCGGTCTTCATTCAGACACCATCGGCACGAACCGTCGCGATCGCCATTGCGATCGGTGCAGGATCGCGTCACGAACGAACCAGCGAACGCGGCGCTGCGCATCTTCTTGAGCATCTCTGCTTTAAGGGCATCGCAGGTGCTGAAAGCTCAGCGGCACTTGCGCAGGCGATGGAGGGGATCGGCGCGAACTCTAATGCGGGGACCGATCGCGAGAGCACGCTCTTCTGGATTCATGTTCCACGCGCCGTTGCGACCGAGGCGGCGCGACTGATCGGCGCCGTTGCACTCGCACCACTCTTGCTCCCAGAACATCTAAAGATCGAACGTGAGATCGTGATTGAAGAGATTCGCTCCTATGCGGACGACCCGAGTGAGCAGGCATCTACCGCTCTTGACCGTGCCCTCTTTCGCGATCATGCGTTCGGTCGTGAGATTGCAGGGACGATCCCTGAGATCCGCAGGCTGAAGCACGGGCCGGTGCGCGCCTTTCATGCGCGCGAGTATCGCCCGCAGGCAACGGCGCTTGCGATCGCCGGTGATCTGAGCGCTGCAGAGGCGAACGCGATTGCGCGCGCGGCGCTTGCGGCGGCACCACGCAGTAGTGCGCAGCGTGCGGCGGCACCTGCGCGTCGCGCAGTGAAGCCTCGTGGCCGAGGAGGAGACGGGATCGTTGCGAAGGTGCGCGATGGCGAGCAGGCGCAGTTCGCCGTTGGGCTGCCAGCGCTTCGCCGCGAAGATCCAGACGCGCCTGCACTAGAGATACTCGCCACGATCCTTGGCGATGGTTCGGCGAGCCGCCTCTTCTTAGAGGTGCGTGAAGAGCGCGGGCTCGTCTATGACATTGGTGCGAGCGCGATCGACTATAAAGATGCCGGCGCGCTGGTGATCTCTGGAGGCGCGGATCCTGGTCGCGTCACTGAGGCGCTGCAGCTCGTCACCGAGGCGCTTCGTCGCTTGGCGCGTGAGGCGCCGAGTGCGGCAGAGATTGAACGAGCGCGCGCCTATCTTGCAGGACGGCTCGAACGCGCCGCTGATGATCCGCGCGGCCTTGCCGAGTGGCATGCGAGCCAGCGCGTGCTCCGTAGGGTGCCGCAAGAGCTCGGCGAACTCTTGGCGGAGATTGAGCGCGTTCGCCCCGCCGATCTGCTCCGTGTGGCACGCAACCTCGTGCGAGGTGGCAGCCTACGCGTCGGCCTCTCGGCGCCGCGCAGCACGCTCGCCGCGGTGCGCCGTACCGTACGCCGTGGCGACCTTGACCCATCCGCCGTCAGGCCACCTTCGCGCCGATCCGCTAGGCTCTCACCATGACCTCACAGCGCACCCTCGTCCTGATCAAGCCAGACGGCGTTCAGCGCCTTCTTGCGGGGCGCATCCTTTCGCGCTTTGAAGACCGTGGGCTGAAGATCGCCGCGATGAAGTTGATGCCGGTGAGCAAGCAGCTCGCGGAGACGCACTATGCGGTGCACTCCGCGCGTCCCTTCTTCGCTGGTCTCGTGCAGTTCATCACCTCTGGACCAGTCGTCGCCCTCGTCCTTGAGGGGCCGAACGCGATCGTCGTCGTCCGCTCTATGGTTGGCGCGACGAAGCCACACGAGGCGGCGCCAGGGACGATCCGCGGTGACTTCGGCCTCGAGACGGCGAAGAACCTTATCCATGCGTCAGATGCACCAGAGACTGCGGTTGCAGAGATCGCGCTCTGGTTCACGCCCGCTGAGCTTGTTGATTACAGCCGCGGCGTAGACGACTGGATCCTCTCCGACGAGGAGTAGCTCCGCCCGATTAGTCCGCCGCTGCGCGGCGTAACGTTACGGCGTTGAGTTTTGCGGGACACTCTCCACCGGGTCTGGGCGTAGCAGACCAGACGCAGCCGCTTCAATGTTGATGAGCCCTGCAGCGACCCCAGAGATCAGGATCGCGCCAGCCATGAGCCAGATCGCCGCTGGACTTAGAGCTTTTGCTGCGGGAGATCGGTGAACATCTTGGCTCTCTTGCGCTACGCCAATGAGGAGGAGTCGAATCGCCGCTGCAGCGAGCGTTCCGGCGCCAAGCAGGGCACCGAGCGTGATCAAGAGGCCTCCACTCTGTCCCGCAATGTCAAATCCACCAGAGAAAAACTCACGCGCAGGGACTGCAGTTTGGGAGATTGCGGCGCAGATCAGCACAACGCTAAGTGCCCGAGTGCGCCGCGCCCAGCCACTCAACTCCTGGAGCGACGTCAGTTCGTAGTGGCGTCGGATGGAGATGCGCCAGAGACCGAAGAGTGAGATCACAAGCGCACCAGGGAGGGCGACCAGGAGCGGGCCGACCGCTGATGGGTGCAGGATGATTGCCGCTGCGCCGAGCGCGAGCCAGCCCGCGTTCCCCACCGCAAGGAATCCAAGGACCTCGCCAACGTCGTCATGAAGCAGCGCGGAGAGGCCACCGAAAAGTAGCGTCACCGTGCCTGTGATGAAGAGTGCGGCGACCACCGCGCCACCGATCGGCTCACTCACCGAAGACGAGAGGAGCGAGAGCTCGTTGAGGATAATCAGGCTAAGTGCGGCGGGAATCCAGACGCCAACCATCAGTGATCCAACGATCGGGAGCGACTCAAAAATCCGCACCAGTCTGTGGTGGAAGGGGAATGCGCCAATCATCCCAAGGAGGACGAGGGAGAGCGTCAGCGCAACCCCTGCGGTGAGTGAGGAGGTGGTTGCGTATGAGGGATCAGTGGCGGAGAGGGGGATGGCAGAGCGAAGCAGCTCTGCCATGACCGTGACGGTGAGCAGCACGCCAACGGTGCGTAGATCGCGAAAGACGGCGCGAGCGCGTTGAGCGTCTTCCTTATCTCCAGCGGCAAGCGCGGAGAGTGAGGCGCTCCCGACAAGGAGGATCGCGATGGGGGCGAGGCCGATCGGGATTGCAAGCGCAAGATCAATGAGTGCGAGACCGAAGAGGGCAACCTGTCCCATTGCTCCGGCACGACGGCCTTTACCCACAGCAACGATCAGGGCGAAGACCGCTCCACCGAGTGTGACAAGGAGACGGCCCGGCTCACTCGGGTCAACGGTGATCAGTCCCGCGTTCAGTGTTGAGCTGTATCCATTTCCGGCGAGCAGTGCGGCAACACTGCTAAGCAAGAGGAGAGCGACTGCTGCACTGCCGCCTCGCACATGTGCATCCCTCTTACTGCCGAAGCGTTCTGAGCGAACGAGAGGAATGACGAGGAGACTGAGCAGCGCAAAGAGGAGTGGGGAGAGGGCGCGGACCAGGCTTAGCGCCTGCAGCGTCAGAGCATCGCTCATTACTCCTCCGCCTTGGTGAGCTGTCCAGCAACCGCAGCGCCAATAAGGAGCAGGGCAGCGAACCCAGCCGCCATTGCGATGGAGCTGAAGAGGTCGAGCGGTCCGAGGATTGAGGCGCGCAGGAGGAGCGCACCGGAAAGTGTCACCACCGCTGCCCGCGCCGTGGCCTCGACATAACGACTTGTGAGCATTGGAGGAAGTCCAATCAAGAGGAGTGCAACTCCTGCACCGCGCAGGAGCACCGAGCTCCCCTCAATCGGCAGTGCAAGTGGGATTGTGCCAAGAATCAGCCCTGCAACAGCGCTCACGGCAACGACCGGATGATCAGCCAGCGTTGCGAGGAGGCGGCGTGGCTGTAGGTCATGAGCGAGTGCGCGCCGCTCTAGCATCCCCGCCGGGAGTGCGTAGAGGGTTGCTCCATAGATCGCGGCGAGTCGCAGCAGGAGGGCAGGGGAGAGTGAGTCGGTTGGTCGGAACTCAAGCATTGCGGCGGCGGTACTCATCAGCAGCAGCGCAATCCACGCGCCTCGGCGTGCGCTCGTAACGGCGAGCGCCCCGCTGAGTGCCGCAACGGCTGCGAGCGGCAGTTCAAGCAAGAGAGGGTTCACGGCACCGCGATGTTGTAAGGGGGCGGCGTGATCAGTGACATCCGATCAATTGGGTAGTAGCGAATCACGGCACGCCCAACCACAGCGCTTGCAGGGATCGGTCCATAGGCGCGCGAGTCTGACGAGTTAGAGCGGTGATCGCCAAAGACGAGCAGCTCATCTGCGGCGAGCGTCCAGCTTTGTGGCTCCTCGCTGTTGCCACCGCCGTCAACGTAGACGTAGTCCTCAGGGAGGAGCACTCCGTTGATGCGCACACCGTCAGGGCCAATCGTCACCGTCTCGCCGGGCAGCCCAATGACGCGTTTGATATACGGCGTGTTGCCACTGCTCGCGGGCCAGCTTTCAGGCGGATGGAAGATCACCACGTCGCCCCGATGGAAGCCTGTCACCCGCGGGGAGAGCTTATCGACGAGGACGTACTCCCCAGGCTCAAAGGTGATCCGCATCGAGCCCTGCTCCACACGGAAGGGCTGGGCGATGAAGGTCTGGAGGAGGTAGAAGGCGACCACGGTGAGCGCGACGGTCTGAGCGATCTCAATGAGGAGGTGGCGCTTCCGCATGTGGGGAGTATAGGGGTGTGCAGCAGGGCCACCTCTGGAGAGGGAGTGGGCTGGTTGACCCACATCGGGAGGGAGCCCTACCATCGCGCTACTGGGTGCCCATCCCAGTCGGGTCGCAGATGTGGTCCGTAGCCCGACAGACGCCCGACCCGAAGCGCGGTGCACGCACCGCGGCCACGCGACGGATCTGGACGCATCGGAGGAGTGTTCAAACATATGGAAATCACTACGGCGCTGCTGCAGAGTTTGATTCTCCCAGCAGGTATCGTCGCCATCCTCTTCGCCCTCTGGCTCGCGAAGGACGTCCTCGGACGTGATCGCGGCACAAAGGCGATGCAAGAGGTTGCCGGCACCATCTTTGAAGGGGCGGTCGCATTCATGCGACGTCAGTACACCACGATCGCCGTGCTTGCGGTGGTCGGCTCGGTGGCAATCGGCGCACTGATCTCGGTCTTCGAGACCCAGGCGGTTGCAGAGACGGATATCTACGGCGTGGATCTTGGGATCCGCACCGGCGTGAGCTTCCTCTTTGGCGCGATCTGCTCGATGGCCTCCGGGATCATCGGCATGTACATCAGCGTGAAGGCGAACCTTCGCACCACCGCCGCTGCACGTGGCGGCGTGGTGAAGGCGGTGCAGGTTGCCATGCGCGGCGGAGCCGTCTCCGGCTTCCTCGTTGTGGCCCTCTCACTGCTCGGCGTCTACAGCGTCTTCGTCGCCTTCGGTGGTTTGACGAATCCGGCTGAGGCACCATTCCTTATTGTTGGTTACGGCTTCGGCGCCTCGTTCGTGGCGCTCTTCGCTCAGCTCGGTGGTGGTATCTACACCAAGGCCGCCGACGTTGGCTCAGACCTTGTTGGCAAGGTTGAGAAGGGCATCCCTGAGGATGACCCTCGCAATGCAGGCGTGATCGCCGACCTCGTTGGTGACAACGTGGGCGACTGCGCCGGCCGCGGTGCCGACCTCTTCGAATCAACCGCCGCCGAAAATATCGGCGCAATGATCCTCGGCGTTGGCGCCTACGGGATCGCATCAACCGCCGGCTGGGCAAACCCAGAGGCCTGGATCTTCTTCCCACTCGTCGTGCGCGCCTTCGGGCTCGTCGGCACAATCGTGGCGATGTTCTTCGTGAACGGCCGCGAGGACGAGGATCCAATGAACATGCTCAACCGCGGCTACTGGGTCACCACGGCCCTTTCAGCCATCGGCATGGCGATCACCTGTGCGGTGATGCTCCAGACCAACGGGACCGACGCCTGGCTCTACTTCTTTGGCGCTGGCGTTGTGGGTCTCGCCACCAGCGTGGCGTTCGTCTACATCACCCAGTTCTATACGGCGGGCTCGTACCGCCCAGTTCGTGAGCTCGCCGAGGCGAGCCGCACGGGCGCCGCAACGAACATCATCTCCGGTACGGCGGTTGGTTTCGAGACAACGCTCGTGACCGCCGTCTCAATCTCCATTGCGATCTTCGCGTCGCACTGGTTCGGCGAGCAGGCGGCGATCGCCGCAGGCTTGGTCGGCGAGGATGTCGCGAAGTTCGGCATCTTCGGTACCGCAGTGGCCACCATGGGCATGCTCATGACCACGGCGTACATCCTTGCAATGGACACCTTCGGGCCAATCACGGACAACGCCGGCGGGATCGCCGAGTTCAGCCGTGCACCGAAGTCGGTTCGCCACATCACGGATCGCCTAGACGCAGTCGGCAACACGACGAAGGCCCTCACCAAGGGCTACGCGATCGCTTCGGCATCGCTCGCCGCGTTCCTCCTCTTCTCGGCATACCGTGACAAGGTCAACCTCATTCTCGAGCGCGCCGGCCGACCACTTATGGACGCGGTGAACATCGCGGACGTGAACGTCTTCATCGGCGCACTCATCGGCGCAATGCTCGCCTACTTCTTCAGCTCCCTCGCAATTCGCGCGGTAGGTAAGACGGCGCAGGCGATCATCGTTGAAGTTCGACGTCAGTTCCGCGAGTCGCCAGGGATCATGACCTACAAGGTTCGCCCTGACTACGCTCGCGTGGTCGACATCACCACCAAGGCTGCACTGCGCGAGATGATCGCGCCAGGCGTGGTTGCGGTGGCCACCCCAGTCATCGTTGGACTCTTGCTCGGCTACGAGGCGGTTGGCGGCATGTTGATCGTTGGAACGATCAGCGGCGTCCTCCTCGCCACGGTGTTGAACAACTCCGGCGGGGCATGGGATAACGCAAAGAAGTACATCGAGTCGGGTGGACTCAAGGACGCCAAGGGGAAGGTTCTTGGCAAGGGGAGCGACGCGCACGCCGCAGCGGTGGTGGGCGATACCGTTGGCGACCCATTCAAGGACACCGCTGGTCCGTCGCTTCACGTGCTCGTGAAGCTGCTCGCCACGGTGACCCTGGTGCTCGCACCGCTCTTTATCGGAGCGGCCTGAGCACGGTCTAGCGTGAGGCGAGAGCAGCTCGCCGCAGAAGTACCTGTTGCGATTGGGCGGCACACTCCTCGTGGAGGTGCCGCCCAACGCTATGGTTCAGCAGTAGTGGACGAGAGAGAGGGGGTGCGAGATGCCTGATGCGAGCGGACTCAACGATCTGCTGCTGGCACTCGCCCTCGGCGTTGTACAGGGGCTCACCGAATTCTTCCCGATCTCCTCATCCGCGCACCTCTACGCGATCCCGTATCTCTTCTCCATCAGCGATCCACTCCTCGCCTCACGCGCCTTCGGCGCCGTACTGCACCTCGGCACGCTCGCCGCAGTCCTCGTTGCACTCCGGAGCGATGTGACGCGTCTGCTCAGCTGTGTGTTCGTGCCGATCCTCTCGCTCGGTCACCGTCGTGGCGATTCCGCTGATGAGCGGCTCATCATTGCCATCCTGGTCGGTACGATCCCCGCTGTCATCTTTGGACTCTTCGCTGGAGAGTTTCTTGACACGAGCGTTCGTACCCCACTCGTTGTTGCGGTAGCCGTCCTCGCTGGTGCGGCACTGCTCTGGGCTGCCGATCGCGCGCAGTCGCTGCAGCGTCCGCTCACTGGCATCGCAGCGCTCGACGGCGTCGTCATCGGCCTTGCGCAGGCGCTCGCACTCATCCCTGGAATCAGCCGCTCTGGTGCAACGATCAGTGCCGGGCTCCTGCTCGGCTTTAGCCGTGATGCTGCGGCGCGGATCAGCTTCTTGATGGGGGTCCCCGCCATTGCGGGCGCTGGCGTCCTTGAACTCCGATCACTGCTTCAGGAGGGTGGTGACATCCAGCAGGCGGCGCCACTCCTTCTCGTTGGACTTCTCGCATCATTCTTCAGCGGCCTCGTTGCGATTCGTCTCCTCATCCGTCTGCTGAGTGGTGGAAAGCTCTGGAGCTTTGCGCTCTATCGCGTGGGGTTTGCGCTGCTACTTGTTGCCGTTGCACTGCTGCGCGGCGAGATCTAGCGCGGCGCATGGCGGGGGCAGACGGACGACGATGGATTTAGGGAAGGATCTGCGACATCGTGCACTGCGCGACCTTGTTGCGCGCCGCGCCATTCGGACGCAGCGCGAGCTGGTCTCTGCCCTTAAGTCGCAAGGGATCCCCGCAACGCAGGCGACGGTAAGCCGCGACATCACCGAGCTCGGCCTCACCAAGGTAGATCGGAGCGGTTCACCCGCCTACGCGCTCCCTGCTGGCGGGAGTGTGGAGCAGGTCGCAGAGGCGCGGCTCTCCGCGCTTCTCGGCGATGCGCCGCTGGAGATCTCAACTGCAGGGGCGATCCTCGTGCTGAAGACGCTCCCAGGGAGCGCACACGCGATCGCCGCATCACTCGATCGCCTCCGCCTCCCCGAGGTGGTGGGGACGGTGGCGGGGGACGACACCCTCTTCGTGGCGGTGAACGATCAGGCGGCCCTGCGCGCGCTTCGTGCGCGATTCCGCACCCTCGCCGCCCAGAAGGGGCACGGCGCAGGCGAGCGCTAGGATTCGCTCATGTATTGGGCAGATGAACTCGCCGAACGCGTCTCCGGACCTCAAGTGGTCAACGACTCTAAGACGCCGTCTGGCACCGTCCATGTGGGGAGCCTTCGCGGCCCCGTTGTCCATGACGTGATCGCACGCGCCCTGCGCGCACGGGGTGTCCCGGTGGAGTTCCGTTACGGCGTGGAAGACATGGACGCAATGGATGCGCAGGCGCTCCTCACCCCTGACGCGGTAGAGAAGTACATGGGGGTGCCGCTCTCCCGCGTCCCTGCGCCAGAGGGTTCAACGGCGAAGAACTACGCGCGTCACTTTGTTGAGACGCTCTTCTTCCCCACCTTCGCGCGTCTCGGCATTCGTCCAGAGTTCTACTGGCTCTCCGAGATCTATCCAACAGGGAAGATGGATCCGTTCATGCGCACGGCACTCGATAAGGCGCAGATTATTCGCGATCTCTACATCCGTGTCAGCAATGTGGAGCGTCCAGCTGGCTGGCTCCCCGTCCAGGTGATCTGCGAAGCGTGTGGTCGCCTTGGAACAACACTCGCCGACGACTGGGATGGAAGCACGGTGCACTACCGCTGCCTCCCCGATTACGTGAAGTGGGCAACAGGCTGCGGTCATGAGGGGCGCGTGGCGCCATTCGGTGGCGCCGCGAAGATGCCGTTCAATGTGGAGTGGGCGGCGAAGTGGTCACTGATGGGGATCACGATTGAAGGGTGTGGCAAAGACCTCTCAACGAAGGGTGGCTCACGCGATCGCAGCGAGGCGGTCTCACGCGAGGTCTTTGATCGCGAGCCGCCGATCAACGTGATGTACGAGTTCCTCAATGTGGGCGGGAAGAAGATGTCTACCTCCAAGGGGCACGGCGCTGCGGCACATGCGGTCGCGGAGTCGATCCCACCGAGCGCGTTGCGCTTCCTCTTCCTGCGCCCACGACCGAATCAGGCGATCGACTTTGACCCATCTGGGACCGACGCGATTCCGCGACTGATGGATGAGTACGACCGCATCAGTGCTGCGACGGCGGGGAAGACGGTACGTGGTGAACTTCCAACCGATCACGATCGGATGCACTTCTATAGCCAGGTGGCGGATGTTGATGCCGCAGGGGCTACAACGGCTGCGGCGGCCTGGCGTCCCGCCTTCGGTCAGCTCTCGCTGCTGCTGCAACTTCCCGGCGTTGATGCGCCGGCTCGCGCCGCGGAGGAGAAGGGGAGCCCACTGACCGCCGCTGAGCAGCAGGAGCTAGATGAGCGCATTGATGCGGCGAAGCACTGGCTCGCCGACTACGCGCCGGATGAGGCACGCATTGCGGTGCGTGACGAACTTCCAGAAGGCGTGGTGCGCGAACTCTCCGTCGAGGAGCGCGCCTGGCTGCTCGCCCTCGCTACGGCGGCAGATGCGGCGAAGCCAACGGGTGGCGAGGCGTGGCAGAGCCTCATCTTCAGCGCCGCCAAGGAGGGGGGCCTCCAGCCCGTGCGCGCCTTCGCTTCGCTCTACGCCGCCTTCCTCGGACGCACCAACGGCCCGCGCGCCGGTTGGCTCCTCGCCGCGCTCGATCCCGCACTTGTGGCGACGCGGCTGCGCGCCGCCGCCGCGATTGAGTAGAGTGCGCGCATGAGTGGAGTAGCGGGATGAGCGTCGGAACACAGCGGCTACGAGACGACGCCGACCGCCTGCGTGCAGGCGCGATCGCCAAACGCGAAGATCCCGCCGTTGTTGATGCCGCTCTCGCCGCCGACACGAGCCGTCGAGAGATCTCGGTCAAGGTGGACGCCCTCCGCGCCGAGCGGAAGAGCATCTCTGCCGAAGTTGGTGCACTCCTCGCCGCCGGCACCGCCAAGGACGACGCGAAGGTGGTCGCCGGGAAGGCCGCTTCACAGAAGATCGCCGATCAACTGACGCAGCTGGAAGAGCAGCTCGCAACTGCGGAGGCGGCGCTTGAAGAGGCACTCCTCCGCATTCCGAATCCGCCCGACGAAGACATTCCAGTTGGTGGTGCGGAAGCGAATCGCAGCATTCGGACCTGGGCGCCGAAGGGGCATCCGGGGATCCCTGCGGATGGGAGCGCACCGGCAACGGCGCCAGCGCTAGAGCACGATGCGGTGGCGGAGCGCCTCGGCATCTTTGATCTGGAGCGCGGTGCAAAGGTGGCAGGGGCCGCCTTCCCCGCCTATCGCGCGGATGGCGCGGCACTGATCCGCGCGCTGATCAATCTCTTCCTCGACACGCATGTGCGCGAGAACGGTTTCACCGAGATCTGGCCACCGATCCTGGTCAACGAAGCCTCTGCGCGCGGCACAGGGCAGATTCCCGACAAGGAAGATCAGATGTATGTGGTCGGTCGTGACGGCTTCTACCTTGCGCCAACCGCAGAGGTCCCTGTGACGAACCTGCACCGTGACGAGATTCTGGACGGTGCGCAGCTGCCGATTCGCTACGCGGCGTACACCCCCTGCTTCCGTCGCGAGGCGGGGGCCGCCGGTCGCGAGACG
>JAPLHQ010000112.1 GCA_026389555.1 Chloroflexota bacterium
AGGTCGCGACCGGCTGGCTTGATGAGTCCCTCGCGCTCAAGGATTTCGGCGCTGGAGAGGATCACGGAAGCTGGCGTGCGCAACTCGTGCGATGCCTTCGCCACCATCGCGCGTTCGCGCGATGCTGCAGCCGCGATCGGTGCAATCACGCGGCGCGTCACAAAGTAGGCAACAAGGAGCGCCGCGGCAAGGGCAACGAGTCCAAGGATGATCAGCGAGCTGAATAGATTTTGACGCTGGGCGTCGGTCACGTCCAACCGCCCCGCAACCTGCACGTAGGCGAGCACGCGCCCACCCGGCTCCTGCGGATGACGCACGGGGAGGGTCATGACGCGGTATTCAATCTGGCCGATCATGATCGTTCGGACATCTCCGACCTCGCCGGCATATGCGAGTGCCTCACGCACGGGGAATTCGCTACTTCCAAGGAGCGACGAGGCGAGCGCGGTTCCGTCTGGTCCAAGGATCGCCCACGGCCCACCGGCACCAAACTCTGCGCTGTCGATTCCTGGCGGGACAACTGGCGGCTCATCTTGCGTAATCGCGGCAACTGGAAGGGAGGCGGGCGCTACGACCGCGGCGAGTCGAGCGGTAATGACGGCACCACTATCGTCTCCCTCTTCGTCGTCACCCTCATCTTCATCGTCGCCGCCACCCGGTGGGAGCGTTGGATCGGCTGATTGGTCTTCGGAAGGCTCATCAGTCGGTTCGCTTGACGGCTCACCACTCTCTTCAGGTTCTGCCGACTCGCCGGGCTTTGGTGTGGTGCCCGGTGACGGTGATGCACTTGGGAGTGGTGGCATCACCTCTTGAAGCTCGTGCATGATCTTCTCCGCACGGATGACGAGGGCACGGTCGAGCCCCGCGTCCAGCGCGTTGCTGCCGGCGAGTGCGCCACCAACGCCAACAAGGCTCACCACCACCACGATGGCGATCAGCGTGAAGCGTGAGACCTGCTTGCGGGTGCGGGCGAGGAGCGCCTCCACGCCGTCGCCGGAGACCTGCTGGTTCGCCCCCTTACTACTTGCCATCGCGGATCTCCTCCAGACGATAGCCAACACCGCGCACCGTCTTGATCAGATCTTCGTAGCCGGCCGATGAGAACTTATCGCGCAGATAGTGGACGTAGAGATCAACGACGTTCGAATAGACGTCTGGCTCAGCACCCCAGACTTCGTCGAGAAGTTGCTGCCGCGTCAGCGCGGCCCCGCGATTACGCATCAGGTGGGCGAGCAGCGCGTACTCGCGCGCGGAGAGGTCAATGATCGTCTCGCCGTGCGCCAGCGCGTGGCGCGATTCATCCAGTGCTAGACCCGGTGCGATCTCGCGCGAAACTTCGCCCCCTGCGGCAAACTCGCCGCGGCGTCCGAGTGCACGAACGCGCGCCAGCAGTTCCGACGCAGCGAATGGTTTCGTCAAGTAATCGTCAGCGCCAGAGTCGAGCCCCTCCACGCGGTCATCCACCGTGCCGAGTGCGGTGAGCATCAGGACCGGCGTGGTGTCGCCGCCGTGACGACGGTCGCGCAAGATGGACGATCCCTCAAGGTCTGGGAGCATGCGGTCAAGGATTACCAAGTCCCAGCGCTTGCTCTCCCAGAAGGCGATCCCATCGGCACCTGTTGCGGCGAGCTGTACCGAGTGGCGCTCGGCGCCGAGGAGGCGCGCAACGAGTGGGCCCAACTTTGCGTCGTCTTCAATGAGGA
>JAPLHQ010000063.1 GCA_026389555.1 Chloroflexota bacterium
GCCGTGGTCACAAGTGGCGGGATGATGCGAATCACCTGGGCGTAAGCGCCGGCGGAGAGGAGGAGCATCTTCCGCTTATTCGCTTCAGCAATGACGCGCTTCACCGCATCCGGATCTGGGACTCGCCCGTCGCCTTCGCCCGGCTTGACGAACTCAAGGGCGAGCATCAGGCCGAGGCCACGAACGTCGCCGATTCCTACACGACCCGCCGCGATCTTCTTGAGGCCGGCGAGCATCTGCGTCCCGCGCGTGGCCGCATTTTCAACGAGCTTCTCGTCCTCAATGACATCAAGGGTTGCGAGGGCGGCGGCGCAGGCGACCACGTTGCCGCCGTACGTTCCGCCGTGCGTCCCTGGCGCCCAGCTCTCAAGGAGCTCCTTGCGCGCGATGATGCCGGAGAGTGGCAGCCCTGAGGCGATCCCCTTCGCCATCACCAGGATGTCGGGCTCAACGTTCTGGTGCTGCACTGCGAACATCTTTCCGGTGCGACCGAAGCCGGTCTGCACCTCGTCCGCAATGAGCAGGATGCCGAGTTCGCGTGTCAGTTCACGGAGGCGCGGGAGGAATCCCGCTGGCGGCACAACGTAGCCACCCTCACCGAGTACTGGCTCAACAACAACGGCGGCAACATCTTCTGCGCTCGCGAGCGTGTGGAGGGTGAGATCCCACTCCTCCTCCCAGCGGCAGCTGCATCCGGCGCAAGAGCCGCCACTTCCTGGCTTACCCGCGTCGCGCGCCGCAACCGGTGCGCGGTAGCAGGAGGGGAATGCGGTGCTATAGACAGATCCTGGAAGCGGCTCAAAGTGGCCGCGGTAGACGTTCTTTGCGGTGGTCATCGCCATGGTCTGCGCGGTGCGGCCGTGATATCCGCCGCGGAAGACAAGGATCACGCGGCGCTTCGTTGCGCGGCGCGCCAACTTCACCGCCGCCTCAATCGCCTCACTCCCGGAGTTGGAGAGGAAGACGCCCCATGGTCCACCTGGGAGCACGTTGCTGAGACGTTCGTGGAGTCGTAGTCCTGGCTCGTGATAAACGATGTTCTGCTGGCCGTGAATCAGCTTCGTCGCCTGCTCGGCGATCGCCGCCGCAATCTTCGGGTGCGCGTGACCAGTATTCACCACGCCGATCCCTGAGGTGTAGTCGAGCCAGCGCTCGCCGGCGCGGTCGATCAGCCAGGAGCCTTCGCCACGCTCAACATCAACGTTGCCAGCACGACCCCAGACTGGGGCGATGACCTCGTGCCCTGGGATCGGACCACCCTTGCCGCTCATGGCTTCAGATTAGCGCGGCGGCGCTGGAGGAGGGCGCCAATAGCAACGAGCGAGACCGTCACCACGAAGAAGAGGGTGGCGAACGCGTTCACCTGCGGCGGGATCCCCTTCTGGACTTTCAGATAGATGTAGACGGGGAAGGTCTGCACCTGCCCGGCGTTGAAGCGCGTGATGACGAAGTCGTCCAGGGAGAGTCCAAAAGCCAAGACCGCACTCGCCGCAATCCCAGGGAGGATCAGCGGGAAGGTGACGCGCCAGAAGGTCTGCCACGGCGTCGCGCCAAGGTCGGCGGCCGCCTCTTCGAGGCGCATATCAAAGCCGGCGAGACGCGCCTTCATTGTGACCACCACGTAGCTCACGTTGAACATCACGTGGGCGAGGATCAGCGTGATTTCGCCGAGTGGGATGCGCAGCGTGACGAAGAGGGTAAGGAGCGACGCGCCAAGAACGATCTCAGGGGTGGCGAGTGGGAGGAAGACGAAGAGGTCAAGCGCCTTTCGGAACCTGAACTGATAGCGCACGAGCGCCATCGCCATCAGCGTTCCGATGGTGGTTGCGATGATGGTTGAGACGAGTGCAATGCGCAGCGAGATACCGACCGCGCTGACCAGCGTTGGGTCGCGGAAGAGGCTGAGCCAGTTATCAATAGTGAATGAGGACCACGAGTAGTTAGAGCGGCCAATCGGATCATTGAAGCTAAAGAGGGCAACCGTAAGGATTGGGAGGAGCAGGTAGAGGAGGGCGAGTGATGCGTAGATGGTGAGGAATCTGGAGGCCGCTACCGCTGCAATCTTACGAATGATGCTCATCAGATCGCCTTTGAGGTGAGCTCGTCGGTGCCGAGGAGTCGGCCATAGAGCGCGACGCCAGCAAGGATCAGCACCATCAACATGAAGCTGAGTGCGGCCGCGGTTGGGTAGTCCCGATCAACAAGGAACTGGCGCTGGATGACGTTCCCAACCATGGTGGTGTTCGGATTGCCGAGCAGCTCAGCGTTGATGAAGTCGCCGATGGCGGGGATGAAGGTGAGGAGTGAGCCGGCGAAGATGCCAGGCATCGCGAGCGGGAGTGTGACGCGACGGAAGGCGCCCCAGCTTGTTGCGTAGAGGTCCTGCGCCGCTTCAAGGAGGCGACGGTCGATCTTCTCAAGGGAGACGTAGATGGGGAGGATCATGAACGGCACAAAGTTGTAGGCGATCCCTGCGATCACCGCGAACGGCGTATCAAGGAAGCGCGCCGCAGGATCCACGAGGCCTGCCGCCTTCAGCGGTCCAAGGATGATTGAGTCGTCACCCAGAATGGTTCGCCAGCCAATCGTGCGCAGCAGGTACGAGGTGAAGAATGGCGCAACAACGAGGAAGAGGAGCGCGCTGCGGGCACGCCCAGCCTTGAAGGCGATGAAATAGGCGAGTGGGAATGCGATGGCGAAGCAGATCAGCGTTGCCGCAAATCCGTATTCAATTGATCGTGCGTACTGCTGCTGATACTTACTTAGCGCGTCGGTATAGTTTGTCCAATTCGAGAAGCTAAAGCTGAACCCGCTCTCAAGCGTCCCACTCCAGAAACTGCTGGCAAACATCTGGATGTTTGGCGCAAGGTAGAACGAGACAAGCCAGACGAGGCCCGGGAGGAGCAGCAGCAGCGGGACGAGCGCCGGATGGCGCCGAATCAAACCCATCGACTCGTCTCAGTCCGTGAGGCGATCAGCCGCCGACGCCTTCGACGATCCCACTGAACTGTTCGTCAAAGTAGGCCTGGTCTTCCGCGCTCACATCACCCCAGACCTTCAGGCGCGACTTGGTTGCCGCGTCTGGGAAGATCAGCGGGTTCGCTGCCAACGCAGGATCAATCTTGGCGATCTCCTCCGCAGCACCCTTCACTGGGCAGATGTACTGGACGTAGGCCTCAACGACCGCCGCGATCTCAGGGCGGTAGTAGAAGTCGATCCAGAGTTCAGCGGTGTACTTGTTCTTCGCCCCCTTCGGGATCAGCATGTTGTCTGTGGCGGACATGCCCCCTTCATCTGGGACTACGAAGTCGAGCTCTGGCTTATCCAACTTGATGATTCCGACATCGCCAGACCAGGCGATTGCCGCGTAGGCGGAGTCGCTGATCAGCAGCTCTGTGTAGCCCTGGCTTGCGAGCTTGCGCACCTGGCCGGAGTCGATTGCCCCCTGAAGGGTGGCGATCGCAGCGTCAAAGGTTGGACGCGTTGGAGCGGCTGGGTCGGCGCCGTTGCCGAGCATCACGAGACCAACCGTGTCACGCAGCTCCGTGAGCAGCACGACCTTCCCCTTCAGTTTCGGATCCCAGAGTCCTGAGAACTTTGTGAAGCGTGTGGTCTTCTTGGTGTTGATGCCGAGCCCGGTCATCAGCGACTGCCACGGCGCGAGGTAATCGTTGTTCGGATCTGCGGCGCGCCCCTTGAACTCGTCGGCAAGGTTTGCCACGAAGTTCGGCATGTTCGCCTTGTCAAACTTCTCCGCCCAGCCAAGGTCAACGATCTTCTTCGCCATCCAGGTTGTTGGCGTGACGATGTCCCAACCGGTGTCCTGACCCGCCTCGAGTGGCGCCTTGATTGTGCCGAAGAATTCGTCGTTATCTAGGAGCACCTCTTGGTAGTTGACGCGTGTGCCGTACTCCGCCTGGAAGCGGCGCAGGCTCTCTGAGGTGTCTGCTGTTGCGGTGTCAACGCCATCATCAACATCAATGTAGTAAGTCCAGTTGGCAAAGTTGATCTTAGCGCTTGGCGTTGTAGCCCCACCGGTGCTCTCTGTTGGCTCGGTAGAGGCGCCAGAGGTGCCGCATGCGGCGAGGAAGGCGGCGGCACCTGCAACGGCACCAGCCTTCAGCACTGTTCGTCGATCGAGTTCCATCTCCATCTTCTTCTCGGTGCTCATTGCGTCCCTCCTTCTGCGCCTAGGCGCCTGCGGCATCGCCAACGACGAAGCCATGTTCTGGTCTCCAGGTGAGTGTGACCTGCTCTCCAGGCCGCCATGTATCGCTCTTTGTGGTGCGGTCAATGTTCTGCTCGCTGACCAAGAGACGTAGCCCGCCCTTCCCTTCAACAACGTACTGCGTGATCACGCCGAGGTAGCTCGTGTCAACAACGGTCCCTTCGAGTGCGTTCCCCTTCGACTGCTGACCTGGCTCAAGCAGGGTCAGCTTCTCAGGGCGCACACCGATCGCGCCGTTGCTCCCGATGTCGCCGAGGCTCTTCGGTGCGCGGACAACGGCGCCAGAGGGGAGAGTGACCGTCCAGTCTTCACCTTCGCTACCGATCTTCCCCTCGAGGAGATTGCTCGCGCCAACGAAGCCGGCGACGAAACGCGTTGATGGTCGCTCGTACAGTGTCTCTGGGCCGGCGAGTTGTTCGTAGCGGCCCTTATTCATGACGGCGATGCGGTCCGACATCGTCATCGCCTCCTCTTGATCGTGGGTGACATAGATGAAGGTGATCCCAACTTCGCGCTGGATGCGCTTCAGCTCGATCCCCATCTGCTTGCGCAGTTTCAGATCAAGCGCGCCGAGCGGCTCGTCAAGGAGGAGCACCGCCGGCTCGTTGACGAGTGCGCGCGCGAGTGCGACGCGCTGCGCCTGTCCGCCCGAGAGCTGCGCAGGGATCCGCTTCTCAAAGCCGACGAGCTGCACGAGCTCCATCGCCTCACCAACGCGGCGCGTTAACTCATCGCCCTTGATTCCGGAGCGGCGCAGGCCGAAGGCGACATTCTCGTAGATCGTGAGGTGCGGGAAGAGCGCGTAGCTCTGGAAGACGGTGTTGACGTCGCGCTCGTAGGCGGGGAGGAAGGTGACATCAACACCCTTCAACTCAATCAGGCCGCTCGTTGGCTGTTCAAAGCCGCCGATCATGCGCAGCGTGGTGGTCTTGCCGCAGCCGGATGGACCGAGCAGCGTGAAGAACTCGCCATCGCTCACGTCGAGCGTGATCGCGTCGACCGCGATCGCATCCCCAAACTTCTTGGTCACGTTGACCAGCCGGACGTCGACTTCAGCCACCCTCGGGGTCACCTCCACAGCTCGCTCCGCGCGTCGCTCCTCAACATGAGGACGTGCAGAGCGTATGACCCACGGGGGGTGGGGTCAAACGGCGTTGCGGGGTACGATGTGGAGGAGTGGAGTCGGCCCCGCCCTGAGCACGATCAGCGGGCCTCTGACCGAGAGATCGGACCGGAGATCGACCAAGCGATAGGAGGGTGAATGGCCGAGATTAGCGAGGCGACGGTGATGCAGGCGCTCAGCGCCGTGCAGGAGCCCGAGCTCGGCAAGGACATCGTCACCCTAGAGATGGTGAAGGAGCTCGCCCTCAACGGCTCGAACGCCAGCCTGATGATTGAGCTGACCACCCCCGCCTGTCCGTTGAAAGACGTCATTGAGCGGGACATCCGCGGCGCCCTTGATGGGATCGGCGTGCAACTCACCGAACTCCGCTGGGGGGCGAAGGTGCGCCGCGCCGCTGCGCCGAGCCAGGAGAAGCTCCTGCCGAACATTCGCAACGTTGTTGCTGTCGCCTCGGGCAAAGGCGGCGTAGGGAAGAGCACCGTCTCCGTCAATCTTGCCGTTGCGCTGGCGCAGAGTGGCGCGCGCGTCGGCCTGCTTGATGCGGACATCACGGGACCAAACCTTCCGCAGATGCTTGGTGCAACCGGCACGCCGAAGTCGAGCCCGGGCGGAAAGATCGAGCCAATAGAGCGCCACGGTGTGAAGTTGATCTCCATCCAGTTCTTCGTCCCAGAGGGCCAGCCGATTGTCTGGCGCGGCCCGCTCATTGGCGGTGCGATCCAGCAGTTCCTGCGTGACGTTGAGTGGGGCGACCTTGACTATCTCGTTGTTGACCTTCCACCGGGAACATCCGACGCACAGCTCACCCTTGCGCAGGCGGTGCCACTCGCCGGTGCGGTGCTGGTCACCACACCACAAGATGTTGCACTCGC
>JAPLHQ010000045.1 GCA_026389555.1 Chloroflexota bacterium
ACCACGGTGCTCTTCGCCGCGCTGATCTTGCGAGAGAGAATCGGCCGCCGACAGGCAGTCGGCATCGGGCTCGCTGGCGTAGCCACCGTCGCTATTGCGCTTGGCGGGCTCTCCTAGAAGGCGCGCACCGCTCGCCTCACGCTTTGTAACAAGAGGGTAGAATCCCTCTCCCATGACAGTTGCCCCCCACGCCATTCGGTTCGAGACAGCGACTGGATCGCTGCACGTTGACGGGCGCAGCATCCAACTCACCGGCATGGAGAAGCGCATGATCGCGCTCTTTGTTGAGCGGCTCGGTGAGGCGATCACCCATCAAGAGATCCGAACGAAGGTTTGGGGTGAGAGCTGGACGGGCGGCGACGAGGCACTCCGCGTCACAATCAATCGACTCCGCCGAAAGTTTGAAGGGAATCAGCGCAAGCCAGAGATTCTCGTTAGCGTTCGTGGCATTGGCTACCGAATGATGGGATACCGCGCCACCTGATCTGCACCGCGCTACGCGCGGCAACGCGCTACGCGCGCGAGAGCCTTCTACAGTCCGAGCAGCAGCGGCTTGAGGAACTGGCTCTCTACCACCAACGCAAGGTAGGCGATCGGTAGGCTTGCAAAGAGGCCGAGGGCCGCAGACCATCCTGAACGCTGCACCGCTCGTCCGTCTGCGGTTGGTTGCGGAACGATCAGATAGGTCATCACACTGCCAGAGACCACCGTAAATAAGACAAGCAGCGCCGCCGCCTCTGCACGGAGATCCGCGCCACCGAAAAGGTTGAGCAGCGACGTGCCGTCGCGAAGTGCGCGTTCTACTTGAAGGTCATACGCCAGATAGATCAACGTATAGATGAGCGCGCTGCCGCCACTTGCAAGCACGGCACGAAAGACGGGGCGAGGGGCATGTTGCAGCTGATAGAGACGCTTCCCAAAGAAGCCGCGCGGACGCCTCCCCTGCTTCATCGCCGCAACACTCAGCTATGGATGATGTCGATCGCTGGGCGCTTCGGCAGGCTCTCAGGTGTGTGCGACGCGATCAGGGTGATCAGCTCCAGGATGCGCGCAACCTCTTCGTCGGTGTTCCAGAAGCCCCATGAAGTACGGAGTGCGGGGGCTGAAGCGGGACGCTCGGCGGTGGCGGAGATCCCTGGGACGCGACGGGTAATGGCGAAGGCGCGGCGCCCGAGCTCCTCAACCACCTGCTCCGCCTCCCAGCCGGCGATGCGCAGGGCGACGATCGTGGCGTGTCCGCCAGGGTGGGCGAGCAGCTCCACGCCTGGGATTGCGGCGGCGCCCGCATAGAAGTCACGCGCAAGTCGGCCCGCTCGAGCGACCGCCCACGGGAGCCCAACCTGCATGGAGAGCCAGCCCGCCGCCCGTGCTGCGCCGACCAGTGCGGGTCGTGCGAAGCCAGAGGTCTCAAATCGACGTGCGTCGCTCTGCATCACACCAACACCGTCGAGCGCCGGTCCGCTGAAGGCGAGGAATCCGCCGATCACTGGCCTGATCACTTCTGACTGCAGGGTGCGTCGTGAGATGCGAATCCCCGCAAGGCCTTCAATGCCGAGCAGCCACTTCTGCGACGGGAAGGCGATCACGTCAGGATCCAGCGCGTCCGCAGCATCAAGGAGCGCGCCGACCGACTGCGCACCATCAACGATCGTGATGATCTTCGCGGCGCGCGCACGTGGCAGGAGCGTCTCAAGTGGGAGGATGCGCCCGCTCAACCAACTGACGCGCGAGATCAGAAGAAGACGCGTAGGTGCTTCGAGGAGTTGTGAGACCTGCTGAATGATCTCTTCATCAGTTCGCAGTGTGTTGCGCTCGGTGCGCAGGCTCACCGTCTCAATCTTGAGGCCGATCCGCGCGGCGAGTGCGGCCAAGCTGCCACGAATCGCTGGATACTCTTCGTCAAGCGTCACGATGCGATCGCCAGGCTTCCACTCAATGCCGAGGACTGCACGCATCACCGCCTCAGTGGTGCTGTGCGACACGGCAACTAAATCAAGATCTGTTGCCAGAACGGAGGCGAAGACGCCACGCAGCTCATCGATACGCGTCTCAACATCATCCATCACATGCTCTGAGCCACGACCCGTGGCGAGCTCCTGCTCCTGAACCTGGCGCATCGCCGCATCCACCTCCCGTGGGAGCGGGCCGTTGCTGCCAGCATTGAGGTAGATCCCCGCCGTAGTGGCAGGGATGGCGGCACGGAGCTCGGCCACCTTGGCCGCCTCGTCTGTTGAGGTGGCGGCAGCCTTCAGCAGCTCTTCAGCGCTCTTATCCATACGTCCTCCGCTACTCGGTTGCCGCGTCTACTCGGTCGTTGCGCCGCTGGTCTGGCAGCGACTCTCGAGTGAGGAGAGTGTCGCCGCTTGATCCGGCCCTAAGTCTGGACGAAGTCGCACGATGCGTGGTGCGCGCAACGTGAAGCCAGAGGCGGCACGCGCACTGCGACGCACCTCATCAAACGCTACCTCCACGACGATGCGCGGCTCAACGCTGCGGTACGCGCCGAGCTGCGCAAGCGTGTGTGCCTCAAGCCAGATGCTCAGCTCCGAAATTTCTGTATCCGGCAGTGCCACCGATGCACGGCCGATTGTCGCGAGGCGCCCAGAGAGATCATCGCGCACGGCAAAGGTGCAGTCGGAGAGGAGAGCGCGGCGACGGCCGAGTCCAGGCTCCGCGCCGACGATGATGCAGTCGAGTGTGTCGAGTGAGCGCTTCACTTTGAGCCAGCCAGATCCGCGACGACCTGGCGCGTACGGCGCATGTGGCGCCTTCACCACCAAGCCTTCAGACCCACGCTGTCGCGACGTGATGAAGGCGGCTTCAATCCCCTCAACACCGCACACCGTCTCCTGTGTTGCTGCGCGCAAGACACCACCACTCTTTACATCAAGCTGCAGTGACTCGAGTGCTGCGCGGCGCTCCAGATATGAACGCTGCATCAGTGGCTCTTCGCCGAGCGCCAGAAGGTCAAAGGCAATAAAGATGACGTGGATGCGCTGCTGCTCGGCGAGTGTCTGAGCTGAGCCAGAGAGTCGTGGGGTGAGCGTGTTCGAGGGGAGGGGTCGACCATCCGCCCAGGCGACGATCTCGCCGTCAAGGATCCCACTGACCCCAGTTGCAGCTGCGGCGGCGGCGATCTCTGGGAAGGAGACGGTGACGTCGTGAAGGTCGCGCCCGTAGAGTGCTGCGCGATCGCCCTGTACATGAAGCTGCGCGCGAACCCCGTCGTACTTGTCTTCCACTGGAATCTCTGCCGTAGTGATGTCCTCAATCTCTGGTCGATCGCTGAGGCGCTCTGCAACCTCTGAGGCGCCAGAGGTCATCGCTGCAAGCATCGGTGGAATTGGATGGAAGAGATGGAGACGAGCCTCGTGCAGCCGCCCCCGTCGCGCCAAGAGCGCCACGCTCCCAGGGTCTCCTTCAAGGAGCATCGCCCAGCGCACCTCGGTTGGATCGGCATCAAAGGCGCTGGCGATCGCCGCCTCAAGGAGGCCGTCGCGCAGCCCGATGCGCAGATCGCCTGCGAGCGCCCGAACCACAAACTTCCCCGCCTCTGGCGAGCAGCCGTAGAGCAGTTGAACGAGGAGGTCATGCCTACGCTGCCCGCTCGCTGCGCCGATCGCAGTAAAGGTATCTGGCAGAGTGCGCAGCTTTGGCGCAGTGTCTACATGTGCCGTCTCTCCAGATCCGGTCGCCTCTGCGAGCGCCGCGCGCTGAATATTGGCGCTCCGCTCCACTTCCTCAAGCGCTAGCCCAGCGAGTGGCCGCTCTGATTCCATAAGGTCTTCAACGGCCCGACCAAGATCACCGCGTTCGTCCAGTAACTTAGCGAGTGAACCTGCTGGCGCCCCTGCAACCTCTTCCACCGCCTTTGCAATCGTCCCCCAAGAGATCTCGCTGCCGCTCGGCACGCCGCGACTCGCCATCAAACGGCAGGCGATCTGAAGATCTGTGTCGTCTGCGCTCTTGAGCGCACTCGCAAGGAGATGCGACTTCTCTGAGGTACGCGTTGCAACCTCAATCCGCTGCGCAAGGTTTGACCAACGTTTCATTGCGTTACCTAATTGCGACGGTTGCGAATCGCGCGCGGATCCGCACTCCAGGGTCGTACCCCCTCTGAGAGAAGGAGTTGCTCACGTTGAAGGTGCTGATCAAGGATACGCAGTCGCGTTAGTGCATCAGGCGCCTCAAGGAGCTCCTGTCGTTGGGCGTTGGGGAGTTGCACCACGCCGCCAACAATGTGCGAGAGGCCAACAGGATCATCGGTACCGGAGAGGCGTGTGATGGCGGTGGCGAGCAGTTCGCCATCCTCATCAATCTCTTCGTCGTCATCAGACTCGTCGCCGTCCATCTGAACAACCTCAATGCTCTCACCCAGGTTGTCGCGAAGTGAATCACTCGCGGCGCTCGAAGCGAGCATCAGTCGCTCGATTTCGATCACCACCTCTTGCGAGAGTCGTAGCCCCTCCTCTTCGGCGAGCGCCTCATCGATCGCCTCAACCGTCACCTCGTCGCTCAGCAGCTCTTCGCCTTCTTCTTCGTCGTCGTCGCCATCTTCATCGGCATCGTCGCCGCCGTGGTCATGTTCATCAGCGCCGCGGAGGAGCTCAAGGTAGCCAACAAAACCGGCGGAGACGCGTTCGGCGGCGCTAAGTAGATCACTTGGCGGTCCACCCTCTGGCTCATCAAGGAGTGCGATCTCCGCGCGAAGGTACGGCGCATCACGATCAAGCCGAATGACGCGGAAGCGCGTCGTGCCGAGGGTGACAAGATCCCAGCGCCCGTCAACGTAGCGCGTTGCTTCGCGAATGTCGGCAATCGTGCCGATGGTGGCGAGCTGGCCGGCACTGATGTTGATCACGCCGAACGGGGTGCGCGACTCCATGCAGCGCTTCACCATCAGTCGATAGCGCGGCTCAAAGATGTGCAGCGGCAGTGCAACGCCAGGGAAGAGGACGAGATCGAGCGGAAAGAGTGGGACGAGTGCGGCGCGCGGCGGCGTGGGGAGTGTCTCTGCTTGACCTTCGGGCTCGCGCCCGTCGCTTGCTGCGTCCCCGTTCAGGGGAGGCTCAGTGGCTGCAGGCGGAGGGTGCGCCGGCCGACTCCGCTGTGCGGAAGCTCGAACCGCAGCCGCAGCCGCCGACCGAGTTTGGATTCTCCACCGTGAAGCCAGCCCCCATCAGTGAGTCAACGTAGTCAACAGATGAACCGATCACGAGCGGCACCGACTTCTCGTCGAGGTAGACCTTCACGCCGTTCGTTTCGAAGACCTGATCATCTGGGTTTGCGGTCTCTTCCACCATCATGCCGTAGCGGTAGCCGCTGCAGCCGCCGGAGATGATGTAGACGCGCAGACCAATCGCAGGATTCGTCTCACCCTTGGTGAGGTCGCGGAACTTTGCCGCAGCGGCATCGGTAAGGACGAGCGTTGTTGCTGGCGTCTCTGTTGCCGGCATCTCTACTGGAGTGCTGGCTGCCGTCTCTTGGTTCAACATTCGCTGCCTCCTACCTCGTCTGCGATCCGCCTCTTGGCGACCCGCGTTGCTAGATCAGGATTCTACCCGCTCCACGAGCATTGCGATCCCCTGACCCACCCCCACACACATGGAGGCGACTCCGTAGCGGCCCCCGCTGCGGCGAAGCTCCTTGGTGAGCGTGACGAGCATGCGCGCCCCTGAGGCGCCGAGCGGGTGGCCGAGGGCGATCGCCCCACCATGGATGTTGGTGGTGGCTGGATTGAGGCCGAGTTCGCGGATGCAGGCGACCGCCTGGCTGGCGAAGGCCTCGTTCAACTCCACGCGGTCGATCTGCTTCGCGCTGAGACCCGTGCGTGTCAGCAACTTGGTGATCGCAGGGATCGGGCCGATCCCCATAACAGAAGGGTCAACGCCAGCAACAGAGGTTGCAACGATCCGCGCAAGCGGCTTCAGGCCGAGTGCTCGCGCACGTCCCGCCTCCATGACGAGCAGCGCCGCGGCACCATCGTTGATGCCGGATGCGTTTCCTGCGGTGACACTTCCACCTTCGGTGAATGCTGGTCGCAACTTTGCCAGGCTCGCCGCGTCCGTCTCTGGTCGTGGGTGCTCATCCTTGTCAATCAGTAGTGCATCACCCTTCCGTTGCGGGATGCGCACCGGAACAATCTCTTCTGCGTGCACGCCACTCTTCGCTGCGGCGGCGGCGCGGCGCTGCGACTCAAGCGCAAACGCATCCTGCTCTTCGCGCGAGACCTTCCATGTGGACGCAACGCGCTCTGCCGTTTCGCCAAGCGAGATCGTTGGGTATTTGGCGTCAAGCTTTGGATTGACGAAGCGCCAGCCAATCGTGGTGTCGACAAGTTCGTGATTGCCGCGCTCGAAGCCTGTCTCTGGCTTTAGTGTCACAAGCGGCGCGCGGCTCATGCTCTCCACGCCACCAGCAATGACCACATCGGCATCGCCAACCGCGATCGCCTGCGCCGCGCTTGCAACCGCCTGCAGCCCCGATCCGCAGAGTCGATTCACCGTCTGGCCGGCAACCTCAACGGGGAAGCCAGCGAGAAGGAGCGCCATGCGCGCAACGTTGCGGTTATCTTCGCCCGCCTGATTGGCGCAGCCAAGGATCACGTCGTCAACGATTGCAGCGTCAATTCCGCTCCGCGCTACGACCGCCTCAAGCACCGTTGCGGCGAGATCGTCTGGGCGCACGCTGGCGAGCGCGCCGCCGTAGCGACCAACAGGGGTGCGGACCGCCTCAACAATCCACGCCTCGCGGAGGGGGCGACCAGGGGCTACCGAGGGGGTGCTGCTGCTCTCTGCCATGCGGAGAGTCTACGCCCAGCGCTCCGCTACGATGGGGGCATGAGCTCCTCTAGCAGCCCCGCACCCCTCACCACGAACAAGGCGACGCTCGCGCCGGCCACTAGCGCACTCCCTGGGGGGATCCCCTCCGTTGCGCAACTCTTCGCCTATGCAGCGGAGGCTGAACGCCGCGTCCAGACCCTGCGACTCCGCGCTGAAGAGCGCAGTGTCACCGCCGCGGGGGAGAGCGTCACGCAGATCGAACTCCTTGTTGATCGACCCCACGCCCGCGTCACCACTATCCGCGGCGGCTCCTATGACGTCTGGGCAACGGATGGCAGCCTGGTAGAGCAGTACAACGCCGCAAGCAACACCTCCACGCGCCGACCGCACCGCGCCGCACCAGCCGGACTTGATGGCGAGGGGCTGCCATCAACTGTTGCAGTGGGAGAGACGCTCGGGCCACTCCCGTCAAAGGGCTGGGCGACAACACTTCTTCGGCCTGGCCACTTCTGCAGCAACGTGCTGTCGAGTGCCGTCCTTGGTGCCGTTCACGAAACAACGCATCTCGGTCGCGCCGCGCTTGCCGTGGACGCCGCAGCGCCACGAACCATTGACCGCGCCGGGGACCACGCCGCCTTCCGCTACGAAG
>JAPLHQ010000097.1 GCA_026389555.1 Chloroflexota bacterium
ACTTCTGCCGAAAGCACGCGCTCACCGGCAACGGCAAGGATGAGATCCCCTTCTGCTGTGGTGCTCTTGCCACCGCTCGCACTCCAGATCGCCTCAACCGACTCTGGTGAGAGGAACTTTGCGATCGGCGACTTGATCTCACCATCTGGTTGCAGGGCGATCCAGACGAGGCCGCTCGCGCCGTGACGCTTCGCGCGCTCTGTCAGGTCGTCAATCTCTGATCGCGCAACGCCGCCCTTCCCAGGGACGCGGATCGCACGGATGCGACCGCCACTGGCGCGTACATCGTCAAAGACCTTGAAGCCAGTTGCGGCGGGGAGTGCGGCGCCAAGGTCGATCAGCTCCATCCCATAGCGAAGGTCGGGCTTATCTGAGCCGTAGCGCTCAAGCGCCTCCTCGTAGGTGAAGACGGGGAATGGGAGCTGCTGCATTGGGCGATCTGGTCGCGTGCGCTTCGTCACCTCAATCACCATCTGCTCCACAAACCCGCGCACGCTCGATTCGTCCACAAAGCTCATCTCAAGGTCGAGCTGCGTGAACTCCGGCTGCCGGTCGCCACGCAGGTCTTCGTCGCGGAAGCAGCGCGCGATCTGGAAGTAGCGATCGAATCCGGCAACCATCAGCAACTGCTTCATCTGTTGTGGCGACTGCGGCAGCGCGTAGACGCTCCCAGGCTGCAGCCGCGATGGCACGATGAAGTCGCGCGCACCCTCTGGTGTGGACTTGATCAAGATCGGCGTCTCCACCTCAACAAAGCCGTGCTCGTGGTGCACTTCGCGGATCGCCTGCACCATGGCGCTGCGCATCAGGAGCCGGTCGCGCAGTGGCTCGCGGCGAAGGTCAAGGTAGCGGTGCTTCAGGCGGACGCTCTCATCGATCGGAGAGTCCGTTTCGTTGATATAGAACGGGGGCGTCTTCGACTGCGAAAGGATGCGCACCGAGTCGGCCGACACCTCAATCGCCCCCGTTGGAAGCTTCTCGTTCTCGGTCCCAGCACGACGTGGGGTGACAACCCCCTCAACGGCGATCACCCACTCAATCCGCGCATCCACCAGCGCTGCATGCGCCTCTGGAGCGGTGGCCGCGTCAACCACCACCTGCACGATGCCGTAGCGATCGCGAAGGTCAATAAAGACGAGGCTGCCGTGATCGCGGCGACGGTGGATCCAGCCGGCAAGACGGACACGACGCTCAGCATCACTCGCGCGCAGCGCGCCGCAGACGTCGCTGCGCAGCCCAGTTGCGAGCAGTCCCTTCTCAGCCATCACTCCCCCGTCCTATCGCTTCAGCAGCGCTGCAACAGCGCGCAGCACACTCGCCTCGTCGGCAGGGTCCGCCTGCTTCCCGTCCGCCATGATGCGGAGGCTGAGGCGACCGTCTGGCTCAATAATGATCACGGCGACTGCCGCGTCGCGTGCCGCACCCTCAAGCTGCTTCCCGATCTTACGGGTACTGACGTCGGCACGTGCGCTGATCCCAGCGGTGCGCAGTGTTGAGGCGAGGCCGATCCTCGCGGCGAGGCTCCCCTCGTCAATACCGCAGACCACCACAGAGGGAGGCACAACTTCGCCAATCGTGATTCCGCGATCCTGTAGCGCGTGCACCGCTCGGTCAATACCGATCGCAAAGCCGATCGCTGGCGTTGCTGATCCACCAATCAGCTCAGCGAGCCCGTCGTAGCGCCCCCCGCCACCAATTGCCCCCTGTTGCCCCTGTTCGCCAGGGAGGAGATACTCCCAGGCGCTTCGCGTGTAGTAGTCGAGCCCGCGAACGAGTCGCGGCGCATCAATGAGCGTCACGCCGATCGCCGCCAGTACCTGTCGCACGGCGGCAGCGTGTGCCGCGCAACCGGCGCAGAGATAACCAGGGAGTGCGGGGGCGCTCTCCGCTCGCCGTACCGCTGCCGGGTCCTTTGAGTCCAAGAGGCGCAGCGGGTTCTCACGGAGCCTGATGCGGTCGACCTCACCAAGTTCTCCTTCAATTGGCGCGAAGTGCGCGGTCAGCGCCGCCGCGTACGCAGGGCGACAGGTGGCACATCCCACAGAGTTGAAGTGCACCTCAATATCTCGGAGGCCGAGCGCCACAAGGAAGCTAGCGCCGAGTTCAATCACCTCGATATCGATTCCTGGGCCAGCATCACCGATCGCCTCAATGTCGAACGTCGTGAACTGGCGGTAGCGGCCCTTCTGCGGCCGGTCGTGACGGAAGAAGGGGGCAACGGTGACGAGCCGCACCGGTTGCGGCGCGCTGCGCATGCCGTGCTGGATGTAGGCGCGTAGGATGCCAGCGGTCGCCTCCGGTCGGAGTGAGAGTGGCGTTGACTCTTCGCTATGTGGGGCGAGTCGGTAGAGCTCCTTTGACACCACGTCAGTGGAACCGCCGATGCCGCGCTCAAAAAGCGCGCTCTCTTCGGCGATCGGCAATACGATGCGCTGATAACCGGCCGCCTCAGCCGCTGCGTAGGCGGCGCTCTCCACCTTCGCCGCAGCGGCGGCATCTGCGCCGAAAAGGTCGCGCATCCCTCGAGGCGCTTGGAAGCCGCTCACTGCCGTTGCTCCCGCGCCACACTGCGCACGCCGCGCACGCGCTCAATACGCGCCATCAGCCGTGCCAGCTCACTAATGGAGCCAACGGCGAGCGTCGCGAGCACCTCAGCGTTGCCAGCCCCCGTCATTCCAACCGATGCGGCGAGGATGTTCACCTTCTGCTCCGCCACCACTTGCGTGATATCCGAGAGGAGGCCGGTGCGGTCGGAGGCCTCAATGCGAATGGTGACCGGGTAGCTCTCCGTTGTGGCCGGTGTGATCTCCCACTCCACGTCAATGAGACGCGACGCCTCGCGCGCCGATGATGAGGTGGAGCAGCTCTCTAGGTGCACGGTGACCCCCTTCCCTCGCGTGATGAAGCCCACGATCGGGTCGCCTGGAAGGGGCCGGCAGCAGCGGCCGAATCGCGTCAGAAGGTCTGGCACCCCCTTCACGCGAATACCGCCCGTTCGCTCGGCGGGGGCGATCTGATGCGGCGAGACGGTGAGCGGCAGAATCTCTTGCGCGTCATCTGAGGCAACCCCGAGGCGCGAGACCACCTGCTGTGACCCGATCGCACCGTAGCCGATTGCAGCGAAGAGATCGTCGGCGCTCCCCTGATTCATCTGCTTCGCGATCTCATCAATACGTTCGCGGCCGACCGCCTCCAGCGTGGTACGGGCAAGGCGTCGCAACTCGCGCTCGAGCGAATCGCGACCATGCGTGATGTTCTCATCCCGCTCCTGGTGCTTAAACCACTGCCGAATCTTGTCTCGTGCTTGACGGGTAGCAACGATTGAGAGCCAGTCACGGCTCGGCCCATGCTTTCCGCGCGCCGTCACCACCTCAACAATGTCACCAGACTTGAGGCGGTACTCGAGTGGAACGAGGCGATTATTCACCTTTGCGCCGATGCAGCGATGTCCGATATCGGTGTGAACGAGATACGCGAAGTCGAGCGGCGTAGCACCAGCGGCGAGCTCCTTGACGTCCCCCTTCGGCGTAAAGACGTAGACCTGGTCCTGAAAGACGTCGAGGCGCACCCCCTCAAGGAACTCGGAGGCGTCGGTGACGTCGCGCTGCCACTCAAGAAGCTGGCGGAGCCAGGCGAGCTTCGCGTCATACGCGGCATCTGAGCGTGTGCCGTCCTTGTAGTGCCAGTGCGCCGCAATCCCCACTTCTGCAACCTCATGCATGGATCGCGTGCGGATCTGCACTTCAAGCGGGCGGCCATCCAGCGCAACGACCGCCGTGTGCAGGCTCTGGTAGAGGTTGTTCTTCGGCACGGCGATGTAGTCGTCAAACTGACCTGGAATTGGGCGCCAGACCGAGTGCACCGCACCGAGTGCCGCATAGCACTCGCGCAGGTCCTCAACGATGATGCGCACGGCAAAGACGTCGTAGATCTCCGAGAAGTCGGTGTTCTTGCGCGTCATCTTCTTATGGATCGAATAGAGATGCTTGGCGCGACCGGAGTATTCGGCCGTGATACCAGCCTTCTCAAGCTCTGGGCGCAGCACATCAATGGCGCGGGTCACATAATCGGCACGCGCATCACGGCGCATGTCCACAAGGCGTGCCAGCTCGTGATACCGCTCTGGCTCAAGCGCCTTGAAGGAGAGATCCTCGAGCTCCCACTTCATCTGCCAGATGCCGAGTCGCTCGGCGAGCGGCGCATAGATCTCGAGGGTCTGGCGTGCGATGCGGCGCTGCTTCTCGGCCCCAAGTGCGGCGAGGGTGCGCATGTTGTGGAGACGGTCGCCGAGTTTGATCAGGACGACGCGAATATCTTGCGACATCGCCAAGAACATCTTGCGAATGTTCTCCGCGTGCTGCTCCTCCGCACTCAGCGCCGAGAACTTGCTCAGCTTGGTGACGCCGTCC
>JAPLHQ010000018.1 GCA_026389555.1 Chloroflexota bacterium
GGGCCTGGGAGGAGGCTTGCCACAATGGCAACGCCAAGGAGGACCGCGATGCCGACCGACGCGGCGCTCTCGGGTGCTCGCATGACGGAGTTCATCTGTTTTGCAATCTGAGCCTGGCGGCGCTTGAGGTTGCGCATGATTCCCCAGCGCTCCAAGTGTGGCGTCAGCTTATGCGCGAGTGCAGCAAGGGCAAGGCCGCTGGTTCGCTCGCGCAGTCGAGGGTGGACGCGAATACGACGTGGGAGCGGGTGCTTCAGAAACTCGCCCGCTCGGAAGAGGCTCAGCCTGATTGCTCGCTCACCCGCACGCTCAACAAGCCCACGAAGTCCATATGCCGCACGGCGAATGGAAGCGGCGAGGCGGAAGATGGCGCCTCCTCGGCGAACGCCGCCGCCTAGACGCGAGCGCCTTCTCTTTCGCCTATCGGGACCTCTCTGAGCCATATGCGCCTCCGATCTCGACCTATTCTACCCTTCGCCGATTCCGCCTCGGCGGGGTGCGGGAGGTTGATCTCAGGCTGGGTTGGAACCCTCGGTCCCCTTCGTCAGCGAGGCGAGGAATTGCGCGTTCGACTCGGTCTTCGCGATGCGGTTCAAGAGGAGCTCAATCCCCTCGTTGGCACCGACGGCCGAGAGCATGCGGCGCATTGTCCAGACCATCTTCAGCGTTGCCTCATCAAGGAGGAGCTCCTCTCGACGTGTGCCGGAGCGCTGTACATCAATGGCCGGGAAGATGCGCTTCTCGGCAAGCTTACGGTCAAGGACGAGCTCGGAGTTACCCGTCCCCTTGAACTCTTCGTAGATGACGTCATCCATCTTGGAACCGGTGTCAACGAGGCAGGTGCCGATGATCGTGAGTGAGCCACCCTCCTCCAACTTGCGTGCTGCGCCGAAGAAGCGCTTCGGTGGGTAGAGCGCAATAGGGTCAATACCGCCGGAGAGGGTTCGCCCTGACGGTGGGAGTGCCAAGTTGTATGCGCGTGCGAGTCGAGTGATGGAGTCGAGCAGCACCACCACGTCGGCGCCAGCCTCGGTGCGTCGCTTCGCGATCTCCAGTGCCATCTCGGCCACGTGCGTGTGGTTCTCGGTCGGCTCGTCGAACGTAGAGGAGATCACCTCGCCCTTTACAGAGCGTCGCATGTCGGTCACCTCTTCTGGTCGCTCGCCGATGAGGCAGACCATCAGAGAGATCTCTGGATAGTTCGCGGTGACACCCTGCGCAATCTGCTTCAGGAGGCTCGTCTTCCCCGCCTTTGGCGGCGAGACGATCAGCGCGCGTTGCCCCTTACCGAGCGGGTTGACGAGGTTGATCAGGCGCTGCGAAAGATTCGTTGGATCGGTCTCAAGGTTGATCAGCTCAATCGGATGGATTGGAGTGAGATCACCGAAGTGCGGCCGTCGGCGTGCCGACTCTGGGTCGGTGCCAGAGATGATCTCAACGCGGAGCATCCCCCAGAACTTCTCCCCTTCGCGCGGCGCGCGAATCACGCCACCAATCGTGTCTCCCTGTCGCAGGCCGATGCGGCGCAACATAGGCGACGGAACGTAGACATCGTCCGCGCTTGGTAGGAGTCCGTTGCGTCGAACGAAGCCGTAGCCGTCATCAACGATCTCAAGGATCCCTTCAGCCCACACCTGGCCCTGCTCTTCAGCTTGCGCCGTAAGGATCTTCTGGATCACGCGCGGCAGATCCTCTTGCTGTGATGTGGTGACGTTGAACTTCTTTGCTGCGGCCATCAGCTCGCTCGCGGTCAAATTGGCGAGCGCTGCGAAGGTGAGGAGTCCCTCGGCGGCGAGATCTGCTTCAGAGAGGACCTCAACGTCTTGTGGGAGCGAGCTCTGCGGCATGCGCATGCCGCCCTGTCCACCGTTCATTCCGGGTCCGCGGCGAACGCCGCGTCGTGGTCCGCGATTACGGGGATCATTCATAGACATTGTTGGGGGTACCTTCCTTGACTCTTGTGGGGGTTGCCTGGGAGTGTTCGCGATCCCCACACGAAACGTCCAACGCCTCTTAGCGGGAGGAGTGGGGGGATGCGAGAACTCTACGGGATCATCTGCCCCACGTCAACGGGGCGTTGCGAGCGGCTACTTCCCGCCCTTCGCCTTCGCCCAATCGGCCTTAAAGACGGCGATCCCCTTGTCGGTGAGTGGATGCTTCGCCATCTGCTCAAGGACCTTCAGTGGCATGGTGGCAACGTGTGCGCCAACAAGCGCTGCCTCCGTCACATGACGAGGGTGGCGAATCGATGCGGCCAAGATCTCGCAGTGATCAAGATCCTCGTAGTGCGAGAACATCTCCGCGAGTTCGCGGATCACCGTCATGCCATCTTCGCTGATGTCATCAAGCCGGCCGACGAACGGGCTAATCAGTGAGGCGCCCGCCTTCGCGGCGAGAAGTCCCTGGTTCGCCGTAAAGATCAGTGTGCAGTTCGTCTTGATCCCCTCCGCCTTGAGGCGGCTGATGGCGGCGAGACCGTCGGTGGTCATTGGAATCTTCACGACAATGTTTGAGGCGATCTTGGCGAAGGCGAGCCCCTCGCGGAGCATCCCCTCGGTGTCATCGCTGATCACTTCGGCCGAGACTGGGCCAGGGGTGAGGGCGCAGATCTCCTTCAGGAGCTCTTCGTAGGAGCCGCCAACCTTCGCGTAGAGCGACGGGTTAGTGGTGACGCCGTCAACGATTCCCCAGCTGATGCCAGTCTTGATTTCGCTGATGTCTGCCGTGTCCAAGAAGAACTTCATGATGCAGCTCCTGTTCCATTGCTTCGGCTTGCCGCTTTGTGTGCGGCAGCCTCTATTGCCTTGCGGCGTTCCGCCTGTACCGTCTCATCATCGCGCACTCCCACCATTCGTGGGCTGTAGGCGGCGAGGCGACCCTCTTTCAGCGCGACTGCCGCGCCAACGAAGCCGTCAAAGAGCGGGTTCGGTCGAAGCGGACGGCTGGTGAACTCTGGGTGGAACTGGCTCGCCACGAACCATGGGTGATCGGCGAGTTCAATGATCTCAACAAGGCGACCATCAGGCGAGACGCCAGAGAAGTTCATCCCGGCCGCCTCAAGTTGTGGCTTGAAGCGATTCGCCACCTCAAAGCGGTGACGGTGGCGCTCGTAGGCGATCTCTGAGCCATAGACGGTTGCGGCGCGCGAGCCTGCGGTGAGCTTGGCGGGATAAAGACCGAGTCGCTGCGTTCCACCCTTCTCTTCCACGCCGCGCTGGTCTGGCGTGAAGTCAATCACCGGATGCTTGGTGAACATGTCGAACTCGGTGGAGTTCGCGTCAGCAGAGGCGAGTGTCTCGCGTGCGAACTCAATCACCGCGATCTGCAGGCCAAGGCAGAGACCGAGGTACGGGATGCGCTCGGTGCGCGCCGTGTGTGCCGCGCGAATCTTCCCCTCAATGCCGCGGTAACCGTAGCCGCCAGGGACCAAGATGCCGTGCGCGCCAGCGAGTTGTGCTGAGACCTGCGCCGCATCGGCGTCATCAAGCTGTTCGGCGTTGACCCATCGGACGCGGATATCGTGACCGTGCGCCCACCCGGCGTGTCGTAGCGCCTCCATCACAGAGAGATAGGCGTCAGGGAGCTCGGTGTACTTTCCAACAATGGCGATCTCCACCGCCGGCTTCTCCGCAACGATCTCTGAGACCAGCTGCTCCCACTTCGAGAGCTGCGGTACGGCGGGCGTGATGCCGAGTTCGCGAACGAGCAGGTCGCCAAGACCGAACTTCTCAAACTGCAGCGGCACCTCATAGATGGTGCGTGCGGTGGTGGCAGGAACGACCGCCTCTACGGCAACGTCGGTGAAGAGGGCGATCTTCTCGCGCACATCGTCTGGTACGGGATGATCGGCACGGAGGATGATCACGTCGGGCTGAATGCCGCTCCCGCGCAGCTCCTTCACCGAGTGTTGCGTTGGCTTCGTCTTCAGTTCGCCAGTTGCGGCGAGTTCTGGAAGGAGGGTCACGTGGATGTAGAGCGAGTTTCCGCGACCAACATCCTTCTTCAGCTGGCGAATCGCCTCAATGAATGGGAGTGACTCAATGTCACCCACCGTTCCACCAACCTCAACGATGACAACGTCAACGTCGTCGCCACCGAGACGCAAGACGCGCTCCTTAATCTCGTTGGTGATATGCGGAATCACCTGAACCGTGCCGCCAAGGTAGTCGCCGCGGCGCTCTCGCGCGATCACGGTGGAGTAGATGCGTCCTGTGGTGACGTTGGAGGCCTGCGAGAGGTTGACGTCAATGAAACGCTCGTAGTGACCAAGGTCAAGGTCGGTCTCTGCGCCGTCATCGGTGATGTAGACCTCGCCGTGCTGGTACGGCGACATGGTGCCCGGATCCACGTTGAGATACGGATCGAGCTTGATCACAGAGATGCGCAGGCCACGCGCCTTCAGCAGAAGGCCAACGGAGGCGGCGGTGATGCCCTTCCCGAGGGAGGAGGTGACGCCGCCGGTGACGAACACGAATTTCGTCGCCATCTCGTCCCCTCTGCCTCCTCTAGTTGGGCGGGGCGCTCGGTGACTACCAAGCGAGCCTGGCGGAGTCTATCGCAGGCGGCGACGGAATGGGAGTTGCGTTTGGCGCCCCGCCCAAATCCCCAGGATGATCAGCGCGCCGCCGAGTGCCTGCACAGGCTCAAGCGCCTCGCCGAGCACGAATGCCGAGATGATGACCGCCAAGAAGGGAACAAGGAGCTGAAAGCTCGCCACGCGCGCAGGGCCAACCACCGGCACCGCGGTGAAATAGAGGACGTTGGCGAGGCTGCTCGAACCGAAGGTGGCATAGAGGATGCCGAAGATCGCAACGGCGGGGATCGCCGGCGACCCAAGTTCGCTCCACTGGTTCGTGCCGAATGGAATTAAGACAACACCACCGATCACCATGCTCCACGCCGTCCAGGCGAGCGCGCCAGTACGTGGGATCACGCGCGCGCCGGCCAAGAGATACGACGCCCAGCATGCGGCGGCGAGCAGCGTTGCCGTCACGCCAGCGGTGGTACCGCCGAATGCGCCAGCCCCTTCACCAATTGCGACGGCGGCGACGCCAGCAAATGCGATCAGCCCACCGATCGCGATCGCAGGCCGGAGCGGATCGATGCGTAGGATCGCGGCGAAGATGGCGGTGAGGAATGGTGTGACCGCAATCAGCAGTGCGCTCGTTCCAGCATTAATGGTGCCGAGTGATCCAGCCCAGAGCAACTGATACGTCCCCTGTCCAATGATGCCGAAGAGTCCGGTCGTCAAGAGGTCGCGCCGTGACATGCGGATGCTCCCGCCACGCAGGCGCGTCCAAAGCAAGACGATGAGCCCTGCCGCCGTGATGCGGATCGCAGAGAACGGGAGGACGGGCCACGCCGTCACCGCAGCTTTGACGACGGTGAAGTTCGCCGCCCAGACCAACATCGCAATCAGGACGCCGATCTCAGCGACTGCACGCGGGGTTCTTGTGCGTTTGGTTCCACTCATGAGGCGGTGCTCCGATCCAAATAGCCCTTCTCTCGCGCGCGATCAATCCCGATCCTAAAGAGTCTCGGCGCCGCGAGCGTAATCAGCACCGTTCCAACCGTCAGCACGAGGAGGAGGAGTGGCGTGGAGAGCTCGCCAAGCAGCCCTGGCGAGGCTGTCCCCAGAAGCGCGCGTCGCACCCCCTCAATCCACCAGGTCATCGGAAGCGCTGCGCCAATGAGCTGGAGCGCTCTCGGAAGTGTATCGAGCGGAAAGATTGCACCGCAAAGAAGGAAGACGCTTCCGGCAACTGCTTGGGGGTAGCCCCACGCGTCGTTGCGCAACTGCACGCAGACCGCGCCGAGCGCAATGCCGAGCCCAACAATTGACGTCAGCCCGAGTGCCATGACAACAAGAAGAAGCGGAAGATCTGGACCGCCTGCACGCATCGGCATCCCGATCAGCGCACCAACGCCAATCACGATGACGGCGCTGATCGCTGCAATGAGCGCCTTCACTAGCGCACGGCCAATGGAAACAGGGAGGAGTGATGACGGTGTCGCAAAGATGTAGCGAATCGTTCGATACCGTTCGCGATCATCGAGCAGCGCATGCGTTGGCCCCTGCATTGCGGCGCCAACGATCTGAAAGACCGCCTGCCCTACAACAACAAAGCCGATCGAGGCGGGATTCAGCGCGCCACCAATAGAGAGTACGGCGAGGAAGAGCCCCAGAAATGCGAGTGGCCGGATGATTAGATAGACGAGCAGGAAGAACGGTTCAGCCCAGTTCCCTTCAATCGCCCAGGCGAGCCGCGCTGAAGCGATCAGCGAACGTGCAGCGTCCGCAGCGTCACCGCGCAGCGGACCGAACGGTCTCGATGTGCGCGAGGTGAGATCAATCTGCACGGGTGAGCAGCTTTCCATCCGCACGCCCGCGGCGCTCAATGAACGCAAGTGAGAAGTGTGAGAGGAGGCTGAAGACCACAAACATCACAGCGAGAATCCCAAGCTCAACTGGAACAGGAAGGAGCCCGCTAGCGGCGAGTTGCGGAACGGCGAGTTGTCGCATCGCATCGGCGGCGGGGGCGAGCGGCAGGATCCCGATCGCAAGGAGCCCAAAGATGCCGAGGCTGCGCACGGGGGCGAAAAGGCCACCCAGGAGTTGCATCGGCTCATTCAGTAGGTCTCCCAGGTGATCCGCCTCCCGACCAGAGACCAAGAAGACGGCGGCAAGACAGACGCCGAGCGCATACATTGCGGCGATCCCGAGCAGCATCGTCAGGGCGAGAAGGAGTGGTTCTCGGATCTCATACTGTGCGCCGAAGAGGAGTGAGCCGCCAAGGATGATGATCCCGGCGCGGAACGCCATGCCAACTGCACCACCAACCGCCATACCGAGCGCGATCGAACCAAGTCCGACGGGCGCTGTGATGTAGAGCGTCATGTTGCCGCTGTCGCGCTCCCAGCGGAACTGCCCAGCCATCATCCAGATCACTGATGTCCAGAAGGTGAGCAGCGCGCTCGCAAGGATCGTCGCGCTAATCCAGGCCTCATCGGCGCCACGTGAGCGCAAGAGGAAGACGAACGAACACATGCCGAGGGTTGGAAAGACGAGATCAAAGAAGAGCCACGATGGCTCACGCGACATGCCGAAGATGCGCGGATATGCGCGGCCAACTACCGACTGCGCCGCATGGCGCAACTTATGCGAGAGGCTCCACTCCGTCTCCGCGTAGATACGCGCGTGCAGATCTTTTGGAACGCCAGCGGCGCTCACAGCGCCTGCTCACTATCTGACTCACTAATGCCACGTCCAACAAGTTGGACGAAGACCTCTTCCAGTGTTGGCTCACTCTTGGAGATCTCACGAAGGTGTGCCCCAGCAGCGGCGAGCGCGCTGATCACGCCACCAAGCGCGGCGTCTTCGCGAAGCGCGATCGCAAGGCGCGTCACCGGTGAGCCGACGCCGTTTCCATCAGCTCCATCAGCATCACGCACAACAACAGAGATGACGCCTGGAAGTTCGCGCAACGTTCCAAGGCTCACCGCAGCAGGAAGCTCATCAACACCAACAATAAAGAGCGTCTCCTTCTGCACCATGCGCTTCAGTTCAGTTGGCGTCCCCTGCGCAAGGATGCGCCCGTGATCAACGATCGCAATACGGTCACACATCTCATCCGCCTCGGCCATGTAGTGCGTTGTGAGCAGCACCGTGCGACCCGGCTGCTCCGCCTGGAAGGCACGGACGCGCTCGCGCACATCGCGTGCCGCGGAGACATCGAGTCCAATCGTTGGCTCATCAAGGAAGAGCATCCACGGCTCATTCAAGAATGAACGTGCAAAGTTCAACTTCTGACGCTGTCCCGTTGAGAGGGCGCTGATCTTCCGGTCACGAATATCCGTAATGCCGAACGCCTCAATCTGGGCGTCAACGCGACGCATCCCTTCGGCATATGGCATTCCATAGAACTGCGCGAACATTGCGAGCTGCTCGCGTGCTGTGAGGAGGCCATACCCGGAAAAGTCGCCGCCAGCAACAAGGTTCATGATGCGCCGAACGCGTGCCGTGTCGCGCACAACATCAAGGCCGAAGATGGATGCGCTCCCGCTACTTGGGAGAAGGAGTGTGCTGAGGATCTTGATCAGCGTGCTCTTCCCTGCGCCATTCGGCCCGAGGAGTCCGAAGAGCTCACCCGGCTCAATGCGCAGATCAATGTTGTGCAGCGCGGTAACTGAGCCTCCCTTCGCTTGAAAGACTCGGCCGACGCCGGAGACCTCTACCGCGGCAGCGGAGGCCGCGGGCGTTGAGATAGCCATCTGACCTCCACGTAAGCGTGCGTTCGTGCCACAGGGGTGCCACGGCAGCGCAGTCGTGAGGAGTCTACAATCAGCAGACACCAGCCAACATGCAGGGGGTTACCTATGGATTCACGACTGGAACAGTCCGCCATCACCACGATTCGCACCCTTGCGATCGACACCGTCCAAGCGGCAAACTCCGGTCACCCTGGCGCGCCAATGGGCTGTGCGCCGATGGCGCACACGATCTGGACGCGACACCTCCGCCACGCGCCGAGCACTCCCGGCTGGTTTGATCGCGACCGATTCGTCCTCTCCAACGGTCATGCGAGTGCACTCCTCTATTCACTGCTTCACCTCACCGGCTACGGGCTCACGATTGATGACCTGAAGTCGTTCCGACAGTGGGGCTCGCTGACACCTGGACATCCGGAGTACGGCCTCACCGCAGGCGTTGAGGCGACCACCGGGCCGCTCGGTCAGGGCTTCGCGAACGGTGTTGGGATGGCGATCGCCGAGCGACGCCTCGCCGCTGAGTTCAATCGACCCGGGCACACCGTGGTTGATCACCGCGTCTTCGCGATCGTCTCAGACGGCGACCTCCAAGAAGGACTCGCGTCAGAGGCGGCATCACTCGCTGGTCACCTCAAGCTCGGCAAGCTGATCTATCTCTGGGATGACAACCTCATCCAGCTTGACGGACCAACATCAACGGCCTGGTCGGAAGACGTGCGCAAGCGATTCGATGCATACGGCTGGCACACGAGCAGCGTTGCTGACGGCAACGACGTTGCATCCATTGACGCGGCGATTAGCGCCGCGATCAAGGATGATCGCCCGAGCCTCATCGCCGTGCGCACCGTCATCGGCTTCGGTTCGCCGAATAAGGCGGGGAGCCAGAAGTCACACGGCGCACCACTCGGCCCGGACGAGGTGAAGCTCACCAAGGCCGCGTACGGCGCGAATCCAGATGCAACCTTTGATGTCCCAGCAGATGTTGCCGAGTTCTACCGCGGCGCGATCACCAGCGGCGAGACGCTCGTTGCAGCGCACACCAAGCGACTCCTCGCCTACGCGACCGCCTTCCCTGCAGAGGCGGCGGAACTCCAGCGCCGCATGGCGGGCGGGCTGCCGAGCGGCTGGGAGCGCGCGCTTCCAACGTATGAGTTCGGCGGTGATGCGCCAACGCGCAACGTCAGCCAGTCAAGCATCAAGGCGCTCGCCGCGGTGCTGCCAGAACTGATCGGCGGAAGCGCGGATCTTTCCGAATCAAACCTCACCGACATCCATGATGGCGGCCGCTTCACCGCAAAGGAGTCTGGTCGCAACATCAGCTTCGGTGTACGCGAACATGCGATGGCGGCGATCACGAACGGAATCGCGTATCATGGCGGACTGATCCCGTTCAGCGCCACCTTCCTCACCTTCAGCGATTACATGCGCGGCTCACTCCGACTCGCGGCACTTGCTGGACTCGGCAGCATCTTCGTCTTCACCCATGACTCCATTGGTCTTGGCGAAGACGGACCAACGCACCAGCCGGTTGAACACTACGCCGCACTTCGCGCCATTCCAAATCTGCGCTTCTTCCGGCCGGGTGATCCGAATGAAGCCGCACAGGCATGGGGCGTTGCGATTGAACGCCGCGACGCGCCAACGGTGCTCGCCTTCACGCGACAGAAACTGCCCGTGCTACCTGGCTCCATCACTGGAGCGGCGGCTGGCGTAAAGCGCGGCGCATATGTTGTGCGCGAGGCAAGCACGCAGGCGAAGGCGATCCTCATTGCCACAGGGTCAGAGGTGCACCTCGCCGTTTCCGCAGCAGAACTCCTTGAAGCATCCGGCACGCCTACGCGCGTTGTCTCGGCACCATGTCTTGAACTCTTTGGTGATCAAGATGCTGCGTACCGCGAGTCAGTCCTCCCCGCCGCAGTTCGCGCGCGCGTCGGCATTGAGGCCGGCGTCAGCCTCGGATGGGATCGCTGGACGGGGAGCGATGGCGCAATCATCGCCATGGATCGCTTCGGTGCTTCGGCACCTGCACCGAAACTCTTCGCTGAATTCGGCTTCACGCCAGAGCGTATTGCAGAGGTTGCGCGCGGCGTGATCGCTGGAACGCACCGGGGTGTGATCCCAACGCCGCACCTCCACGATGGTCATCAGGTCAGCTGAGGTGTCGGCTCGTAAGCTCGCGATTGCCGCAGATCACGCGGGGGCTGCGCTCAAGGCTGCACTGCTCAACGAACTTCAGACGATCGCCCCTGACTGGGAGGGGATCGACCTCGGCGGCGACGGGAGCGATCTCACAGACGACTACCCGGATGCATCACGTGCCGTGGCCGAGCTGATGCAGCACGGTGGTGCCGAGCGTGGCCTGCTGATTTGCGGCTCAGGGATCGGCGTCACAATCGCGGCAAACAAGTTCAACGGTATTCGTGCATCTATTGCGCATGATCCCGCATCAGCGGAGCAGGGTGTGGTTCACGACGCCATGAATGTGCTTTCGCTCGGTGCAAAGGTGATTGACTCCGCAACCGCAGCCACGGTACTCGCCGCATTCCTCGCCGCCACGCCGAGTGATGCCGAGCGATTTGTCCGCCGCACCAACAAGGTGCAACAGATTGAGAAGGAGCAGGGATGAGCGGCGAACTCAAACTTCCGTTCACCACCCGCATTGGACGCGTCACAGATCTCGCTGCGATCAGCTCCACGCTGGAGCGCGCAAGGGACGAAGAGTGGGCAACCCGCCTTGCCGATAAGGACGTCACGCTCTGGAGTAACGACGCTGCGGTCCAGGCGAAGATCGCGAACCGCCTCGGCTGGCTCGACGCACCAACGCACTTCACGGCACAGATTCCAGCGCTCGAGGGGTTCGGCGAAAAGATTCGCGACGCAGGCTTCACCACCGCAATCGTGGCGGGGATGGGCGGCTCATCACTCGCGCCAGAGGTCCTTGCTACAGCGTTCGCAGAGATTGATAACTGGCTGAAGGTTCGCGTCTGCGACTCCACTGATCCTGCAGCAGTTGCCGCTGCACTGCGCGGCCTTGATCCGAAGAAGACGCTCGTCATCGTTGCAAGCAAATCTGGAACCACGACAGAGACGCTCTCCTTTGCCGCGTACGCCGCAGAGTGGATCGGCGCAGCGGTAGGCGGCGCAGAAAACGCACTCTCATCAATGATTGCGATCAGCGATCCCTCGCCGTGCATTGACGTGATCCCAGGGAACGAGAAGATGCTTGACCGATTCCTCAACCCTGCAGATATCGGTGGCCGTTATTCAGCGCTCAGCTTTGTTGGGCTTGTCCCCGCCAGCCTCCTCGGCATCGACCTTGACCCGCTCCTTGCCGCAGGTTCTGTTGCCGCCGCTGAGCTGCGTGAGCCAGAGCCAACGGCGAATCGTGCCGTTGCACTCGGTGTCCTGATCGGCGCACTGGCACGCGAAGGGCGTGACAAGTTGACGCTCGTTGTTGATGCCCCGATTGATGGATTCGGCGCGTGGGCGGAGCAACTCGTTGCCGAGAGCACCGGGAAGCAGGGCGTTGGTGTTGTCCCAATTGATGGCGAACCACTCGGCGCAGTCGCGGACTACCAAGACGACCGCCTCTTCGTTCGCATCTCGCTTGATGGCGGTCGACCTCCAGTTGCCGCAGATGGCAGCAGCGTTACGACGCGACTCAGTGAACTGGCGGCGGCGGGGCACCCGGTGATTGAGCTGAGCCTTAGTGACCCAATTGATCTCGGCGGCGAATTCATGCGCTGGGAGATCACCACCGCCATTGCGGGCGTGGTCCTTGGCATTAACCCGTTCGATGAGCCGAACGTCACCGAGTCGAAGAACAACACGGTGGCAGTGCTTGGCGAACTCGCTACGGCAGGAAGGCTTCCAGATCTTGCGCCAAAAGCTGTGGACGGCGCGCTGCAGATCTGGGTTGATGACGCGCTTCCCGCGGCATTCAGTGATGACGCAGTGAAACTTGTTGCCGGCCAACTGCAGCGACTTCCACCGCGCGGCTACGTTGGGATCCACGCTTACATCGCCACCACGCCTAAGCGCACCGTGGCGCTCACCTCACTCCGCTTGCTGCTACGCGATGCAACGCACCGTGCCACCACCGTTGGCTACGGCCCGCGCTTCCTCCACTCCACTGGCCAGCTCCATAAGGGCGGTACGGCGACTGGCTGGTTCGTCCAGCTCGTAGCGAGCCATCCAGCCGATCTAGAGATTCCAGGCAAGCCATTCTCCTTCGGTCAACTCGTTGATGCGCAATCGCTTGGTGACGCGCGCTCACTAGTGGACCACGGCCTCCCTGTCATCCGCATCCACCTTGGGGCCGACCCAGATGCGGGGCTCGCCGCCGTGGAGTCACTCTTCCGCCGCGCGCTCAATGCCTGAGGCACAGCGGGTCGGAGTCACGCGCTAGCATCATCAGTGACGGCCCATCTGCGGCCACAAGTGAGGAGGTTCCTATGAAGATCGGATTCATCGGCCTAGGGAAGATGGGCGGCAATATGGTGAAGCGCCTCCTTCGTGGTGGACACGAGGTGGCGATCTGGAATCGCTCACGCGAGAAGACTGACGAGATCGCCAAGGATGGCGCAACTCCCACCTACACGGTGAAGGATCTCGTTGCGGCGCTCCCCTCCCCTCGACGCGTCTGGGTGATGGTGCCGAGCGGCGATGCCACCGAAGCGATGATCGACGAACTGATCCCGCTTCTCGCCAAGGGCGACACGATCATTGATGGCGGGAATTCGAACTTTCACGACACGATTCGCCGTCACGAGAAGCTCGCAGGTCACGGCATCCACTTCATCGACGCGGGGACGTCGGGTGGTGTCTGGGGACTAGAGAACGGCTACTGCATGATGGTTGGCGGGGACGAAGCGCCAGTGAAGGCGATGGAGCCGATCTTCCTGACCCTTGCGCCAAAGGATGGCTACATGCACTGCGGCGCATCTGGTGCTGGCCACTACGTGAAGATGGTGCACAATGGGATCGAATACGGACTAATGCAGGCGTACGCCGAAGGCTTTGAGATCCTTGCGAAGTCGCGCTACAAGGTTGACCTTGCGCAGGTTTCCGACCTCTGGATGCAGGGCTCCGTTGTGCGCAGCTGGCTCCTTGAGCTCGCAGGGCGCGCCTTCCGTGCAGAGGGGAACGAGTTGAAGTCGATCAAGGGTTGGGTCGCCGATTCGGGCGAAGGACGTTGGACGGTGCAGGAGGCGATTGACCTTGATGTCCCGGCGCCACTCATCACCCTCTCACTCCTCACGCGATTCCGATCACGCCAAGAAGACTCATACAGCGCAAAGGTGCTCGCGGCACTTCGCAATCAGTTCGGCGGGCACGCGGTGAAGCCGGAGTGAAGAGCGGTAAGGCAGGCGAAGGGGGCGGCGCAATCCGCGATCTGCGCATTGCACATAAAGGGAAGAAGGCAACGCCAAAGCGCAGTGGCAAGAATCCGCTCCGCTCTGGACTTCGCATTGAGCGCGTCCCAGATCCAAACATCGTTGTCCTCTTTGGTGCAACGGGGGACCTCGCGCATCGCAAGGTCGTCCCGGCCCTCTACCACCTCTGGGCTGGCGACCTCCTCCCTGAGCGATTCGCTCTTGTCTGCTTCGGGCGACGCGAGGCGAGCGACGAGTCGATGCGCAGCGAGCTTCGCGCCTCACTCGAGAAACATGCGCGCGTTCAGCCGATTGATGAGGCGCGCTGGAAAGAATTCGCCTCGCGCATTAGTTATTTCAAGGGTGCGTTTGACGACCCAGCGTCGTACGCTGCGCTGAGCCGCCAACTTGATGCGATCGACGCGAGCTCTGGAACAAACGGGAACCGACTCTTCTATCTCGCCACACCCGCTTCCTCATTCCCTGAGATCGTCCGCGGCCTTGGTGCCGCTGGGCTTGATCATGAGACCAGCGAGAGCGGCTGGCGACGCGTCGTCATTGAGAAGCCGTTCGGCCGCGACCTTGAGTCGGCGGTGAAGCTCAACCGTGAAGTTGGGAAGGTCTTCCGCGAGAGTCAGGTCTACCGCATTGATCATTACCTTGGAAAAGAGACGGTACGCAACATCCTCATCTTCCGTTTCGGCAACCTGATCTTTGAGCCGATCTGGCACCGCCGCTACATCGACCACATCCAGATCACCGTGGCTGAGTCAATCGGCGTAGAGAGCCGTGGTGCCTTCTACGAGGAGACTGGTGCGCTCCGCGACATTTTGCAGAACCACCTCCTCCAGCTCCTCACCCTCGTTGCGATGGAGCCGCCAGCAACCCTTGATGCAGAGGCGCTGCGCGATGAGAAGGTGAAGGTGCTGCGTGCCGTGCGGCTCATGAGCCCTGAGCAGGTTGATGGCCACGTCGTGCGTGGCCAGTACGGCCCAGGCTGGATCGGCGCAACAGAGGTCGCAGGCTATCGTGGCGAACCGGCTGTAGATCCTGCATCCGAGACGGAGACATTCGTTGCGGCACGCTTTGAGATTGATGACTGGCGCTGGGCAGGCGTCCCCTTCTACCTGCGCGCAGGGAAGCGACTCCCGAAGCGCGCAACGGAGATCGCGATCCAGTTCAAGGATGTGCCTCAGCGCCTCTTCTCACAGACTGGCGATGCTCCAGAGTCGAACATGCTCGTGATCCGGATTCAGCCAGATGAGGGGATCCTGCTCCGCTTCGCTGCAAAGGTGCCAGGGCTCGGCACCGATGTTCGCCCCGTCAATATGGACTTTGCATACGGCTCCGCCTTCTCAGTAGAGAGTCCAGACGCCTACGAAACACTGATCCTTGACGCCCTCCTAGGTGACGCCTCGCTCTTCACGCGCGCCGATGAGGTGGAGGCGGCTTGGCGCATCGTTGATCCCATCATGGAGTCCTGGCTCGCCGGTCCTGAGCCACACCTTCCAAACTACGCCGCAGGGACGTGGGGTCCTGAAGAGGCGGATGCGCTGCTCACCCGCGAGGGGCGACGCTGGCGCAGGCTCTAACGCCGATGGGCCTCACCGCTACCGAACTCTCCGCACTCCGTTGGAAGTCAACTGCAACATCTGTTGCTGAAGCTGACGCCCTTCTCGCCCGACTCTGGGGCAGCACAGAGTCGCGACAGGAGATCACTGGCGACCTGATCAAGGACGCTGATGGGAAGACGCCGATCGCCGTGCGCACTGGCGTCATGAACCTTGTCGTTGTAGCGCCAGGTGCAGAGCGTGCGGTTGGCGCCGCGAGCGCGCTGAGCAGCCTGCCGCGCAATCCGTCGCGCACCCTCTTCATTGTGCCGCGAGATCCAGAGGGGCCACCAACCTTTAGTGCGCGACTTGAGATCTTCTGCGCGGTGACGCCGCGTGGTGATGGAACCTCCGCCTGCACCGAACTCCTCTGGATTGATGCAAGCGGCGAGGCGGGGCGCCACCTCTCCAGCATGGTGCCGCAACTATCGCTTCATGATCTCCCCACTCTTCTCTGGTGGGATCACACGATTGATCCGTCGAGCCAAGACCTAAAGGAGCTGCTCCGCGGAGTTGATCGTGCCCTCTTCAACGGTTCAGATCAACGAGGTGCCGGAATCAACGTGGTGAGTGATCTCGTGAAGGTGGCAGCGTCAACCGGCACTGCGCTGAGCGACTTCTCGCTGATTCGGCAGGCGCGATGGCGCGACGCAGTGGCGAGCGCCTTTGACGAACCAGAGATCGCGCCATACCTGCACTCGTTAACCGAGATTCGCGCAACCTATTCATCAGGGAGTAACAGCAGTGCGCCGGTGAACATCGTGAAGCCCACCTATCACCTTGCATGGCTCACCTCGCGCCTCGGCGCGACAGTAATCACGCCGCTCAACAACGCAAGTGGGGCGTGGAGCGGCCTGATCAGTGATGCGGGGCAGCGCATTGCGCTGAAGCTTGAGCCTGTCGTCGACGCTGGCCACTCGGGCACAACGCTCGCACTACACCTCAAGGGTGAGCGGCGTGGCAGCACCCTAGAACTTACCGTCCGTGCTGACGGTGCAACGACGCAGGTTCAGGCAACGATCAACGGCACGCTCGTTAATGAGCGCATCTTTCGTGCAAAGCGCGCCACAGACGCCGAACTGCTCAGCAGCGCCCTTGAACTCGGCGAGGTTGATCCGCTCTCGCCGTCGATCTTGCGCACCTTCGTCCAGCTCGTCGGATGAGCGAACTGCCAGTGCGACGTATTGTTGACGACGCTGCGGCTGCGGCAATCGCAACGGCAGAACTCGTCATCGCTGCCGCGCAGCACGCAGTAGACGAGCGTGGCGTCTTTCACCTCTGCACGACGGGGGGAAGCACTCCAGCCGCACTCTATGCGGCACTTCGGGAGCCAGAGCGCGCGGCACGCATGCCGTGGGGCGCTACGCAGATCTGGTTCGGTGATGATCGTCACGTCCCCCGCACCAGCTCACTCTCCAACCTCGCCCCCCTTGATGCGGTGCTACTCGCGAGGGACAGCCACGGAGTGACCTCCCCGATCGTCAACGACCAAGTGCACCCATGGCCAACTGATGAAGATGGCCCGAAGGCGGTGAGCGACTATCTTGCAGCCGCTCGCGCCGCGAAGATCCAACACACCCCTGAAGGTTTCCCGCAGTTTGATCTTGTGCTGATCGGCATTGGCGGCGACTCCCACTGTCTCAGTGTCTTCCCTGGCTCTCCGCTCACCGCCAGCAACGCACCAGTCGCCGCTCCAGTACCCGCACCAACGCACATTGAGCCGCATGTGCCGCGGCTCTCCTTCTCGCTCGGCCTCCTCTCGGCTGCACGCGCCGTCTGCGCCACGGTTGTTGGGGCTGGCAAGAGCGCCGCTCTTGCGCGGATCCTCAACGGCGAGGGGACGTTGAGCGAGGTTCCGGCCAAGGCGGCACTCACCTCAACCGCCACTTGGATCATCGACCGCGCCGCAGCAGCCGATCTTTAGCCAACTACGGGACAGTAATTCCCCACTTTGTCCCGAGCGCGCGAATCACACTCGTCCGTTCGGTTGCGGTAAGCGCACGATCCCAAATCACCACCTCAGAGAGGGAGGCGCGGAGATAGCGCATTGCCGCTGATGAATAGATCACGCCAACATGCGTTGCGCTATCGCTGCTGCTGTAACTGAATGAGTACTCTGTTCCTCCATTAATAGAGGCGTAATCAGTACCTGCACTATTCATGCGAATCATCAAGATCGCATTCGTGTTGATTGACCCAATGATTCCCGAGAGGATGCTCCCCCCTCCGTTAATTGCACGGAGCCGCTTTGCATCAACAACGAGCCCGGTTGCACGGTCCGTCTTGCCGAGAAGCGGGTGATATCCCGTGTCACTCCCCCCTCGCATGACGAAGAACGCGGTCATTGAGTTAAGCGGGATCGGCTGCGCAAGGGCGAGCCCGTTATCCTCAAAGATCAGTTGCGCCCTCCCTGAGACGGCCGTTGCGTACGGCGCCACACCAGATGTGAGGGCCGTGAGGTGCCGCGCCTCTCCCGACTTATCAAACCAGAAGCGCACGCGTGGCGCGAGACCAAGGGTTGCCGTCTCCGAGCTATCAACCCAGAGTCGCAGCCCGCTGCTGCTCACACTGCCGAGCGTTGGAATCGTCCCTCCGCTCATCGGAAGGCTCAGCAAAGCACTCCACTGCGCGGCCACGCTCGTCATCAAGATGAGCAAGGCGAGGACAATGTGCCGACCAGTCACGTTGGTCCCCAGAGCAACGGCAGCGTGAGACTCCCCCCGGTTGCAGCGGGGACACCAAGAAGTGTCACCTTCACCTCGCAGCGAAGGCCGCTCCGGGCTGCCGCTGCGCTCTGCTCCGTTAAGAGTCCACTCGCCTGATCACTCCCGCTCCACTCCGCTGTGAATCGGTCACTCGTCTGGGTCCATACGCCTCCGGTAAGTCCTTGACACCTCGTTGCGATACGCAGCGCGCGTGCGAGTGCCTGTGAGGCATCCCCAACGCTGCCCGTTGGCGGAAGGAGTGCCGCGAAGCCAACAGGATCTATGCGCAGCGCATATGTTGCCGCACAGCGTGAACCGCTTACGCCACATGCGGAAAGGGTGATACTCCAGAGTGCGTAGCCGCCAGGAAGGAGCCTCCCTTGCGCATCTGCGCCGGAGATGGAGCGCGCACCCTGCTCCGCCACGACCCCCCCACTACTTTTCAGTGAGACGCTAACCGGCAGCGATGCGGTGAAGCTCGCCGCCGTGCGTATGGCACGGAACAGGTGGGATGTTGGGATGACGAGAGCGAGCTGGCCCAGTACGTCGCTACGCTGCACTGGTCGGCTGTCACCGCTGAGGCTCGCGTCGCCCTGCATCCAGAGTTGCTCACCGCTCATCGCCCGTAACCGATGAAGCAAGCGACGTTCACCATCACGAACTAGCAGGATGCTCCCAATGCGTAGTTGATCAGTTGGCGGACCGATCGTCACCACGCTGTCGCCTGCGCGAATGCTCGGCGCCATTGACTCTCCATCAACGATGGAGAGTCGCACGTTAAAGAGCGCGCAGGCAGCGCCGATCACGATGGCGACGAGCACGGTACGCACCGCTACTGCGTGACGTTGCGCGCCTCAAAGATCAGGGTGATCCCGGCGGAAGAGTCTGCCCCGTCCGTTGCGCTTGCTGGGAGGCTGATCGTGAACGTGTAGACGGCACGAGTGGCGTTGATCCCGGTGAGCGAGCCGCCGTTCTCCGATCGCCAGAGAGACCCGATCGGTGATGTGAAGGAGGCTGCCGCAGCGAGGCCCGCAAAGCTCCCTGAGTAGATAGTTTCTGGCGTCCTGCCACCAATTGACCGTGTGATCTGTACCTGCAGTGCCCCACCTAGCCCAGCGCTATTGAGCGGCGTTCCACTCGAATCAGCCCGGAGCGCGATCTCCGTGTAGGCCGTTGGGAGTGTGACCGTTGACGCGTTGGTAACGGTGACGCTCTGGGTAAGCGTTGTCCCTGGGCCGATCGCTGAAAGGTCTGCGCCGCCGAAGGTGAGGCTACTCACATCGCCTGCGCTGAGCTCTACTCTTCCGCTCTCAAGCAGCGCATCGACCGGTTGTGTTGCGGTAAATGCGGCGCTGGTGCTGCTTATGGTTACTACAAGGGCAAGCACCGCTCCACACGCGGCGCCCGCGAGTCGCCAGTGCCTTAGGCCATCCACGCCTTTGCTCATTCGTCACTCCTCTCGGCGAAGTGGCGGAGGTGAGGCGGCTCAGCATCCTCACATACGGCGGATATTGTGCGCGTACGCCCCACCCCCTCGCATCGGCTAGGATTCCGCGGATGGCTGCTCAACGGATCCCATGGCTCCACGTGATTGCTGGCTGCATGAGCAGCGGCAAGACGGCCGAGGTCGTCCGCCTCCTCAGCAGGCGCGAGATCGCCGGGCAGAGCGTGCTCCTGATCACGCCTGCGCGAGACACCCGAGTAGCCCCAGGTGAAGTGGTGAGCCGCACCGGTACGCGCTTCCCAAGCGTGGTGGCGGCAGATGCGAGCGCCATCCGGACAGAGGTGCTGAAGCGCAATCCGGATGCGGTGGCAATCGAGGAGGCGCAGTTCTTCGGGGCTGACCTCCCAGGGATCATTGAAGAACTCGTCGCGGGACCTCGGACCGTGATCGTGAGTGGCCTTGACCAAGACTTTGCGGGGCGCCCATTCGCAACGATCCCTGAACTCTTGGCCCGTGCCGATGAAGTGACGAAGTTGACGGCGATCTGCGTCAACTGCGGCGCTGAAGCAACTCGAACCCAGCGCATGCGCAACGGTCAACCGGCCAGCGTCAGTGACGAGCTGATCGTCATCGGCGGTATGGGTGGCGATGACACATACGAGGCGCGCTGTCGCGCCTGCCACGTCGTCCTCCCGTAGCGCCGTGCCCACCTTGGGCGCACTTGATCCACGCATCGCAACTGTGGCAGAGCAAGCCGCGCGCACTGCGCCAACACCCTTCTATCTGACGAGTGAGGCGGAGATCGCAGCGGCGGCGGCGCACCTTGAGGCGGCGTTTCCTGATCCATGGGTGCGCTCGTATTCACTAAAGGCAGATCCGCTTCCAGCGATCGTTCGCCTGCTCAAAGCGCGTGGCTGGGGGGCGAACTGCGTCTCACTCGGTGAAATCAACGCAGCACGGAGCGCTGGCGTTCCAAACTCACAGATCACCCTTGAAGGGATCGGTAAGGGCCCTGAAGAGTTTGATGCCGCCATTGCAGCCGCTGCCACTGGAGCGCCGTTCCGTTGGGTTGCCATTGAGTCTCTTGATGAGGCGCGTGCGCTCGCTGCCGCAGTGCAGAAATGTCTGACTCCGCTTTCTACGTCGATTCGCGTCCTGCTCCGCTTGAACCCATCGATTGAACCAGGGACACATGCGGGCCTCGCCGTTGGACGTGGCAGCTCAAAGTTCGGATCGGATCTCGCAGAGATCACCGCAGCAGCGCGTCTGATCGCGACGAATAGTGCTGGCATCGAGTTGATCGGCATTCACCTTCACGCTGGGTCGCAACTGCGCGATCTGAAGGAGTGGCAGACCGCCGTTGAGCGCTCACTCGCCGCCTACGCTGGGCTCGTCAGCGAGGGGCTAATCACTGAGGCAACGCACCAACAGCACGGCACGCTCTGCGTAGGTGGTGGAGAGCCGGTGGCGCTTGATGGAAGTGATGATCCTGCGGCGCAGGCGCGCGCATTCCGCGCAGCGGCAGATGCCGCCTGGAACGGTGCGTCCGGTCCTGTTCCACCGGTGCGCGCAATCGAACCTGGCCGAGCACTCGTTGCGGCTGGGACGTACCTGGTCGCTCGCGTCCTCCATGTTCGCGAGCGCGCGGAAGCTGTTAGTGGTCCGCTTGCACTCCCTGGCGCGTTGGAAAGCAGCTGCGAACGACAAGTCATCCTCGACGCTGGGATGGGTGAGCTGATTCGTCCCGCTCTCTACGGCGCACGGCACCCGGTGCTGCCGATCTCGTCAGGTAGCGGCGCGGTGCGGCTAAGCGCCGTGCACGGCCCAATCTGTGAGTCCACAGATGCGCTGGGCGCACACCAGCTACCAGAGGGGATCGCACGTGGTGACCTGCTCGCAATCACGGGGGCTGGCGCCTATGCGGATGCGATGTGGAGCCCGTACAACGGTCGGCCGCGCCCAGCACGACTCCTTCTGGGCGTTAACGGTGAGCTGAGTGAACTCCGAGCGCGAGGGTTGATCTAGCCGCTACTCGAGGGGGAGCAGCACCTCGAGCGGCACCCACGAGGCCCCCACTAAATCAACGCTTGCCGGAAGGTTCGCAAGAGCAAGCTCTAAGACGCGTCGGTCGATCAACTCGTCAATACTTGGCGCACTTGACGCACGTCCAACCTCAACCGCCTGTGCGACCGCGGCTGTCAGCGCCTGCTCGTCAATATCGAATGCACCGTTCGGTGCAGGCCAGAGTGTGCCGTTAAAGGCGTTCACCGACCAGAGCAGTCCGTCACCATAACGATCGGCAATCCCAGAGTCTTCCAGCACCACGGCGCAGGCGGCTGCATCATCTCTGCATGCAGCGAGGCCATCTGCAATGGCGATCAGGGTAAGCGCCAGAGCAATGCGGTGATCTTCGTTCTCTAGCGTACTGCGCAGCGCCCAGATCCCAATCCCAGGTGCTGCAGCCGTTAGCCCGCTCTCATCTGCCAGCGCAACGGTACCGTCGGGTCCAACTGGAAGGCCGCTATCGAGGTCATAGAACTCCTGAAGACGTGCTGCACCGTCATAGCTTGTCACCGCGGTAGCGGCGTAGGTGCCATCAAAGAGGCCGTACGGATCAAATGGGAGCGAAGAGTCTTCAGGGAAAGAGATCATGACACCTGATGGATCAAGCCCTGCGGCACTCAACGCTGCAAGAAGTGGCACGTCGTCGCCTGGTCGCCCCTGGACAAGGAGTGAGCCGCCAGCTAGATCACTGAGTGAGGTTGCCCCCTTCGCTGGGGCAGCAAGCTGCATCCCATAGGTGCGCTGAAGCCCTGCGATCATCACGAGGTCGTTCCCCGCCTCACGCGCAATCAGTGCCGCGGCAGGTGTGGCGAAGAAGAGATCGGTCTGCCCGTCGCGATCGCGCACCGCAAAGGCATCTTCGCCTGCGTATGGGATCACGATCTCCACTGAAACGCCGGCTCCCGCAATCGACTCTGACCCTGCCGCCCGCGTCACCGCCGAAGCGAGCGCGTCTGGGGCGCCTGGGAGGTGAACCGCGACCGCGATTTCTCTTGAAGGGATCAGTGATCCAGCGATCGAACTTGCGCTCGGTTCAACGCTGCCACCGATCGGTGGTCGACACGCCGCGACGATGACGAGTGAGAGGGCGACGCGTGCCGCCATGCGAAGCGCGTTCACCCGAATCGGCCTGCGACGTAGCTTTCCGTCAGCGACTCCTTCGGGGAGGTGAAGATCATCGGTGTTGGGCCTGCCTCTACGAGATAGCCGGCTCGGTTCTCGTCCATGGAGAAGAAGGCGGTTGAGTCAGAGACGCGTGACGCCTGCTGCATGTTGTGCGTCACGATCACGATCGTGTAATCCGCAGCGAGTTCGCGAATCAACTCTTCAATCTTGAGCGTTGCAACAGGGTCAAGGGCCGAACATGGCTCATCCATTAGCAAGACACGCGGCTGAACCGCAATGGCACGAGCGATGCAGAGGCGCTGCTGCTGGCCACCAGAGAGCGACGTTCCTGGTTGCTTCAGCTTCTCTTTCACCTCATCCCATAGTGCTGCGCGACGCAGTGAAGACTCAACGACGCCATCCATCTCACTCTTTGGCGTGCGCCCCAGAAGGCGAAGGCCTGCAGCGACGTTCTCGTAAATGGACATGGTTGGGAATGGATTTGGCTTCTGGAAGACCATCCCGATGACACGACGCACTCGCACCGCATCAACGTCAGCGTCATAGAGATCGATGCCATCGAGTGTGATCGAGCCCTTCACGGTCGCCCCCGGGATCGTCTCGTGCATGCGGTTAATCGTTCGAAGCAGGGTGGACTTTCCACAACCAGATGGCCCAATCAGCGCCGTGACGGCGCGTGGCTGCACTTCAAGTGAGACGTTGTTCACGGCGCGGAAGCTGCCGTAGAAGGCTTCAACCCCACCAAGCGCAAGGACCCCGCCCTGGTCGGCTGGGGTCGTCGCCGGCGAGCCCTGGTGCTGCTCTGCCGGCACCGCCGCCTTCGCGCGCTTCGACTTTTCGCTCACCATATCCAGCATCATCCCATCCCCTTCCAACTCCGTCACCTCACGCCACCCGACTGTTCACCGTGCGCCAGCGCACGAGCACATTCAGCAGCAGCGCAATAACCATCAGGACGAGGGCGGTTGCCCACGCCTGGCCGATCGATCGCTCATCCGCAGCGTTCGCATACTGGTAGATGACAATTGGCATTGCATTCATGGTGGTGCCGAAGTCAAGGAAGTTCTCGGCATTCGTGCCGCGCGCTGTCATGAGAAGCGGCGCGGTCTCGCCAAGGCTTCGGCTGGTTGCAAGGACAAGACCTGTCAACACGCCAGGGAGCGCCGTGCGCACCGTCACGAGCAGTGTTGTGCGCCAAACAGGAACACCTAAGGCGAGCGAGGCCTCGCGGATTGACGGTGGCACAAGACGCATCACCTCTTGCGTGGTGCGCATCACGATGGGCAGGGTGAGCACACCGAGTGCGGCGGAGCCAGCCCAGCCAGAGAATCCGAGAATCGGAACAAGCACCAGGAAGGCGAAGATGCCTGCAACGATGCTTGGAATCCCGAGCATGATGTCAATGACAAGCTCACCGATCGCTGCAACGCGGCGTGGAGCAAACTCACTTAAATAGACACCCCCAGCGATGCCGATTGGTCCGGTGACAAGGATCGCAAGTGCGGTCATCTGCAGTGAACCCACAACAGCGTTGAGAATCCCTGGCTGCTGGTCGAGTGGATTATTCGTAAGGAGTGCTGGGCTAAGCCATGGAAGGGCGCGCAGCGTCACATAGAAGACAAGGGCGAAGAGTGGGAGCACTGCCAGGAAGGCGGCCACCTGGAAGATTCGCTGCATGATCCAGTCGGTGCGCGCGCGGCGCAGGTCATGCGCACCAGGTTGGAGGAGTGCTTCATGAAGGCTCACCCCTGGCGCACTCATGAGACGATCCTTACCTGCGAGAAGCGCCGAAGTGTCAGCCGCACCGCGAGGCTAATGAAGAACGAAAGCAGGAAGAGCGAGAGTGCGAGTGCAACCATCGAAGCGAGTGGGATTGCACCCGACGTTTCGCCGATGTTGTTTGCGATCTTCGAAGCGATCGTCTGACCTGGCAAGAAGAGGCTAGACGGAATTCCCTCTGCATTACCAATCACCATGGTGACGGCGATCGTTTCTCCGAGTGCTCGGCCGAGCGCAAGGAGCACGGCACCGATCAGTCCAACGCGCGCGGTTGGGATCACCACATCGCGAATCGCCTCCCAACGCGTAGCACCCATGCCGATGTAACCCTCGCGGAGCGAGATCGGCACCGAGCGGAGGAACTCTCGGCTTACGGCAACGATCATTGGCAGGATCATGATGGCGAGCAGGAAGCCGGCACGGAAGACACTGTCAGAGGCTGGTGCTGTTGGATCCTCAGAGAGCCACGGGAAGATCTGCCCAAAACTTGAGGCGATCCACCACTCAATTGAGTCGCGCAGACGATTGGAGAGGTCGCCGACCGCCCAGAGACCAAAGACGACCGAAGGGATTGCGGCGATGAGCTCTACGAGGAAGGCGAGTGGTGCGGCGAGACGGCGTGGCGCGAACTCCACAAGGTAGACCGCGCCAAGGATGCCGATCGGTGCGGCGAAGATGACGGCGATCAGGCTCGTGGCCGCTGTGCCAAAGATGACGGATGCTGCGCCGTAGACCTCAAGGACGCTGCCGTCTGCCTGTTCAATGCCAGTAATCCAGGCTGGTGTGGTGAGGAAGCTGATCGGACTCTGGATCGCCCAGAGCGGTGAGCTGTACGCAATGAGATATCCGGTGATGACGAGGAGGAGAATCCCTCCTGCAGCGGCGCCGGCGGCGAGGATGCGTCGAAAGAGTGGGTCGGCAGATGCGCTGCGTTGGCGACTGAAGTCGAGTGCCGCACCGCTCACCGTCGCCCCCCTTTCTGCCTGATCGTGGCTGCCACGTGCAGCCGAAGTATATGCAGGGGGCGGGCCGCGTGGCCCGCCCCCTGCAGAGTTCGGAACCTGTTCAGATCACGGCCAGACGACCACCCCGTTGAAGGTGATCTTGTGCAGCTCGGCGATCGCTTTTGCCCGTGCTGCAACTGGGATTGGTGAGTACCCCTTGTATAGGTACATCGACCCCTGCCCATCAGTGAGTGCCCAGTTCAGGAATGCAATCATTCCTTGGACCTGGCCCTTAGTGACATCCTTAGCGTTGTCGTACTCGTGGTAGACCATCAACCATGAGTAGCCGACAATCGGATATGAGTTCACGCCTGCTGCGTAAACTGGCTGGACGTAGCTAGCTGAAGGATTCACTGGATCTTCCGTTTCCACGGCTGCCTTGAGGGCAGCTGCCACGGTCGCGGTTGTCGCCTTCAAATAGACCTTCGCGCCGCTGCGCTTCGTCTTTGCTGCAACAGCGGCCTCAGAGAGACCGTACTTAGATGCGTAGGATGACTCAACGTAGGAGATTGAATAGTTCGTTGCCTTCACATACGGCGCAATGCCACCATTGCCGCTCTTGCCGGTGATCGCTGCGGCACCATTCGCCGTGCGGATCGCCGCAAAGTATGTGCCTGGCTGCACCTTCGTTGGAGCAAAGGTACCGGCAGCATCATCAAGGTTCGCCTCGGTGGACGAAGTGAAGTTGCTGTGCATGCCGCAGTTCTTCTGCGCAGCCGTAGCTGACTTGCCAAGATACGAAGTAAAGATGTACGTCGTTCCTGAGCTATCCGAGCGGCCAACAACACTGATGGTTGCGCTCGGGAGGTTTGCTACTGAAGGGTTCAGCGCCTTGATCTTGGCGTCGTTCCACTTCTTGATAGTACCGAGATAGATTCCGCAAATCGTTTCGCCATCAAGTCGAAGGGTCGCCTTTGCACCCGCTGTGGTCTTGAGACCATCAATTCGGTAGACCATTGAAACAGGGCCAGTGATCGCTGGAATTACTGAGTACTTCGTCCCGATGTCGGTCGCGGCAATTGCAGAGCGCTCAGATGAGCTGAGCACGCCGTCGTTACCAGAGAACATCTGGGTGGAGGTGCGTCGGTTTGCACCGTAGAAGTTTGTGACTCCAGCACCTGATCCGCCACCGGAGTACCCAAGGACAAGACCTGAAGTCGAGTTGCTCGCATGGAACTGGTCGAGCGACGCAACGGTGCCCGCAGTGTCTGCATGCTCATCAGTAAAGGAGGTGAACCAATCCTTGTACTGGTTCCATGGGAAGGTTGCGCCTGAACCTTCAATCTTCCCCTTTGCATCGGGATCAATGGATGGCGCGGATCCGTTCGCAACGCCGCTGATGCCGATTGCCAGCACGAGGGCGGCGGTGATGCTGACGCGGATGCTCTTTGCGAGATTCATCGTCACTCCTACCTGTTGGCGAGGCGCCCCTGGCTCGCCATAAATTGAGGGCGCACGCACATCCTGTGGGGGGCGCATGAACAGACTGCTACCGCCAGGTAAACGGCGCGTTAATTTATTATCGACCCCGCCCACGGCGTGCCTGGGCCGGCCGAATCGCCTCCCACTCAGCCACGACGACGGCCCCCAGGATCGCCGCCCCTCCCAGGAGTTGGACGGGGGTCAGCCGCTCACCAAAAACGAGACCGGCCGCCACGATCGTGAAGATCGGCTCAACGGTGCTGACCAGCGCGGCGCGAGCGGCACCGAGCCGCTGGGCACCAGCGTAGAAGGCGCCAATCGGCACAATCCCGGCGATCGTTGCAACGCCGAGAATTGGAAGGAGTGCATCGGCTGGAATAGGCATTGGAAGCAGGTCGCGCCCCGCGAGAATCCGCAGTGCGAAGACGCCGAGCGCAGTGCCCGCCAGGCTGAGTGGCACCGCGGCGAGCGGTGGGATGCCACCACCGCGACTCGCGCCAGTACCGCTCTTTGATTCGCCGCCGAGGCGCGCCGCCAGGATGATGTAGCAGCTGTAAATGATCGGCGATGCAACTCCGAGCACAAGACCGATCAGCGCTGGTTCCTTTCCAGCAGAGATGCCGCCCACGCCGAGCGCCACGCCAGTGGTAGCGATCCCAAGTGCAGCCCAGGGGCGCAGGCCAGACGGCGCATGCGCGAAGAAGATGGAGAGGACGGCAACGATCGCAGGGTACGCGTAGGTCATAAGTCCTGCGAGTGAAGCGTCAATCCAGATCAGGCTTGCAAAGTACGTGGAGGCATTCGCCACAAAGAGCGCACCGATCGCAAGCGCCGTTAGCGCGCGACGCAACGAGAGCGAGCGGAGCGCCGCGCGCCCAGCTGGGAGTGCGAGCACGACCGCGCCAAGGATGAGTGCGGCAAGAAAGTGGCGCCAGGCGAGGAGGTCGAGCCAGTCGAATCCGGTTGGGTAGATCCACTTCGCAAAGAGCGGTCCCGATCCGTAGCCGAACGCGGAGATCGCAACGAAGAGAATCCAAGGGAGCCGAGATCCACGCATCTCCGCAGGATACGCGACGAACGGAGTATGATCCGAGCATGTCTTCCAGTGCGCGCCTCACCTCGGCATCCCCGCTCGCAATTGCGCTGGGGATGCTCGCAATCTATATCGTCTGGGGTACCACCTACCTTGCGATCCGCGTGGTAGTTGACCCAGCTGCAGGCAGCGCAATCCCTCCGTTCACCATGGTCGCGCTTCGATTTGCTATCGCTGGCGTAGTGATGCTCGCGATCGTCGCCGTGGTGGCACGGCCGGCGCTGCGCTCGCTGACGCGGGCACAGATCCGCGACCAGGTGATCGTTGGCCTTGCACTGAACGTTGGAGGGCTTGGGGTCACTTCGTACGGGGAGCAGACCATCCCTTCAGGAATTACGGCGCTGCTGATCGCACTCCTCCCAATCTGGGTGGCGCTGATCGGTCGCGTGGTCTACAAGGATCGCATTGCGCCGCTCACCCTCTTTGGCATTGTGATCGGCATCATTGGTGTTGCAATCCTGATCTCACCTCGTACAGATGGTGCTGGACTAGATCCACTCGGACTCGCCTGCATCCTCATTAGCCCGCTGAGCTGGGGAGGCGGGTCAATCTGGAGCCAGCGCGGTGCAGCAACACCACCAGATCAACGTGTTGCGGTCATGATCCAGATGTTCGCGGGGAGCGTTGGTGGCGCCATCGTTGCCGTACTGCTGGGTGAGCCTGCTCAGATCCGAACCGAGACGCTTGGACCAGACGTGATCTTTGCGCTCTTCTACTTGACCACTGTGGGGAGTCTCTTCGCCTACAACGTCTACACCTGGCTGCTGCGCGTAGCGCCGTTTGGTCTTGTCTCAACCTATGCCTATGTCAACCCGGTGGTCGCCGTGATCGCTGGCGGCCTGATCCTCGCAGAGCCAATCTCCCCGCAGATTGTGCTCGGCGGTGGCATCGTGATCGCAGGGGTCGCGATGATGGTGACCGCGCGGAGTCGCACCATTAAGGCGGGCGGCACCGCGCACTGAGGCTAGGATGCACGCATGGATTTAGCGAAGCGTCGTGCATTCACGGAGCGAGTGGTGGCGGCGGGTCACGCCGTGGGGATCACGGTGCAGCCTCGCGCCATGGCAGAGACCACAGCAACCGCCGCACAGGCGGCGGCCGCCCTCGGCGTCCAGGTGGGTCAGATCGTCAAGAGTCTCGTCTTTACCGTTGAGGGTGAGGCGAGTGCGCGTGGTGTCCTCGCCCTCGTCTCTGGTGCGGATCGCGTTGACCTCAACGCACTCGGCGCCGCGCTCAACCTTGAGGCAGCTGAACACGTTCGGCGTGCAACGGCGGATGAGGCGCGCGCCTTCACCGGATTCGTCATCGGCGGGATCCCGCCGCTCGGACACGAACCGCTACCCGGCGCTGCACCGCTCACACTCCTCGCCGATCGCGGACTCGCCGCGTGGGGTGAGCTCTGGGCGGCATGCGGCACGCACCTTGACGTCTTCCCGATCAGCTACTCCGACCTGCTCCGCGCCGCTGGCGCACGCGAGGTTGTGATCAGCGAGTCGCCCACGTGATTGGCGTGGTCCACGTACATGAGTAAGCCGATGCGCATCAGCAAGGTTGCGGCGCGTCGCTTCCTAGCCGAACGCCACATGCTCCTTCCGCCGCGATCGCTGCCGGCGGGACGCGGCTCAGTACTTGCACTTGTTGAGCGGCTTGGCTCGCTGCAGTTTGATCCGGTTGACCTCGCTGGTCGCAGCCACGAGATCGTCTGTCATGCACGCATCGACGGATTCGAACCGCGCTGGGTTGACGAGCTCCTTTACGCAACGGTGCCAGCGAAGCGCGCACTGATTGAGCAGTACAACGGGGTGCTCGTGATCATCCCCACCAACGAACTCCCCTACTACCGTCGCCCCGCAGATCGGCGTCGTGAACGCTTCTGGAGCGACGGCACCTACAAGAAGTTGAAGCCGTGGGCGGACACCGTGATGCAGCGAATTACGGCAGAGGGGGCGTTGAGCGCCGCCGACTTCGGCCCGTCAAAGATCGTCGACTGGTCGTGGGGCCCAACACCCGCCTACCGCGCGGCGCTCGAGATGCTTGCAAACTCCGGCCTCCTCTTCTTGGCACGACGCGAAGGGTCTATCCGCTGGTTCGACCTTGCCGAGCGACTCGTCCCACGCAACGTCTTGGAGCGGCGCGTCAGCGAAGAGGAGCAGATCGAACACACCTTCTTGGCACGACATCGCGACCTTGGTCTCGCCTCAGCGAACGGCGTCTGGGTACAGAACGACTGGCCGCTGAAGCGCAAGGAGCTTGTGACTCGGCTCACCGCTCGCGGCGCCCTTGATGAGATTGAGATCGAATGGCTCCCTGGCATCTGGCGTATTCCAGGTGCCGAACGCTTTGCTCTGGAGGCGGCGGTGCGCGCCACCACCGGGACACGAACGGCAGTGGCAGATCCGAACGCCGTGGCGCTCCTCTCGCCGCTCGACCCACTGATCCACGACCGGAAGCGGCTTGAGGCGCTCTACAACTTCCACTACCGCTGGGAGATCTACACGCCCGAGCGGAAGCGCGAGTACGGCCCGTACACGCTGCCGATCCATGCAGGCGACCGCTTTGTTGGGCGGATCCAACTCCGCCGCGATAAGGGCGACAAGCGCGGCACGGGAGCAGCTCTGGTGATTGACGGCCTCTGGTGGGAGCGCAGTGCGAAACCACGCAACCATCTTGATGGACTCACCCGCGCAATTCGCGCGCACCAGCGGCTCCTCGGCCTCAGCGCCGGCAGGATGCCACGCGAACTCGCTGATCGCAGCGACGGGAAGGGGCTCTTTAATAAGTTGAAACGATCTGATCTTGCCGACCGCCGCGCCGCTGTGCTTGTTGAGCCTCCTGAAGATCCAGCGGAGCAGCCGAAGAGCGAACTGGCGCGCTAGACGCCGAGGTACGCCTCTTTCACCTTCGGATTCTTTGCGAGTGCGCTCGCGTCATCTTCAATGGTGATCTCGCCGATCTGCAAGATGTAGCCACGATGCGCAATGCCGAGCGCCATCATGGCGTTCTGCTCCACCAGCAGCACGGCGGTGCCACGCGAGTTGATCTCTTTGATGATGTCAAAGATCTGCTCCACCAAGATTGGCGCAAGGCCCATTGACGGCTCATCGAGCAACAGGACTTTTGGTTGCGCCATCAGTGCGCGACCGATCGCAAGCATCTGCTGCTCGCCGCCAGACATCGTCCCAGCCGCCTGGAACTCGCGCTCCTTTAAGCGCGGGAAGAGGTCAAAGACCTTCTTGAAATCTGCCTGCACCTCTGGGCCTGACTTGCGCAGGAAGGCGCCCATCTCCAGGTTCTCGCGAACGGACATGCGGGCGAAGACGCGTCGCCCTTCAGGTGCGTGGCTGATGCCGAGCCGCACGATCTCGTGTGGCTTCGCCTGATGAATCGGGGTCCCGCCGAGCGTGATGCTGCCCGAACGAGCGTGCTCAAGTCCAGAGATCGTCCGCAGCGTGGTGGTCTTACCGGCGCCGTTAGAGCCGATCAGTGTGACGATCTCTCCCTCATTGACGTTGAGCGAGATGCCACGCAGGGCGTGGACTGCCCCGTAATACGTATTGACGTCTTTTAGTTCAAGCAGAGCCATCTCGCGCTCCTCTCAGTGACCACTCGCGGCGCCGCGGCCAAGGTAGGCCTCGATCACACGCGGATTGCTGCGAATCTCTGCAGGGAGCCCCTCGGCAATCTTCTCGCCGTGATCGAGCACGGTGATTCGATCCGAGATCCCCATCACGACGCGCATGTCGTGTTCGATCAAAAGAATCGTTGTGCCAAGCTCATCGCGGATCCTTCGAATCAGCGCGGTCATCTCTTCGGTCTCCTTCGGGTTCATGCCGGCGGCCGGCTCGTCGAGGAGGAGGAGCTTCGGCTTTCCGCCAAGGGCTCGGGCGATCTCAAGGAGTCGCTGCTGGCCGTACGGGAGCGCCTTAGCGAGCTGGTTCTCCATGCCGCCAAGGCCAACGAAACGGAGCAGCTCACGCGCCTCATCCTCTGCGCGCTGCTCCTGCTCCGCAACCTTTCGCGTCCGGAAGAGTGAACCGACAAAGCTCGCATGGATATGGACGTGCATGCCAACAAGGATGTTCTCCAGCACGGTGAGCGACTTATAGAGGCGAATGTTCTGGAAGGTCCGTGCAAGTCCCGCCTCCACCATGTCGTTCGGGCGAGCTGGGCGCGAGATGCCGAGCCGAGCAACCAGACGCACGTACCAGGCGGGGCGAATGATGCTCAGCAAGAGTGCGCCCACAAAGCCGAGGAGGGCCAAGACGACCGATGCCACGCCAGGGTAGAAGCCAGCATCGCCGCCAACTGCGTAGAGGAAATAGGTGGCGAGGAGGGCGAACGGCGCAATCGCCGCCACGAGAACAAACGACTCGCGCCCTTCACCACGGGGCGGCTTCACCAGGGTGACGCCATCAAGTTCGATCTCTCCCTCAGATGGCGCGTAGATCCCGGCGATCACGTTGAAGAAGGTGGTCTTCCCGGCGCCGTTCGGCCCGATGATCGCCGCGATCATCCCCTTCGGGATCTCAAAGTCAACGGCGTTCACTGCAACGAGTCCACCGAAGCGTCGAGTAATTGCGCGGGCGCGGAGCATCGGCGCGCTCACTTCGCCGTCTCCTTGGAATCAGCAAAGGTGCGCATGCGACGTCGCGCCGGGTAGATCCCCTGTGGCCGCTTCAGCATCATGATTACCAAGACCACGCCGTAGAGGACGTATTGGAACTGCAGGAAGTCGATGTCGCCCAAGATTGGAATCCCGAGCTGAGAGACCAAGATGTTCAACTGCTTCAAGAAGATGCTCTGAATCAGGTAGATCACAAAGGCACCGGCGCCAACGCCAACAACGTTTCCCATACCACCAAGCACCACAGCGGAGAGGGTGCTCACGGAGACAACAAAGCCGAACTGCCCTGGGGAGACGATCGTCAGCTTTGCGGCATTGAAGACACCGGCAAATCCAGCGATCGCAGCGCCGACGGCAAACGCCTGCAGCTTCGAGATGACCGTGTTGATGCCGGAAGACTCGGCCGCAAGTTCATCCTCGCGGATCGCCTCCCATGCGCGACCAATCTTTGAATCCTCAAGCCGGAAGACGGCGACCGTCACCAGCATGAGCATGAGCATGATCAAGACATAGAAGGGCCACGGGTTGATCAGCGTGAACTCAACAATGCCTGGAATCTGTGGCTTGTCGATTCCGCCGATGCCGATCGTTCCGGCGGTGAACTTATCTGCGTTCAGCAAGGTAATGGGGACGATCTCACCGAAGCCAAGCGTCACGATCGCTAAGTAGTCGCCGCGGAGGCGCAGGGTCGGCGCCCCAAGCAGGATGCCGAAGATCGCGCCGATGATGGCGCCGAAGATCAGCATCGGCCAGAACGGGATGTGGATGCCAAAGAAGGGTGACGCAACGATTGCGTAGGTGTATCCGCCGAGCGCAAAGAAGGCGGCGTAGCCAAGGTCAAGGAGGCCAGCAAAGCCAATCACCACATTGAGGCCGATCGCAAGGATCGCGTAGATTGCTGCGATCGTGAAGGCGTTTGTCCAGGCGTTAATTGACTGGAGCTGACCGAACGGCGGAACCCGGCTGAGCAACGGGAGCGCGATGCCGATCACGAGGATGGCGAAGATCACCCCCTGAGTGCGATGCGCGCCGAAGTGGCGGCGCATGCGGGCACGCAGCGCGGCAAGCGGCGCAGGAAGTTTCAGTCGGCTCATGCGCGGTCACCCGTATGCGAGCCGAGGAGGCCCGTTGGGCGGAAGACGAGGAAGATCACGAGGAGGGAGAAGACCACCGCACCACCCCAACGCGAGAAGCCGAGCACCACGGCGCCAACCTCAACGAAGGCGATGATGAAGCCGCCGAGCGCGGCGCCAGCCGTGTTCCCAATGCCACCGAGCACCGCGGCGGTGAACGCCTTTAGGCCCGACTGGAAGCCGACCTGGAAGTTGGTGTTGCCGTAGTAGAGCCCATGGATCACGCCGGCTGCGCCGGCGAGCCCGGAGCCGATCAGGAAGGTGATCATGATCGTGCGGTCAATGTTCACGCCCATCAGTGACGAGGCGTCGCGGTCCATTGACGTTGTCCGCATCGCCTTTCCGGTGCGAGTGCGCGAGATGAAGAGCTGGAGCAGCGCCATCAAGCTGACAGCTACCGTGATCACAAAGATATTGAGGAATGGGACGCGAGTCTCCCCAACCATGACGGCCCAGTCAACCGGGAAGAGCTGTGGGACGTTGTACGTGTACGGCCCAACCAGGTACTGAATGATGTTCTGCAGGATGAAGCTCACGCCGATCGCCGTAATGAGCGGGGCGAGTTTTGGCGCCCGTCGTAACGGTCGATACGCAAAGCGTTCAATCACTGCGCCGATGATCGCCATGATGGAGATGGTCACGGCGAAGACGATGACGAGGGAGAGGATGAGTTGTGGGATGCCATAGATCCCCTCTTTCTGGTTCAGGATGGTGCCGCTAACGAACATCGTCACGAAGGTGGCGACCATGAAGACGTCGCCGTGCGCGAAGTTGATCAGCTCAATGATGCCGTAGACCATGGTGTAGCCAAGGGCGACCAGCGCGTAGACAGCGCCGAGCGTCAGGGCGTTCAGGAACTGGGTGAAGCCCATCCAGACGAACATGGCCGCCAGGAAGGCGAGAATGATCACTGGGAGCGCGAGGGCGCTGCGCGGCTTCTCCGTTCGGACGGTGCTGACCGTACCTGCTGCCATTCGCCCTCCTTATGAACCTGCTCATCTTCGGAACAGTTTTGCCATTGTGCCGCCCTCGTGGTGCGCTGGCAAGACTGGGGGAAACCCCTCGTCGCCCCCCTCGTGAAGGGGTGAAAGAGAAGTCCCGCAGCCCAGATGGGCTGCGGGACTCCCGTACGAAACCTTCGCTCTCTGAAGCGGGGTTACCCCCGCATCAGATCACTGGGCTGCGTAATCGATCTGCGCGTCGAAGACCCAGTCGCCATTCTCCACCTTGTAGAGGGAGATGATCTTCTGAGTCGTGTCGCCGTTCTCGTCGAAGCCAACTGGCCCAAGAACGGTGTCGTACGTAGCGCCAGCCATAACGGCTGCGGCACGCACGGTCTCACGAGTGACCTCGCCGCCAGCGATGGCAGCCTTGATCGCCTCGATGATGATCTGTGCGCAAGCGTAGCCAGAAGCCGAGTATGAACCCGGATCCTCGCCGAACTTGGCCTTGTACTTCGCTGCGAAATCAGCAGCAGCAGGAATGTCGTGGATCGCTGCAACTGAGCTGTAGGAGTCCGCCGAAGCGTCGCCCGCAACTGCAATGTAGGAACCATCGCCATTACCGTCCTGGATGCCGTCGCCGCCATAGTACGGAACGTTCAGGCCGGCCTGGATCATGGCCTTGCGGACAAGACCAGCACCGGATGACGTTACGCCACCATAGAAGAACGAATCAGGATTGGTTGCAGCAGCCTTGGCAACGATTGCGGAGAAGTCGGTCACCGTCTTGTCAGCCGCTTCGCGACCAACAACGGTTCCGCCGAGCTCAACGAACTTCGCTGCGAATGCGTCAGCAATACCCTTACCGTAAACCTCCGTGTCGTCAACGATGAAGACTGACTTCTTGCCCTGCGAGAAGGCGTATGCCGCCACCGCTGGACCCTGAATGTCGTCTGTCGTTGCAACGCGGATGTAGTTCACTGGTCGGCCTGCGCGGAGCGCAGCACCAGCGTCACCCTTGGTGAGGTCCGGGTTGGTGTTCGACGGCGAGCACTGAAGAAGTCCTGCCTCAGACGAGACTGGAATCTGTGCCTTGGCTGAACCCGAGTTGAATGGGCCAACAACGGCCACAACCGTCTCGTCGCCAACAAGCGTCGTCATGTCCGCGGCAGCCTGTGCCGGGTCGTGCGCGCCGTTTACAGCGTGGTCAAGCACCTTGACGGCGAGCGTGTAGCCGTCAATCGTTGCCTCGCTGACGGCAAGCTCTGCGCCGTTCTGGGCTGGGCCGGCCGATGCCAACGCCGAGCCTGAAAGCGGAAGGCTGATTCCGATGGTCAGCGTCTTGCCGCCCGTCGAACCGCCGCATGCAGCTGCGAGAATCGCAACCGCTGCAAGGGCTGCGAAGCCCTTCTTGTTAAAGACCTTCATGAGGTCCTCCTTCTACTATTCCACGTCGGATCCGACGCGGGCTCGTGGCTGATTCGGACTACGTACTCACGTGCGGTTTGGCTTGCGCCATCCTCAAGTGCGGCTGCGTCCGAGGCAGTCGAGGATCGTCATCATGAACGAGGGAGCGCAAGTGCGCAACCTTTTTCTGGTAAATGAACGGGGAAATCATGCGAAAGGGGGCGTTTATTTAGAAAACGCAACCAAAGATCGCACCGACCTTTACGGGATCAGGGGCGCGAGGCGAAGAGGAGTGCCGCTCCACGTGGGATCTCTATGGCGGCTGAGCCCTCTGCCACGCGCGCCGATTGCAGCGGCTGCAGTCCGAGGCCAGCAACGTGTCCAGCCGCGCCGCTCACCGCGCCACTCGCTGGAGCGCTGCTGATCAGCGTGGCGATAGCACCGTGCGGAAGCTGCATCGGCTCGCTCCACGGACCCACCACCACCGTGACGTTGAAGGCGTCATTCGTGATGAGCGTTCGTGTTCCGGGAGCCTCCCAGTCAAGGCTCGTTAGGCGCTGCGCGATTGCGGCAGTGTTGACGGCGCGAAGTGCTTCGGCCTGATGAAGTGGTCGCTCGCTGCTGCTGCGGCCCCAGTCGCTCACTCGATATGTTCGGTCCGAAGGTTGCTGCACCTCCCAGACAAGCAGCCCGGGCATCAGTGCATGCAGCGTCCCTGGCGGAACGTCGAGCACGTCGCCCGCCGTGACCGGAATCTTTGCAAGGAGCGGAGCAACGTCGCTACCAAACTCAAGCGCGTGCTGAAGTTGCTCAGCACTCACCGCTGGATCGCGGCCAAGGAGAAGATGTGCACCTGGCGCCGCGTCAAGGATCACCCACGCCTCACGCTTTCCAATCGATCCTGCGCCGTGCAGTTCTGCGGCGAGGGCGTCAGTCGGATGCACCTGTACCGAAAGGCGATCGGCAACGTCAAGCAGCTTCACCAGTGGTTGGTTCTTCGAGCCGATCTCGCCGAACCAGGCCTCGCCAATCGGCGGCGTAGCGGCGGCTGAGCCTCCGAGTGCGGTGAGCCGCTCGCCGCCCCAGACGCGCGACACAAGGCGCGGTGGAGCGAGGCTCGCCTGCGCGCTATTTGGCGTTTGATCGTCGTTTCTCATCTGCCTATTGTGCGTCGTGGCGACTCATCGCGGCGAACCACCTTCTGCCGCGAGGTTGTGCCACGCACGATCATAAGGCGACTCTTCGGCAGGTCCCAGTGCTCGGCGAGCTGTTCAAGGAGCGCCGCGTTCGCTGCGCCGTCCACGGGCTTAGCGCGTAGGTGCACGACCAGGCTTCCATCTGCTGCGGTCTCAATGCGGTCACCGCTGCGACTCCCTGGCTTCACCGTGACGCGGATGTCAGCCATGCAACGTAGATGTCAGCGCAGCAGCGCTGCGACCGCCTTGGCAACAATTGGGATCTTGACGGCGGAGAGGCCGGCGAAGTTGATGCGGCCACGCGCCACAAGGTAGATCGCCTGCTCATCGCGTAGTCGCTTCAGCTGCGCATCATCAAGTCCGAGCAGTGAGAACATGCCGCGTCCAGTGAGTAAATGCGAGTAGTCGCCAGCACCTTCGCTGGCGAGTGCGGCAACAAAGGCGCGGCGGTTCCCGTTGATGCGTTCACGCATCGCCGTCACCTCTCCCTCCCACTGCCCGCGAAGCGCGTCATCAGCAAGGATCTCTGCAACGATCTCGCCGCCATGACCAGGTGGGTTGGACCAAGCGGCGCGAATCGCCACCTTTGCATGGGTAAGGATTGCGGCGGCCGCCTCCTTATCTTCGGCAACAATCGCGAGCGCGCCGACGCGCTCGTCATAGAGCGCGAAGTTCTTGCTTGCACTTGCGGCAACAAGGACCTCGCAGCCGGTCGCCAAGAAGGCACGCAGCGATGCAGCGTCTTCAACAAGACCGTCGCCGAGGCCTTGATATGCAAAGTCGAGAATTGGCAAGATGCCGCGCGCTGCAACGGCGTCGGCGATTGCGCGCCACTCCGCTGCAGTTGGATCAATTCCGGTTGGGTTGTGGCAGGCACCGTGGAAGATGAACGCGTCGCCTGGCTTCGCCGCGGCGATCGATTGCAGCACGGCGTCCAGGTCGAGCGAGCGAACATCGGCGGTGGTCCATGGATGCGAGCGATGCGGTACACCAACCGCGTCAGCAATCTGTGGATGATTTGGCCAGGTTGGATCGCTCACCCAGATCTCAGCCTGTGGTCGCAGACGCTTCACCAACTCCACCGCGAGTCGCACCGCTCCCGTGCCGCCTGGTGTGTGCAGCACCTCAATGCGACCCTCGTTCGCGATCGCAGGGAGTGCGCCGAACGGTGCACCAGGCTCGCGGAAGATGAGGGCGCGCAGCAGCTTTACGAGAGCGGGGTCGCCGCCGATCGGCTTGTAAAGCTTGGTTGTGGCGTTCGCGAGGAGGCGTCGCTCCGCCTCACGGACGCTGGCGAGGATCGGCGTGACGCCATCCTCCTCCATATAGACGCCAGCGGCGAGGTTGATCTTCTCTGGACGTGGATCGGCGCGGAAGGCCTCCACGATCCCAAAGATGGGATCGGAGGGGGCGCTGCTGATCTTCGCGGAGAGGCTGCCATTTGACATGCGGAGAGTCTAGCCGAGGCTCCCCGGCGCCCCACCTCACGAATTCGCGCAGAGGCGTACGATCGCGCTGATGAACTTCTTCGACCTCGACCCGATCGGCTGGGCACTCGTCGGCTTCCTGGCCGGTGGCCTCTCTTCTTGGCTCGTTCGTGGACGCGCGGCACGCGGCTGCCTGCCAAACATCTTGGTCGGCATCCTCGGCGGGCTGATCGGCGGGACGCTGGCGAAGGGTGCCGGCGTTGGTGACGCCGGCGGCTTCCTTGGGTCAATCTTTGTGGCGCTGCTCGGTTCGGTGCTGCTGCGACTTGCCATTGAGTTTGTTGATCGCAGACCGCAGCGATGAATTGCAGCCGATGAGCGACGAGAAGGTCTTTAGCCCAGGTCTCGCCGGCGTCATTGGCGCGGAGACAGCGGTGAGCCTTGTTGATGGCGCGAACGGGAAGCTGCTCTATCGCGGCTATCCGATTGAAGAGGTTGTCTCTAAGGGGAGCTACGCCAGTGTTCTCGACCTGCTCCTTACTGGCGAGTGGCATCCAGACGCCGAACTGACTCCAGCGAAGGTGCCGCCCGCCGTGATGGCGGCGCTGCGACTCCTCCCCGCACACGCACATCCGATGGACGCGCTGCGCACCGCAATCTCCGTCTGGGGTGCGGGCGAGCGTCTCGGCTGGCCGCCGACCGCCGAAGAGGCGAAGAAGATCGCCGCAATTGCACCGTCAGCGCTCGCCGCCTTTGCGCGACTTCGACAGGGTCTTGAGCCGATTGATCCAGAGCCAGGCCTTGGTATTGCCGCCGCCTTCTTGCAGCAACTTCACGGCAAAGCTCCAGACCCTGGCACCGCGCGTGCACTCGACGCCTATCTGATGGCGGGCGCTGAACACAGCCTCAATGCGAGCACCTTCGCCGCGCGCGTCATCATCGCCACGCGATCAGATATCGCATCAGCGATCTGCGGCGCGATCGGCGCACTGAAGGGCCCGCTGCACGGCGGCGCACCAGCAGAGGTGATCGGCCAGCTCGGCGAAATCGGCTCCATTGATCGCGCCGAAGACTGGGCGCGTGGCAAGTTGGCGCGACGTGAACTGATCATGGGCTTCGGACACCGCGTCTATCGCGCATACGACCCTCGGGCCGCCGCACTGCGCAAGGTTGCAGAAGCGATGCCAGAGCGACCAGAGTGGCTCGACCTTGCGATTGGCGCCGAAGAGGCAATCCTTCGCGTCTTTGAAGAGATGAAGCCCGGTCGCGCAATGAAGACAAATGTTGAGTTCTACGCTGCGGCAGTGCTCCAGGGTGTTGGGCTTGCGCCAGATCTCTTCCCCGCAACATTCGGCATCGCGCGCATCGCCGGCTGGTCGGCACATGCAATCGAACAGGCTGGCGTTGACAAGATCATTCGACCAGATGCGAAGTACGTTGGCCCAGCGGAGCGACACCTCCCAAGCTGAGCTTAGTGTTTCCCGCGCCGCGGTGGCGCGCTACTTCTCTCCGCGCAACGCCTTTGCCATCTGCTCACCGTGATCCAACGGATGCTTCGAATATCCCGTAAGCCAGTCTGCAATCGTGAACCTGCCGCGTTCTGTGTGCTCGCCATAGCGCGCAAGATCTTCGTCTTCAAGGTGCTGCAATACGGCGAGTGAGCCAGCTCGCACCGCCGCGAACACTGCTAGCGGAGTTTCAATTGGATCGCGTTCGTATCCGAGTGCAGGGTGTGCGGCCCAGAGACCTTCGTCATACCCCTGAATAATTGAGCCGAGCGGCTCAGCCACAAGGCGTCGTAGCCGCGCGTATGACTGCGCCTCGCTGTCCGCCAGATGGTGAATCACTTGCCGTGGCGACCACCCTTCCGGGTGCTTCAGGTCGAGTGTCGCTGGATCAAGCGCGGCAGCCTGCTCAAGAAAGGCGCGGGTTGCAGACTCGTACGCCGCGACGCGTGACGCGTTCAGCTTCACTTCCCTGCCACCCAGTTAATCATGTTCGCCATCAGTGGGGCGAAGCCCTCCCACTTCACGAACGGCTCAGGGCACCAGTGCGGTCCAATGTCTGACGTCCAGACGAGCGTTCGCCCCTTACCAACCTGAGATGCGGCAATCAGCGGATCGCCGTTTACTGACGCGATCAGCGTTGCGCCAGGCTTCAGCTGCACGCGGTTGTAGCCGAGCAGCGCAGGCATCGTTGTAGAAACGCCTGCGAGCACCGCATGCTTCGCGTCAATGATCTGCGGCACCGCCCCTTCAGGTGTTTCAGCGCGATCATCGTGCGTGAAGCAGGTCACGGGGAGCACCTCTTCAACTGCGGTGCCAGCGAAGCGTGCCTTCGCCTCAAAGCCCTGGAAGCTGAGGTAGCCGCCCGCCATGATCAGTGCGCCGCCGCCCTTCACCCACTCGGCGAGAAGCGTCAGTCGGTTCGGCATCGACTTCCCCTGGAGCCACGTCTCGGTTGGCAGGAGGAAGGAGTTCGTTCCAATGTCGGAGAGGACGATCACGTCGTACGCGTCGAGCCCCTCTTTTGTGAAGGGGAACTTTGCGGGCACGTCGTGTGCGTAGAGCTGCTCAACCTCAATGCCTTTGCTTCGGAGCGCTGCGTTGTACCAGTCGGCGCCCGAGTGAAAGGTGACCGAGGTGAAGGAGTCGAACCCCTTGTAGTGTGTTGCCTCGGAAACCCATGATTCACCAACGAGTAGGACCTTCATCGCTCCCCCTTCTGCGCTTAACGCGCCTCTTCAAATAGCCGACGCGGATTATCCGTCATCAGCTCGAGTGACCGTTCAATCGATACTCCGTGCCGAGCGAGGCGCGGGAGGAAGAACTCAACGATGTGTCCGTATCCCGGGCCTCCGTACGTTCGGAGGAGGCTCTTCAGGAAGATATCGTGTGACATCAGCACGCGATCCCCATGCCCACGCTCCACGAGGCGGGCGATGTTGCGCGCATCATCATCCCCGCTCGGGCACTGCGCCTGTTGATCAGCGTAAAAGACCTCCATGCCGATCATGTCGTATTGGATGTACGCGCCGCGGTTGATCAACCTTGATTGATACTCGTAGTCTTCGCCAGAAGGGTTTGAGTGGCAGAGAACAATGCTCTCCATCGGCACGCCACGGGCGGCGCAGAAGTCGAGCACCTCGTCGCCAAAACGGAACCAGGCTGGCATGTGCACCTGCATCGGAAGGTGCGTCGCCCGCTGGGCAATACAGGCCGCGGCGAGCGACTTCTTCTCGCGCGCAGTAAAGCTGCTCCCCACGCCAATTTCACCAATGATGCCGGATCGCACCGCTGTTCCGCGTGCCCCTTCGGTGATATCGCGAATGATCTCATCGGCAATCACCTGCTCGCTCTTTGCATCATTCTCCGCAGGTTGTGAACCATCAAGGTAGTAACCGGTCCCCATGATGATGTTGAGTCCTGTGGCGCGACTGATCTCGGCGAGCCCCTCTGGGTCGCGCCCGTTACCGTCTGCGCTCGTCTCAATGATGCTCGTCCCGCCCTGGGCAACAAATCGCTGCAGCTCTTTGATTGCGAGTGCGCGATCCGTCATGGTGCAGTTGTCCTTGTTGACGAACGGATCGTGCCGCAACTCCCAGAGGTTCTCCATGGAGACCTTCTCGTCAACGAGTTCGCGCGCACGTGGTGAGTCATCGAGTGGCGCATGCCACCACGAGAGGACATCGTTAAGGATGTGTTCGTGAGTCAGCGTCAGACCGAGCTGCGCCGAATCAATCGCTCCAGTGACCGTCTGGATCTTGCTCATCTGCGGAGCGTAGCGCGGCGGCGGTCGAGCAGGGTGGCGGCGCCCACGCCAACTGCGAGCACGAGTGCGGCCGAGATGAAGATTGGTGTCAGCGCCAAGAGGTCCCCCTCGCGTGGAGCGCCAGCGAGCGCGGCGAGCGAGGCGGCGGCGAGACCCGCAACATTTCCTGCGTAGAGCGGGAAGAGGGAGAGGCTGAGCGCCGCCGAACGACGGAGTGGCGTCACGCGCTCAGCAAGCCAGGTGAAGACGGCCGCCTGCAGGAGTGCGGAGACCGCGGCGATCGCCGTGATGCTGACCGCGAGGAGCGGAAGCGTGGGGGCAACGGCGAGTGAGGCGGCGGCAACAGCACCAACGGCGAATGTGAGCGCGGCACTTCTCGGGATACCAATACGCGAGAAGGTGAGCGCGGCGAAGAGTGGCGCGATCAACGCGCCGATAAGTGCAGAGAAGCCGATCAGTAGCCCGACCGCGCCAGCAACACCAGGGGCAGCGAGTGGCTCTGGCATTCCACCAACTGCGGGACCGATCGAAACCTCAGCGATGCGGAGCGGGAGGGCGGGGCGCAGCATCCGCTCACCGGCGATGCCGAGCATCAAGACGAGGTAGCCGGCACGCGCGACGGGATCTCGCAGCACATCAGTAATCCCGCGTCGAGCAACCTGCAGCACACTGCCACGTTGTGGCGCAGTTGGGCGCACATCGGGGATCGCCACAATGTTCGCAACGATCAAGAGGCCGTTCAGGAGTGCGGCAACGGCGATTGGCGCGGCGAGGGTGAGGCCAAGCCCGCCGATCAGCCATGCGGCGAGGAGTGGCCCAGCGGCAAAGCCCATCGGTGCTGCGGCGCTAAAGAGCGAGATGACGCGTGCACGCTCGCGCTCTGGTGCCACTTCACGAATCGTGGCAAGCATCACGCCAGTGTTGCCGAGCCAGAAGCCGAGCGCCACCGTCGCGCCAACCAACTGCCACGCCTGGTCGGCGAGGGCAAAAGCGATCAGCGCCGCAAGCGCAATGAGGCCGCTGCGCACGATGACGAGTCGACGTGATCGCAACTCAGCGATCGCGAGCCAGATCGGCACCTGCGGTGCACCAATCACGAAGAGCCCTGCGATTGAGAGACCAGTCAGCGACGCAATCTCGCCGATGGGCACGCCGGCTCGTTCCAGCGCCATGGGGAGATACGAGTAGATCATGCTCACGCCAAAGATTTCGGCGAACTGCACCGCAATGTAGACGGCAACGATCCGCCGCCACGCTGGATGTCCCGAGCGCTCGCGGCTCATAGCTCACCTCGCTGCGCGCGTTCTCGAATCAACTTCGCCTCTTCAAGAATTGCTTCTCGCACCGCCTCTTTTCTTGTCTCCCACGATCGCACCTGTCGAGCCATGCGCGGGTTCTTTACGAACCGTTCGGCGTGCCGGTCAATGAAGTCCCAGTAGAGCGTGGTGAACGGACAGGCGCGATCGCCAACAGAGAGCTTTGGATCGTAGAAGCATGTGGTGCAGTCGTCGCCCATGCGCGAGATATACGCGCCACCAGAGATGTACGGCTTGCTGGTGATCTTCCCGAGGTCTGCATATTGACTCATCGCCACAACGTTTGGTGTTACCACCCAAGGGTGCGCATCGACGAATGTCTCAAGAAACCAGGCATCAACTTCTTGGGGGCGCACGCCGATCAGCAGTGCGAAATTTCCAAGAAGCATCAAACGCTCAATATGGTGCGCATGTCCTCCGCTGATCAGCTTTCGCACCACGCGGGAGAGGCACGCCATCTTCGTCTCACCACTCCAGTAGAACGAAGGGAGCGGCTCGGTATGGTTCAGTCCGTTTGACGTCTCCCACTCCTGCCAGAATCGGTCGTATGCGTGGTGCATGAATTCACGCCAACCGAGAATCTGTCGGATGAAGCCCTCAATTGATTGCAGCGGGATCTCGCGAGGGCGCTTGGCGAACTCGTCGAGCGTACGAAGTGCGACCTCGTGTGGCGTCAGGAGGCCCAGGTTGATCGCGCTCGAGAGAAGTGAGTGATAGAGGTGCTCGTGCTCGCGCGACATTGCATCTTCGTACGGCCCGAATTCCGCCAGACGCTCGGCACAGAATTGCTCAAGCGCCTCAAGAGCCTGCGCGCGATTCGTCGGCCAACCGAACGAGTCGACGGTTCCAAAGTTTGATGCCGTTTCGGCGCGTGCCTCGTTGATCACCTCCTGCGCAATCGGTGTTGGAGAGAAGTGCGGCGTGCTCGGTACCGTTGCCCCCTTCGGCAGCCGTTGTCGATTCTCCTGATCAAGGTTCCAGACGCCGCCGAGTGGCTCATCACCTGCGCCAGGCTCCATCAGCCAACCACGCGCCTTGCGGACGCGGCGGTACCAGAATTCCATGCGGAGCTCCTTCCGCCCGCTCGCAAACTCCTCCCACTCATCGCGCGTGGTCAGCCAGAGTTCGTTGGGCACAATGCTGAGCTGCACGCTGGTCTTCTTAGCCCATGTCTGCAGCCGAGCAGTGAGTTGCGGCGCAGAAGGCTCCATCGCGACAAGTTCAGTGATCGGTGATTGACCGTGCGCAGCGGTAAGCCCCTCTTCGTAGGTGGCGGCACGGAGCATCTCAACCTTGAGGCCACGCGCGCACAGCTCCGCAACAAACTCGCGTCCAGCCGCACGCTGCGCAACCAGCGCCTGCACATGTCTCGGCGCAGACTGCGCGTCGAATGACTCGATAAACATTAATGACGGTGCGCTGGATGGATCCAGAAGAGCGGCTCGCACCGGGCCCACCTGGTCAGTGAGCTGGTCCGGAAGGATCAGAACGTGCGAGGAGCCGCTCACCTCGCTGCCCGGCAGGCGTCGCTGCAGTACTTCACCTCGTCCCAGACCTTCGCCCAGCGCCGACGCCACGAGAACGGTCGGCCGCACGATTTGCACATCTTCTCGGCGCGGAGGCTCGGCGGTACGTAGCGTGATGTCTTGTGCGCTTGGCGCTTGTCACTGTTATTCGCCACGGGGTGCAGGGAGTGCCTTGACGGCACGTGCGTACGCCTCCAGCGTCCGCGCTCTCGCCTGTGCGTGATCAACCATCGGCTCGGGATAGTGCACGCCAAGCGTGATGCCAGCCGCTGCGAGCGCAGCGGCGTGCGCCCACGGTGCGTGAATTGCGGGGGCGTTCAGCGCAGCGAGCTCTGGAATCCAGCGTCGAACATACGCGCCATCCGGGTCAAAGTTTCCCGCCTGCGTGACGGGATTAAAGATGCGGAAGTAGGGTTGCGCATCTGTTCCGCTTCCTGCCGACCACTGCCACCCGCCGTTGTTCGCCGCAATATCACCATCAACAAGATGCTGCAAGAAGTGTGCCTCCCCCTTTCGCCAATCAACGAGCAGATCTTTGGTCAAGAATGATGCGGTGATCATGCGCGCGCGATTATGCATAAACCCTGTCTCGCGAAGCTGTCGCATGGCCGCGTCCACAATTGGGTAGCCAGTGCGCCCTTCGCGCCAGGCGTTGAAGGGTTCGTCGCGTTCATCCCACTCGATCGCATCGTATGCAGGCTTCCACGACGATCGCGCCGCATGCGGCGCGTGCCACAGCACCTGTGTGTAGAAGTCGCGCCAGGCAATCTGGCTCACCCAGAGCCGCTCGCCAGAGCGCTCCCCTTCGCGCTCGGGTGGCAGCGGAAGAAGCCGCGACACGAGCTCGCGCGGCGAAAGGAGTCCAAGATGCAGCGCCGCAGAGAGTCGACTCGTCCCATCTTCATCCGCAAGGGTGTTGCGTCGCGCGGCATAGCCGTTGGCACCGTTACCGCGTGCGGCGGTGATCCAACGTTCGGCGACGGCGCGTGCGGCGTTCTCACCAGGCACGGGGAGAAGGGCAACCTTCGCCGTGGGTTGCGCCGCGCGATCAATCGCAGCAGCGTCAGACTGCAGCGAGCCAGGAAGCGTGAGTGACGGCGGCGAAGGGAGTCGTGCTGGTGCAGGCAGCGGCGACTCAGTGTTCAGCGCAACGCGTTCGAGCCAACGCCGAAAGTACGGCGTGTATACCCCGTAGGCGGTTCCGCCGCCAGTGAGCAGTTCATCCGGCTCAACAACGGTCAGACCGCGAGTGGCGTGCACGCTGACACCGCGCGGGATAAGGAGTTCCGCCACCGCACGGTCGCGCGCGCGGGCATACGGCGTGTGATCGCGAGTGAAGAAGAGCGAGATCTTGGCTGGCGCAATCCCGTTCGTGGTGAGGTGTTCAATAAGTGCTGGGAGTGCGCTCGTTGCGGGCCCCTGCAACTCCAGCAGCGTGGAGCCACGCGCCTCTAGTTCCTGCGAGAGCTCGCGCAGGCTCTCGCGCAGGTACCAGGTGCGATTTCCGCTGGCGCGACGACCGGCCATCACTCCCGGCTCCCAGATGAAGATCGGCAGAAGCTTGCCGCCACTTGCGCGCGCATCTTCAGCTGCTGCGATCAGCGCTGGATGATCGTGGAGGCGCAGGTCGCGTCGTAGCCAGAGGATCGTCATAGGCTCACTCATACGTTTGCTCGCTCATACGCTTGCTCGCTCATCTGGCGCAGAAGCTGCAAGATCTTCAGCCGTGTCGATATCAGCGAGCGCGCCTCCGAGCGGATCGAGACGCGCAACGATCCGTGGATCAAGTGGCACTGCAGAGAGTGCGGCGGCAAGGTCGCGGAGACGCGGTAGTGGAGCGAGCGCAACGGCGACGCGCAGCGCACCGAGACTCGTTGCGATTGGGAGTGGCTCGCCTGCGGCGATCACCACACTCGACTGCGCTGCGGCCATCAGGCCGAGCAGCAGTGGCGGCGCGAACGGGGCGTCGGCGGCGAGGATCAGCACGCGTGTCTCATCCGAAAGTACCGCAAGGTGGCTACCTGTCAGAAGATCACGAAGCGACACCGCTGGGCCTTCACCTGGTCGTTGATCGGCCACGCACTCTGCGGGAGCGGAGAGCTTCGGTTCGCCGAGCACGATCACGCGGCCAACGGCGGCGGCGAGCGTCTCGTATGCAGCGTCTGCAACAGCAACTCCAGCGAGCTCTGGTCGCCCGCGCAGCTCTGCAAGCGCGGCAGGAATGTGCGCCTCCAACTTACCGGCGGGAAACCGCGAACTTGCACCCCCAGCGAGGAGGATGCCAATCGCACTCATCTCTGCCTATGCGCTGATCGGCTCAGCCGGGAGCAGCTCGACGATTGCGTTGTAGTCAGGGACGTGGCTGATCGGGTCACGGTGCGTCCCGTTAATCAGTGGATTCGCCTCGGGGAAGTGCATCTGTACGCTCCCAGCGCGGATCGGAGAGATCTTGACCTGCGCCCGAACTTCGCCTGTTGCACTGCGAACCTGCACGACGGCTCCATCAACAAGGCCGCGCGCTGCGGCATCAGCGGCAGAGATGAGGATGTCGCTACGCATTGCGCCATTGAGTGGATCTTTATCTTTCCAGACCATGGAGTTGAACTGCTTCCCGCGGCGTGTGGAGAGGTTGAGCATGCCCACTGGAAGTGTTGCCTCAATCGGAAGGACGGTGGCGAAGTGCGCCTTCCCATCCACTGTTGCAAAGATCTGCCCTTCGCAGAGGCGCTCCCCGCCCCACTGAATCGCATCGCCGCTTTCCTTCAGGGTCTCAATCCCCGCGTATGAAGGAACAATGCGCGCGATCTCTTCGCGAATCGCCTGTGTGCCGCCAGGGAAAGCGACGAGGTGCGCGCGGGCTGGATCCACCACCTGCGCAAGTTGCGTGAAGACCTCCCACTCTGGTCGCGCTTCACCGATACGCGGCCCAGGGATCTCGGGGCTGAAGGCAACACGTCGCTCGGTAGTTGTCTCTGTCCCGCCGCCCGGCACTTCATAGCGCGTGGTTGCGGGGAGGAGGAGTACGGCCTCACCCGGATCTACAAGCATCTGGCTGCTGATCACGATGTCTTGATGGACGCGAAGCGGCACCTTTGCAAGTGTGCGGGCAACCGCGTCTGGGTCTGGCATTGTCTCCAAGAAGTTGCCGCCAACACTCCAGAGCACATCGATCTCGCCACGATCTGCGGCGTCGAGCTGCTGCGGCGCGGAGCGTCCGTTCACTGCGCTGATCGGGAAGCCGTACGCGGCGGCGAGTGGCTCGGTGTAGCGCGACTCAATCGGAAGGCCCCCAGGGAGCGCCGTTGCGTATGCGCCCATCTCTGCGCCGCCCTGCACGCCGCTATGTCCTCGGATCGGCATCAGCCCAGCGCCCGGTCGACCAATGTTGCCGCGCGCAAGCCCAAGGTTGACGATCGCCGCAACGTTCTCGCTACCGCACGCCTGCTGTGTGATCCCCATTGACCAGACCAGAACTGCCGACTTTGCGCCACCGTACATCGCGCAAAACGTCTCAAGTTCTTCGCGCTTCGCACCAGACATCGCCAAGTATTCGTCAATCGAGCGCGCGCCGAGTGCCGCACGCAGATCACTCCAGCCAGCGCTCTTCTCCTGGATAAACTGCTGATCAAGGGCGCCCATCTCCTCAAGGCGCAGCAGCGCCGCGCTGATAAAGGCGATGTCGCCCCCCTGTGCAACCTGCACCCAGGCGTCGGCCATCTTCGTCCCGAAGAGGAGCGAGTCAACGTTGCTCGGAACCCAGTAGCGATCGAGCCCTGGCTCGCGATACGGGTTCACCACGATAATCTTTGCGCCACGCTTCTTGGCAAGGTGCAGATACTTCATGAAGACCGGCTGCGCGTTCGCAACGTTGGAGCCGAACAAGATGATGAGGTCGCTCTCAATAACATCACGGTACGAAACCGTCGTGGCGCCGTAACCAATGCCGTGCTTCAACGCACCAGTGCTTGGCGCATGGCAGATGCGCGCCGCGTTATCAACGTCGTTTGTCCCAAGGAAGCGCACCACCTTCTGGATGGCGTAGTACATCTCATTCATGATGCCGCGCGCGGTGAGGAAGAAGGAGATGCGCGCAGGGCCTGCCGCCTTGATCTGTGATCCAGCGATCTGCAGTGCGCGATCCCAGCTGATGCGCTTGAAGCCAGCTTCGCCGCGCATGCGCAACATTGGATACGGCAGCCTGCCGAGTGCGCGGAGCTCTGTCGATGAGAGTGCGCGGAGCGCCGTAACATCGGCGAGTCGCTCAGGATCAAGCGCGCGCGCCGTGTTCACCTGCAGCAGATTCAGGCGTGTGGTGCAGAGGTGAAGTCCGTCGATCGTCCAATCTTTAAAGCCAGCGACGCCAAGGGCGCAGCCGTCGCAGACCCCCTTACTGAGGATGCGCCAGGCGTAGCGAAGATTGCCGCGGTTCTCCCAGATCGTGCGCAGCGTCTCCGTGACGTGATTCGGCTTCTGCAGGCCGAACCCATTCGGGCGCCAGCTGACGAAGAGGGATGGCTTGGGGATCCACGAGCCGCCGTAGCGCTTGCGTGGTGCGGGGGGCTGCACGGGTGTGGGGGTGGCGCTCATAGGGCGAGTCTAGCGGCGCGCCGAAGCGAGCGGCGGGTGGCGTGGGAGGGTACGATCCGCGCGCCGAGAACTCCTCGGCTCGTATCACCGCAAGCGGAAGGGGTTCAGATGCCTGCCAGCGTGATCGTCGGCCTACAGTGGGGCGACGAGGGGAAGGGGAAGACGACCGACTTCCTCGCCGAGCAGGTTGCGATGGTCGTGCGCTACCAGGGCGGCGACAACGCCGGACACACGATCGTCATCGGCGAAGACACCTTCAAGCTCCACCTTGTCCCGAGCGGCGTCCTCTACGGCCACATCACGCCGGTCATTGGGCCGGGGGTGGTGGTGAACCCAGCAACGCTGCTGCGCGAGTTTGACGAACTCACCGCGCGCGGCATTGATGTCTCTCATGTGCGCGTCAGCCATGCCGCGTCACTGATCCTGCCGTATCACGTTGCACTCGATAAGGCGCGTGAGGCGGCACTCGGCGGCGCAAAGGTTGGGACAACCGGACGCGGGATTGGACCAGCGTATGAGGATCGTGCCGCGCGCACCGGCCTCCGCGTTGAAGACCTTATTGACCCCGCCTCCGCTGCAACGCGACTTGCGCGCGCACTCCCAGAGAAGCGCGCACTGCTGAAGGCGCTCAATGCCGAAGATGCCGCAGCGGTTGACGCAGATGCAATTGCAAAACAGATCGCCGCATGGGGTGAGCGACTCCGCCCAGATACCACCGATCTTGTGCAGCGCGCACTCGCCGCAGGTGAACACCTTCTCTTTGAAGGCGCGCAGGGCACACTCCTTGATCTAAGTCACGGCTCATATCCATACGTGACCTCATCGCATCCGATCGCTGGCGGCGCTGCAACGGGTGGTGGTATTGCACCGATGCAGATTGACGAAGTGATGGGCGTGATGAAGGCGTACGCCACGCGCGTTGGATCTGGACCGTTCGTCACGGAACTCACCGACGCGATCGGTGAACGCATCACCACAACCGGGCATGAGGTTGGTACCACCACCGGTCGACGCCGCCGCGTTGGCTGGAACGATGCGCTGCCACTTCGCTATGCGGTGCAACTGAATGGCGTTTCCAGCATCATGCTGAACAAGCTCGACGTGCTCTCTGGAATTCCGGAGATTTTGCTCTGCGTTGCCTATGAGATTGACGGTAAGCGCGTGGAGCGTTGGCCATCGTCTACCGCTGAGATGGAACGCGCAACGCCAATCTACGAGCGTTTCCCTGGATGGAGCGAACCGATCCACCAAGTGCGCGCACTCGCCGACCTCCCAGAGAACGCGCGTCGCTACGTCACGGCACTTGAAGAGATTGCTGGTGCGCCGATCGTCCTCCTATCTGTTGGCCCTGAGCGCACACAGACGATTGAACGCGCCTGGCGACCGATGCGCCGCGCAACAAAGCGCGCCTAAAGGGGTGACGAGATGATTGAGCGCTACACACGCCCAGAGATGAGCGCCGTTTGGGGTGAGGCGGCTCGCTGGGAGGCGGCACTCCGCGTTGAGATCGCCGTTGCCCAAGCACAGGCGAAGCGCGGCGACATCCCCGCCGCTGCGGCACAGGCGATCGCAACGCGCGCCAAGGTCAACCTCCCGCGCATCGCAGAGCTTGAGGCGACGCTCGATCACGACACGCTCGCCTTCGTGAATGCCGTTGCAGAGTCAATCGGCGCTGAGGGGCGCTACCTCCACTTCGGCCTCACCAGTAGTGATGTCATTGACACGGCGCTCGCGCTGCAGTTGCGCGCCGCGAGTGACCTCATTCTCGCCGAACTTGATGCGCTGATCGTTGTCATCATCCGTCGCGCCCGCGAGGAGCGCGACACCGTGATGGCGGGTCGCACCCACTCCGTGCACGCCGAGCCGATGACGCTCGGCGCCAAGCTCGCCGGTTGGGCCTTTGAGGTGGCACGTGACCGCGAGCGCCTCGCTCTGGCTGCGGACGAGGTGGCGACCGGGAAGATCTCAGGGCCAGTTGGGACCTACAGCCAGATCAGCCCGCAGATTGAGCGTGAGGCGCTCGCCGCGCTGAAGCTGCGCGTGGACCCTGTGAGCACGCAGGTTGTCCAGCGTGATCGGCATGCGGCGCTCGTTGCTGCGATCGCGATCACGGGGGGCACGCTCGAACGTTTCGCGACCGAGATTCGCAATCTGCAACACAGCGAGATTGATGAGTTGCGTGAG
>JAPLHQ010000067.1 GCA_026389555.1 Chloroflexota bacterium
ACTGCTACACCTACGACGCTAGCCCCGGCGAGGGAGTCGATACACCTCACCGCGGATTCGCTCACCGAACCCTTCCGCCTGCAACTGATCAATGGTAGCGGTGACAGCCTAAGCGTCGTGCTCGCCGCGCGCGCCGCGAAGTTTCACCCCCGCCGCCCCCGCATCGCGCAACTCATCGAGTAGCCGGCCACGGAGCCAGCGTCGTGTGCTGCTGAATCGCGGCGCAGCCCCAACCTTCCGCGGCGGCGGGGCTGCAACTCTCCCCGCCGAGTGGCAGACGCTACGTAGTGGACATGAGTCGCAGTCGGGTGTGCTCGCGCGGCAGTGCGCGTTCGCAAGATCCATTGCCGCCTGCGCCCACGCCCCAGCCTCGTTCGCCTTCAGTTCCGCACCAAAGGCATTCGCCGCAGCCTGGAGCGGTTTCGGTGTGAGTTTCGCTTCGCCTGTCAGACGCTGCACAACGCGCGCAATGTTTACATCAACAGGAATCTCGCTACCACCAAATGCGATCGCCGCAACCGCCCGCGCCGTGTATGGCCCAATGCCGGGGAGGAGCTGCAACTCTTCGTGCGTTGCTGGCAGGCCACCAGCGGCATGCGCCGCCTGCGCCGCTCGGTGCAGCGAGAGGGCACGGCGGTTATAGCCGAGCCCCCGCCACGCCTCGAGCACATCGGCGGTCTCAGCCTTGGCGAGCGCGGCGAGCGTTGGGAAGCGAGAGAGGAATCGTTCGGCGAGCTGATCAACGCGCGAGATCTGCGTCTGCTGCGCCATCACCTCAACGATGAGGACTGAATAGGGATCACTCCGCTCACGAATCTTCAGGGGGCGCGCACTCTTCACATACCAGCGCAGGAGGAGCTGGTTAACGCTCCTGATCTCTTTTGCTGTGAGCGCCATGGCGCGCCTGGCGACGCCTAGCGTCCGCGCGGGAGCGTGGGCGGAATTCTGTTCTTCAGCGCAATCTCGCGCAGTGTCCGCGCCAGCTCCGCCTGTTCCAGTGCGTCGGCGAGCGCATTATGGTCGGCGATCAGATCGGTTGGATAGACCTGGCGAACGAATCGCTTCACCGTCTTCTTCCAAGTGAGGTTCTCACCACCGTGCAGCGTGTAGTAGACACTCTTAAGATCCATCGCCGACATGCCGAACGGATTACGCACACCGGCTTCTGTGAAGGCCATCGTCAACCACATCCAGTCGAACGGCGTGTTGAAGCCAACGAAGAGTGGGGCAGACTCTGGCGCAACCGCCTCGCAGGTGCTGCGCACCCATTCGGCGAACTTGCGCACCCCTTCAATCCGATCGACTCCACTCTCTTCAAGGTGCCTGCGCGTGAGGTGATGGACGCGCTCCTCTTTAGGGCCCCACGCCTTTGTTGGATCCGGACGCAGCTCGATATAGAAAGTGCGCGACGGATCATCCACAAGGCAGGCGCCGATACTGATGAGGCTCCCCTCGAGCGGCGTCTGGCCGGAGCACTCCACATCAACGCTGAACCAGCACTCCTGTGCGAGGCCGGGTTCGAACGGTGGCGGTGCCGGTTGGTTCTGCTGCATGACTGCAGCCTAGAACATGCTGGGGGCTATTCGCTCCGCACCATGATGTGCTTCGCCACCGTGTAGTCCTCAAGCGCGTACATGGACTGATCCTTCCCGTAGCCAGACTGCTTAAAGCCGCCGTGCGGCATCTCGCTCGCTAGCGTGAAGTGATCGTTCACCCAGACGGTGCCGAACTGCAGCGCCTTGGAGACCTTGAAGGCACGCGCCACATCGTTCGTCCAGATCGACGAGGCGAGGCCGACGCGGCAGTCGTTCGCCCACTCCACCATCTGCTCGTCGCTCTTGGCGCGCTGCACCGTGACCACTGGGCCGAATACTTCGTCCTGCACAATCTCCGAAGACTGCGCCGGTCCCGCAATGATCGTTGGGCTGTAGTAGTGCCCCTTTGAACGAATCGTCTTGCCGCCATAGACGATCTCCGCCTTCTTACTGGCACGGCTGACAAAGCCTTCAACGCGCTTCAGCTGCTCTGCGCTGATCAGCGAGCCCATCTCTGTCGCCTTATCCGTTGTCGCTCCCACCTTGATCGTCTTCACCTGCTGCTCGAGGAGCGCCACAAACTTCTCATACGACTTTGGCCCAACCACGATGCGACAGGCTGCGGTGCAGTCTTGCCCCGCGTTCCAGAAACTCGCGGCGCGCATCGTCTCAGCGGCAAGTTCCAGGTCAGCGTCGTCAAAGATCAGGACGGGCGCCTTCCCGCCGAGCTCTAGGTGGAGTCGCTTCACGCTCTCCGCACCAGCGGCGGCGATCCGCTTCCCCGTTGCCGTATCGCCGGTGACGGAGACCATGTCAATACCGGGGTGACGCGAGAGTGCCGCGCCAACATCAGAGCCTGGTCCGGTGATGACGTTCAAGACGCCTGGCGGCAGGATCTCCTGCGCCAGCGCGCCGAGCATCAGCGCACTGATCGGTGTGCGCGCTGAAGGCTTCAAGACGATGGTGTTCCCCGTTGCGAGTGCCGGACCAATCTTCCAGCCCGCCATCAAGAGCGGATAGTTCCACGGCGCAATTGAGGCGATCACGCCAACTGGATCGCGACGAATCATGCTGGTTCGACCAGGGAGGTACTCGGCGACCGCCTTCCCCTCCATGTTGCGCGCGGCGCCAGCGAAGTAGCGCAGGTTATCGACCACCGCGTCAACCTCAACGCCAACGGCGCTGATCGGCTTCCCCGCGTTCTGCGATTCAGCGGTAACGAACTTTCGCTTCTGTGACTCAAGCGCATCGGCAAGCTTCAGTAGCGCAAGGCTTCGCTCACCTGGCGTGGTAGATGACCAGGATGGGAAGGCGGCACGCGCGGCAGAAACTGCTGCGTTGATGTCCTCTTTACCGCTGTGCGGCACCGTTGCAACCTTGGCGCGCGTTGACGGGTCCTCAACGCTGAGTGTCTTCCCCGACTTCGCGGCGACCGCCTTACCGTTGATGTACTGCTTGAAGACCGCCATGACTCCTCCTCCACTCCATATATCGGGGGCGGCGCCCACCGAAGATTGCCGCTAGCCTACCGCCGCCCAGCCCAGCCTGGGGAGGGGTGGCGCACATGCTGTGGCGCACCCTGTGGCGCACACTCCGCTGCGGCGCTAGGATCCACTCATGTCAAGACAGTTCGTGATCCAGCTCGCGCATAAGCCAGGCGCCCTCGCCGCGCTCTGTCGTGAACTTGAGGCCAAGTCCGTTGACCTCAAGGCGATCGGTGGCGGCGGCGTCGGCGAACACGGTCACGTCATCCTGAAGACGGCAGATGACGCCGCAACACGCGAAGTGCTGCAGGCGGGCGGATACGAATTCATTGAGGGTGACTCCGTCCTCGCAGAGGTTGACGACAAGCCGGGCGGCATGCTCTCAGTACTTGAGCGACTCTCTAACGCTGGGGTGAACGTCTACGGTCACCTCTTCACCGGACGATGGGGCGATCGCGCCACCTTCTCATTCGTTGTTGATGATCCAGAGAAGGCGCGCGCCGCACTCGAGAAGGCGTAACTCAACCGCAACGCCGCAGGCGTCACCTTCAGCTCACGCCTTACCGATAAACTCCAGAATCTTCTCCACCGCATCCTGATAGCGCAGCGTTGCGAACGGGTGATGGTTGAACCCCTCAAGCGGCTGATAGCGAACCCTACCGAGCGAGCCGATCGGCTCACACCACTCTGGCCGAACCAAGCGATCGCGCGTCCCGTGAATCACTAGCGTCTCAACCGGGAAGTCGCCACCGCGTGCGACCACCGCGCGCGCCGCGCGTTGCGCGCGGAAACCTTCATCACCGAGTCGCGTCGTCACGGCGCGAAGGTATGGGGGCGGCTCTGGATCTTCATTTGGCAGACGCTCTCCCGGATCCGTGTCGGCACCAATCCCCGTTGGAATGCGCAACATTGGAGCGACGCGGGAGAGGATCGGAGCAACAACTCGCTTCCAGGTGGCGATGTCTGCCTCAAGTGCTGGAGCGGAGAGGACCAACTTGTCTGGAGCAATACGCCCTGCAGCGGTGGCGCCGAAGGCGATCAGGCCACCCATGCTGTGCGCCGCAACGACAAGTGGACGACCATCGCTTTTCAGCGCATCAACCTGCTCGGCGAGATCGTCGTGATATCGACTCCAGCGAGAGACATAGCCGCGCGGGCCCTCAGAGCGCCCATGCCCACGGAGGTCCCAGGTGACCGTCCGCCAGCCAGCTTGCGCAAAGGCGCGTGCCGCCTGGATATAGCGCGACGAGTCCTCGCCGATGCCGTGCCCGAGGAGGAGGTCGCCAATCGGCGCAGCCACGGGGCGGTAGACGCGGCGATAAAGCAGCAGGCCGTCGCTCGCGCGGAAGGGGTCAAGTTCGATCTTTACCGCATCCATCGCCAGGATCCTACACTTAGGGGGATGGGCCGCAAGCGCCTAGATTCGGAGGCTGGGATGAGCGACGCAAAGGGTGCAGGGATCCGCAGCGAGCGCGACTCGTTCGGCGCCATCGACGTGCCAAGCGAGCACCACTGGGGGGCGCAGACGGCCCGATCGCTGCAGTTCTTCGCCATCGGCGAGGAGGAGATGCCGCGCCGCATCATCGCCGCCCTCGCCCTAGTAAAGCGCGCCGCCGCCGAGACGAACGCTGAGCTCGGCCTCCTTCCAAAGGAGAGTGCGGCGCTGATCGTGAAGGCGGCGGATGAGATCCTCTCTGGCAAGCTCACCGACGAGTTCCCACTCTCCGTCTGGCAGACCGGCTCAGGGACGCAGAGCAATATGAATGTCAACGAGGTGATCGCTTCGCGTGCGAATGAGGCGGCCACAGGGACGCGCGGCGGGAAGAGCCCGATCCATCCGAACGATCACGTCAACCTCTCGCAATCCTCCAACGATGTCTTCCCCACCGCGATCCATATCGCCGCAGTACTTGCGATCAGTGAAGAGCTGCTCCCCGCGCTGAAGCAGCTCCAGACATCCGTTGCGTCGAAGGCTGCCGCCTGGTCCGACATTGTCAAGATCGGTCGCACGCATCTGCAAGACGCGGTGCCACTCACGCTCGGGCAGGAGTTCGGCGCTCATGCGTCGGCACTCGCCGCGAACCTCGAGCGCATCAGCGTCGCCACCGCTGGGCTGCACCCACTCGCGCTCGGCGGGACCGCCGTAGGGACTGGGCTGAATAGCCACCCAGACTTTTCCGCAAGCGCAATCAAGAAGATCGCCACCGCAACAAAGCAGCCATTTGTTGGTGCAACAGATAAGTTTGCGGCGCTCGCCGGCCAAGAGCCAACGCTGCAGCTCTCCGCAACGCTACGGACACTTGCCGCAACGCTGACGAAACTTGCTAACGACGTGCGCTGGCTCGCCTCTGGTCCGCGCGCCGGCCTCGGCGAACTCAACATTCCAGAGAATGAGCCTGGATCCTCAATCATGCCGGGGAAGGTCAACCCAACCCAGGCAGAGGCGCTCACCATGGTCTGCGCGCAGGTCTACGGGCTTGATGCGGCGATCGCCTTTGCGGCGAGCCAGGGGAACTTCCAGCTGAACGTCTACAAGCCGCTGATCGCACACAACCTGCTGCTGCAGATCCGGCTCCTCGCCGACGCCTCGCGCTCCTTCGCGCTGCACTGCATTGACGGGACCGAGCCGAACCGCGAAAGAATCGGCGAACTTCTGAACGCATCACTCATGTTGGTGACAGCGCTGACGCCAGCGATCGGCTACGACAAGGCGGCGGAGATTGCGAAGAGCGCGCACACCAGTGGCGCCACGCTACGCGAGACAGCGCTGAAGCTCGGCTACGTGAGTGCCGAAGAGTACGACACGCTGGTGCAGCCGGCGAAGATGACAGGGCCGCAGCGATGAGCCCCACGATGGATTCAAAGCGGCTCCACATCGGCGTCCTCACAGGCGGAGGCGACTGCCCAGGACTTAACCCTGCAATCCGTGCCGTTGTGCGGCGCGCCGAGTCTGGCGGTCATCACGTCACCGGGATCATGGATGGCTGGGCTGGGCTTGCAAATCCCGCAGCAACGCTGACCCGACCGCTTGACCGTAGCGAGGTGCGTGGCATCCAGACACGCGGCGGCACGATCATCGGATCTAGCCGCACCAATCTACTCAAGCGTGAGGGCGGACTCGACGCAGCAGAGGCATCCATCAAGAGCCTTGGGCTCGATGCGCTCGTTGTGATTGGTGGCGACGACACCCTCTCCGTTGCCGCGGGCCTTGCGAAGCGCGGAGCCGCAGTAGTGGCAATCCCGAAGACGATGGATAACGACGTCTGGGGGACCGAGGGCTGCCTCGGCTTCGACACCGCCGCCAACATCGTCACAGAGGCACTCGACCGCATCCAGACCACCACCTCATCGCACCACCGTGTCGCCGTTGTTGAGGTGATGGGGCGAGATGCGGGCTGGGTCGCCGCATGGGGCGGACTCGCTGGAGGCGCCGATGCGATTCTCGTCCCCGAGTCGCCAGTCGACTCCGCAAAAATTGATCGACTCGTAGAACTTGTTACGCGACGCCGCAACTACGCCACTGGCGCGTCCGTGATCGTGGTCTCTGAAGGGGTGCAGCTCCCAGAGGCGCTGCTCAACTTGAGCGGCGACGTCCCGCGCGACGAGTTCGGTCATCCACGCCTGGACAAGATCGCCGTTGGCGATGCGATCGCTGCGATCCTTGAAGAGCGGACCGGCCTTGAAGTGCGCTGCACGAGGCTCGGCCATCTGCAGCGTGGCGGTCCCCCATCCGCAGCCGATCGCGTGCTCGGCGCACGCTACGGAGTTGCCGCGGTTGATGCGCTTGAGACGGGACGCTGGGGCGTGATGGTCGCACTTCGCGCCGGCGAGATCGTTGAGGTTCCACTCGCCGAGGTCGGCGGGAAGAACCGCCCACTGGACGCTAGCTATCTACGCATCTTCGATTCACTCGCCTGATCGTGGCGACCCTCATCCTGGTCCGCCATGCACGCACCGCGGAGACGGGGAGTCTCCTTAGCGGCCGCAAAGTGGGCATCCCGCTGAGTGCACAGGGGGTCCGCGAGGCGAAGGCGCTTGGGGAGCGCCTCTCCAGCATTCCACTCGCTGGGATCATTAGCTCTCCAATGCAGCGCTGCCTTGAGACGGTTGAGGCGATCCGCTCCACGCGCGGCACCAGCGTCTCAGCGCGACCCTCCGTTGAGATTGAGGAGCGAATCACCGAAGTGGACTACGGGAAGTGGACCGGGAAGGAGCTGAAGGTCTTGGCGAAAGATCCGCTCTGGTCCACCGTGCAGCGCCAACCCTCCGCAATGCAGTTCCCCGACGGCGAGTCTCTCCGCGCTGCGGCGACGCGTGCAACTGAGGCGATCCGCGAATGGGATGCCCGCTTCAAGGACGATGATGTTTGGCTTGCCGCAAGTCACGGCGACATCATCAAGGCGATCGTCTCTGAGGCAACAGGTGCACCACTCGATCTTTTCCAGCGGATCGCGATTGATCCTGCCAGCATCACCGTGATCCGTTTCGGTTCCGAGCGCCCAACAATCCTTCGACTCAATGAATCAGCCGCTGGCATTGAGTCGCTCTTCGCTCCAAAGGAGAAGCGCCGCTCGCTCTTTGGTCGACTCCGCGGAGACAACTAATGGCGCGCAGGATTCTCACCTTTGATCCGCCGGATCGCTTCATTGCAGGCACGCTTGGCGAACCCGGGAAGCGCGTCTTCCACCTCCAGGCGATCGGTGGTGGCCGAGCCACAACGGTGGTGGTTGAGAAGACCCAGGTGGCGATCCTTGCACGACGTATCGCTGAGATGCTGAAAGATCTCGGTGAGGGCTCTGCGGCACTCAAGATCCCCGCGGCCGATTCGCCGCTCGCGCTCACCCAGCCACGTCTTAGCGAGCCCGTTGATCCCGCCTTCCGCGTTGGCACGATCGCCCTCGCCTGGGATCCATCCGTGAGCCGTCTGATCCTTGAGTTCCGTGACGACATGAGTGAGGAGGAGGCGTCAGACGCGCCGCCGCCAATCAACGATGCGCCAGACGGTCCAGACGTTCTGCGCGTCTCACTCACCGTTGCCGCGGCCCTCGCCTTTGCTGAACAGTCGCTGCAACTCGCCGCCGCCGGTCGCCCACCCTGCCCAAACTGTGGCGTACCACTTGAGGCCACCGGGCATCGCTGTGCTCGCAAGGCCGCCTACCTGAACTAGCGCACTCCGTGGCCTCCTCGAACGCGGTGGAGCAGCTGCCGATCCCAGGTGGTGCAATCAGCACAAACGATGCGCTCGCTGCAATGCGGAGCGCCAGTGGGCTCCACCCGATCGGCCGGCTCACCGACGCCAGCAACGCCACATTTCTCTGCGAACTCGAAGGCGTTGAGCCTGCGCTGCAGGTGATCTACAAGCCGATCCGCGGCGAGCGACCGCTCTGGGACTTTCCTGAAGGGACCCTTGCTGGACGCGAGGTTGCCGCCTTCGAGGTGAGCGAGGCGCTCGGCCTGCACGTTGTCCCGCCAACCATTCTGCGCGATGGACCAGCTGGCGAGGGCGCCGTCCAGCTCTGGATAGAGCACCTTGGCGTTGAGGCTGCGATTGCGGCGGTGAACGCCGCAGATGCATCGCTCCGCCCGATCGCACTCTTTGACGCGATCGTCAATAACGGTGACCGCAAGGCGGGGCACCTCCTCCCGATCAGCGCAACTCAATACCTCGGCGTTGACCATGGCGTGACCTTCTCAACGGAACCGAAGCTTCGCACTGTGCTCTGGGAGTGGCGCAGTGAGCCACTCAACGAATCGGAGTTAGTCGCGCTGCATGCTGGCACAGCGGCGCTAGCCAGCAACGAACCTGGCGGACTGAACGAACGTCTCGCAGCACTGATCAGCGCCGAAGAGCGCGACGCACTCCGCGCGCGTACTGAAGAGCTGCTGGAGCGCGGCACCTTCCCCGAGCCTTCGCCCGATTGGCCGCCGCTCCCCTGGCCGCTGATCTAGATCTACTCCGTAGGCTCCCCTACGGGAGGAGCGACTCGTCAATCAGATCGTCAACCGTGACGCTCGGGTTTCCACCCTGATCTGAGACGCTCCCAAGGAAGGAGTTTGAGACTGCCCACCCTTCGCGGTCAATCGCTCCGAGTCCCTGCGCCTTCTGCACTTCGCCACTCCATACTGCGATCGTTGCCTTCATGACTGCGAGCGAGCGAGCGCTCGTCTCCGCATCGGCGACAACCTCAGGAACCACTGCCGCAGCGGCATCAAGGCCGAGCTGAGGATTCGCGGCAATCTGCTCCATGGCGTCAAGGGTTACACGGATGAAGGCGCGAATCGCCTCGCGCTTCGCACTAATTGTTTCTGGTGAACTGATCAACCCAGGTCCGGCGAAGGGAGCGGCGGCAGACGCATAGAAGACACTGAGGTCAAGTCCAGCCGCTTCTGCGATCAACAGGTCATTGTTAGCGTATCCGGTCACCGCATCTACCTGCCCTCCGATGAGCGCCTGCGCCTGCCCAAAATCTGGATAGAGTTCAAGCTCAATGTCAGACTCTTCAAGACCTGCGTCGCGGAGGATTCCAAGTAGGGTTAGATAACCAGATCCATACTGTCCTGGCGTTCCAACTGCACGTCCAGCAAGGTCACTAGGCGTGGTAATCCCTGCATCGGCTCGCGCGATCACCACATTCGGCAGAACCCCATAGATGGTGGTGATGTAGCGGATCGGGATGCCGCTCCACACTGCGGGGATCACACTCGTCCCGTCGGCGAGCGCAAGGTCAATCCCACCGCTCCCAACCAGGCTAATCAGATCTGGATCGATCTGGTTCTGTAGCGTCACATCGAGTCCGGCTGCTTCGTAGGCACCGCTCTGCTGTGCCAAATAGAAGGGGGCAAACTGAACTCCAGGGATGTAGCCGAGTCCAACGCTGAGCGCTGTCCGCTCCACTCCTTGCGTTGGTGTTGCCGAAGAAGAGGCTGAACCACCACACGCAGAGAGGAGCGTGGCGGCAACGAGTAGGAGTGCGCCTGCGCGGAAGCTGCGGAGATTTTTACGAGGCAACATCAGCTTCTCTCCTTCGTATAGCGCGCGGTTACGAGTGTTACCGCGTCAGCCTCAATGTTAGCCGTTCTACAAAAAGCACAAGCCCGTACGCGCTAACACCAAGAATTGCGATCTGCAGCAGTGCGGCAAAGAGAAGCGGCGTATCAAAGAGGGATCCGCGTGCCAGATTTAATAGAATGCCCAGCCCCGCGCTCCCGCCAAGCCACTCCCCCACAATCACACCGACAACAGCAAGCGTTGCGGCGACCCGTGCACCGGCGAAGATGCCGCTGCGGGCACTCGGAAGCCTGATCAACAGCAGTGACTGGGCGCGGGAAGCGCCGATTGAGCGGCCGAGCTCAAGGAGGCCTCGATCTGCGTCTCGAACTGCAACCAGGGTTGCGATTGCCATCGGGAAGAGTGTGATGAGCGCGCAGATCGCGATCTTTGCCGTAGCGCCAGGTCCGAACCAAAGAACGAGGAGTGGGCCAAGCGCCAGGATTGGCGTTGACTGAGCGGCCACAAGATACGGACTTGCGAGTCGTCGAGCCGCACCGGAAAGGCCGAGTCCGATCCCAATCAAGAGGCCGAGCGTCCCGCCGAGCAGCCCGCCTATCGTCACCTCCATCACCGTTGGGAGAAGGTGGCGCATCATCGTTCCGTCTCCCCACGCCTGGGCAAAACGTGCCGCCACAAGTGAGGGGGGCGGCAGAATGAAAGTGGCAACTCCGCTCACGCGAACGCCAACCTCCCATGCTCCAAGGAAGAGAAATCCGATCAGCGCTGGCTGGATCCGATAGAGACTACGCATGGACCACTCCGCTGAGTGCGGCGAGTAGCTCCGCCTGCTGCGAGAGGCCACTTTGTGCAAGAAGCGCGCTCCGGCGCTGGCTCGCGGGGAGTGACCGGAGTCCCTTCCATTCACCACCAATCTCTCCCTCGGCGTTTAGGAGAAACACTCGATCAGCGACTAGGAGCGCTTCAGCTACATCGTGGGTCACAAGGAGCGCGGCGGCGCCACCAATCAGTTCAGGGAGCTCTTCGCTGAACTGGTTCCGCGTCGGCGCATCAAGCGCGGCAAACGGCTCGTCAAGCAGGAGTAGCGCCGGCTCGCGAACCAGCGCACGTGCAAGCGCCACGCGCTGTCTCTCACCGCCAGAGAGTTCAGTTGGTGCACGATCCGCAAGGGCAAGTCCGTTGACACGCGTGAGCGCAGCCGATGCGGATGCACGCACCGCCGCGGTCACACCGTGCACTATCTCAAGCGGCAGAGCGACATTCCTCGCCGCACTGCGCCAATTCAGAAGTCGGGAGTCTTGAAAGGCGATTCCAACATCGGATCGTCCCGCCAGGGCAGGCGTTCCTGAAACGAAAATCTCACCCGCATCAGGCTGTAGCAGGCCAGCGGCGAGGCGAAGGAGAGTGGTCTTGCCGCTTCCGTTGGCACCAAGGAGTGCAACGCACTCCCCTGCCTCCAAGCTTAGCGATGCGCCGTGAAGAACCCTTCGCCCATCAAACGAGTGTGTGACGTGGCGAAGTTCAAGCGCACGTGCCACAAGTTAGGAGGTGGCGCTACTCGCTGCGCGAGCTGCCGATGCGCGGCGCACTGGCAGGATGTAGAAGAAGAGTCCGAACGCTAGATATCCCACCTGCAAGAGCAGTGCGCTCAACTCTGGAGTTGCGCTGTATCCAACAATTGCGCGGAGGAACTGTCCGATCCCCTCTGTGTGAGGGAGAACCCCAGAGAGGTCGTACACGGGCGCAACGATCGCTGGGAGAAGTCCAACCTCAATCAGCTCATGTGCTCCGTAAGAGAGAAGGCCAGCTGCGATCACCACCAGCGCGGCGCCCGTGACGTTAAAGAACGCACCGAGGTTTAGTCGCACGCCAAGGCGGAAGATTGCAAGCCCAATCAGGGTCGCAACCGCGAGTCCGACAAGGGCACCTACGGCGACCCATGAGCCGGCTCCAAATTCGCTCGCGGCGGTCGTCTGTCCAAGAAGGAAGAGTGCCGTCTCAATGCCTTCACGGATGACCGCGGTAAACGCAAGGGCTGCGAGTCCGAAGATTGAGGCGGAGGCGATCGCGCGATCAACCCCCTTGCGGAGCTCTGCTCCGAGGGTTACCGCCTGCTTGCGCATCCAGAAGATCATGTAGGTAAGGATGACAACCGCAAGGAGTGAGGTGAAGCCTTCAATGAGCTTCTCAGTATCTCCCTCAAGCCCGCCAAGGATTACAAATGCTGCAACACCGATCGCCGCTGAGGCGGCAACCGCGGCCACGACGCCAGCCCAGATGACGCCGAGGCGATCCGAGCGTCCAATCTTGACGAGATATCCGGCGATGATTCCAACGATGAGCGCCGCCTCGACACCCTCACGGAGTCCAGTAAGAAAGCCGCCGATCCCCCATCCGAAAACGTTCTCCACGGCGTGAAGCCCTCCTAATCAGCCGAATCAAATCAGATGTTTCGGCTACTCCAAGCGTCCCACTCCTTACAGAATTCGTCAAAGCCCCTTGTCTTATACGAATAGGGTGCCTCTTCTGTGCGTGGCCACGTGGCGACGAGCGTCGGTTAGCGATCTAGGACGAAGACCGGCTGTAGCTCTGGATCGATGCCGAGCTCCTTGATCGCTGCCGCCGCATCGCGTGGAGTTCGCTCGCCACTTCGTGCGAGTGCAACCATCGCAGCCGCTGCAATGTGCGTGGAGTCAACAGAGAAGAAGTCACGTAGCGCCTCGCGCGTATCGCTTAAGCCGAAGCCGTCGGTGCCGAGTACCAGGTACGGCACGTTGATCCACGGGGCAACAAGGTCTGGGATGGCGGTCATCCAGTCGCTCGCGGCAACGATCGGTGCAGCGTCATCACCGAGCTGCTCCTGCAGCCAGGCCTTGCGCGGCGTTGCCTCTGGGTGGCGGCGATTCCAACGCTCAACAACGAGCGCCTCACGTCGCAGTTCGGAATATGAAGTGGCGGACCAGATCTCGGCGCGCACGCCGAATCGCTCACGGAGCAGGTCGCGCGCCTTCAGCACCTCGCCCATGATTGCGCCGGAGCCGAAGAGCCGGACGCGCGGTCCGCTCGATGCCGCATCCGCTTCGGCAAACTTGTAGAGGCCACGATGAATCCCTTCGCTCACCGACTCGCCGACTGGGAGCTGTGGCTGCACCTGATTCTCGTTGTAGATGGTCAGGTAGTAGACGATATCTTCGCCGCGCTCGTGCATTCGCTCGATCCCCTTGCGTACCAGCGCCGCCATCTCGTATGCGAAGGATGGATCGTACGCGGCGACGTGTGGCATCGCGTGGGCGATCAGCTGCGAGTGACCATCATCATGCTGCAACCCTTCGCCGGCGAGCGTGGTGCGCCCAGCCGTTGCGCCGATCAGGAAGCCGCGGACGCGCGCATCGCCGCTCTGCCAGATCTGATCGCCAACTCGCTGGAATCCGAACATGGAGTAGAAGACGTAGAACGGGATCGTCCCCACAGCGTGCGTTGCATAGGCGGTTCCCGAAGCCTGGAAGGAGGCCATGGAGCCAGCCTCGGTGATCCCCTCTTCAAGGACCTGCCCGCTCTGTGACTCGCGGTAGCTGAGCAGCAGCTCAGAGTCGACCGGCTCATAGCGCTGTCCAAACGGTGCGTAGATCCCCGCCTGCTTGAAGAGCGGATCCATGCCGAAGGTGCGCGCCTCGTCGGGGACGATCGGGACGATCAACTTCCCAAGTGCAGGGTCGCGCATCAGGTTGCGCAGCAACTTTGCAAAGGCCATCGTCGTGCTGACTGGCGCACTGCTCCCAGCGGCGAACTCGTCATCAACCGCTGCGAGTGGCGGCGTCCACGTCACTGGATGCACAACGCGCGACGGGAGTGGCCCGCCGAGCGCGGCGCGACGCTCCGTAATGTAGGCAACCTCTGGACTCTTCGGCCCTGGGTGGTAGTAGGGCGCTTCAGGAATCTTTGCGTCTGGAATCGGGAGGCCGAGTCGATCACGGAAGGCGAGCAGCTCCACTTCGGAGAGCTTCTTCGCCTGATGTGCAGGGTTCGTTGCTTCAACGGATGGGCCGAGCGTCCAGCCCTTCACCGTCTTCGCCAAGATCACCGTTGGTGCCCCCTTATGCGCAACGGCGGCGGCGTAGGCGGCGTGAATCTTCCGGTAGTCGTGTCCGCCGCGGCGTAGCTTCACAAGGTCGTCGTCGCTGAGGTGCCCCACCAACTTCTGAAGGAGAGGCTCCGGACCGAAAAAGTGCTCGCGGATGTAGGCGCCACCAGCGACCGTGTACTTCTGGAATTCACCGTCAACGGTTGCATCCATCTTGCGGACGAGTTCGCCGTCGTCATCCTTCGCCAGAAGATCGTCCCACTCGCGAGCCCAGATGACCTTGATCACGTTCCAGCCAGCGCCGCGGAAGAGGCCCTCCAACTCCTGGATGATCTTTCCGTTGCCGCGCACCGGACCATCAAGGCGCTGCAGGTTGCAGTTCACCACCCAGGTGAGATTGTCCAAGCCTTCACGCGCTGCAAGTGTGAGTGCGCCAGCCGACTCTGGCTCATCCATCTCGCCATCACCAAGGAAGGCCCAGACGCGACTATTTGATGTATCCGTGAGTCCGCGATTGTGCAGATAGCGGTTGTATCGCGCCTGATAAATCGAACCGATCCCGCCGAGACCCATGGAGACGGTTGGAAACTCCCAGAAATCTGGGAGGAGGCGCGGATGAGGATATGACGGAAGCCCACCAGGACCCGCCGTCTCCTGTCGAAAGCGATCGAGCTGCGGCGCGCTGATGCGCCCCTCGAGATACGCGCGCGAGTAGATCCCAGGCGCGGCGTGTCCCTGATAAAAGATCTGGTCGCCTGCGCCACCCTGCTTCCCGCGGAAGAAGTGGTTGAAGCCAACCTCGTAGAGGCTCGCCGCGCTCGCATACGTTGCCAAGTGTCCGCCGATTCCTGGATGCTCCTTATTGGCGCGGAGCACCATCGCCGCAGCATTCCAGCGCACGATATGGCGGATGCGCGTCTCCATCGCCTCGTCGCCAGGGAAGGTCGGCTCATCGCTCGTCTTGATCGTGTTGATGTACGGGGTGGTGGCGAGTGTTGGCAGATCAACGCCAAGGTCTCTCGCCCGCGCCATGAGGCGCATCATCAGCAGCTTGGCCCGCTCAGGGCCGTGGGCGGTGACCGAACGCTCGAGCTCGGCGATCAGACGCGCCGTATCGGCGGGGTCCGTGTCCGGGATCTGTTCAAGGAAATCGAAGGTTTGCACTGCCCCCTAAGGGTAGCGCCCCATGCGAGGATGTGGGGGTGACGAAGAGGCGCCGATCCCCGCTCCTGAGCCCCCTCCTATCGGCTCGCCCCGTGCAGGCAACCCACCCAAGGAGCGGCTGATGCCGCCGGTTGGGCTGATCGCGCTCCTCCTCGTGAGCGCTGCCGTCTTGGCCGTACTCCTTGAACTGCTGCTCGCACGCGCCGTGAAGCGTGGCTCCCTTGAGCGCCCGGAGATTCATATGTCAATCACGATCAACGCGCCAATAGCACGCGTCTGGGAGATCGCTGCGGATGTTCAGCGTCAGCCTGAGTGGATGCACGAGATGAAGCGCGTCGAAATGATCACACCTGGAGAAATCCGCGTTGGATCACGTGGCCGTGCAACGGTGCGCATCTTCGGCATCTCAACAACAGACGACGTGGTCATTACGCGGCTTGAGCCCCCACACGCATTCGGCATTCGGCATGAGGGGCGTTTCACTGGCGAGGGCCTACTGCTGTTCAGCACCACGCCAGAGGGGGGCACGCTGATCAACTGGACGGAGTACTTGCGGCCACCGCTCTTCGCAACAATCGGAGGGTTCGTGCAGCGCCCAATCCTCGGTGCAATCTTCCGTTCAGATCTACGCCACCTGAAGCGACTCGTCGAGGCGGACGAGTAGAGCTGGATTAGCCGCCGCAGCTAATCAGCAGTGGGATCGGCTCGGCGCCGAAGGCGCGCAGTTCGCGCTCCACGCTCACCGTGGCACCAGGTTCAATCCGCTCTGTGGTGACGATCTCCTGAATGCCAGCGCTGCCGAGTTTGGTGGTGGTGACGCGACAGGTTGCAGCACCGCCGCCGCTCCCAGTATTCGTCACACTCACCTGAACGGAGAGGCCGCCGGGGACTGAGATCGCCTGCGTCATCTGCACGTCAAACGGTCCGATCCCCTTCACCGAACTTGCGGCGAGTGAGGCGAGAATCAGAACGGCGGCGCCGATGCCAAGGAAGACGGTGCCGTGCGTCTGGCTTGCGGAGGGCTGGGCGAGCCCCAGCGGATTGCAGCGCTCACAGAGCGCAGTCTGCAGCGATACGGGGGCTCCACAGCGGACACATGGCTGCGTCAGTACTTTGCTCATGCGTGCATCATCGCAGAAAGTGCGGCAACGTCGCGCGGGCTTCGCACCGTGATGATCACCTCGTCGGCACCCGCGGCTTGCTGCTCCACAAGCCAGGCGTCAGGGCTGGAGCCGAACGGCGTCTCCGCGAGCGACTCGTCGCGCCCGAGCTCCTGGAGCGCAACGGCGCTAACGCTCCCCGCCGCGCGACCGCTGCGCCGCTCCTCTTCGCGCAAACGCGTGATTCCTGCCGCAAAGGTTGTGACAGGGGCGATCCAGCCGTCACCCTCCGTCGCCGCGAGGCGAATACTCTCTGGGTGATCACCGGCAATGTAGAGCGGCACGCGCTCAACAGGGCGTGGGGACGAGGCGGCGCCATCAAGTGCAACGCGGCCACTCAGTGCCGCGCGTGTAACCCGCGCCGCTGGGTCGCCCTCAAGCAGTGCGCGGAGGATGGCAACGGAGTCCGCGAGCTGTAGCAGCCGCTCTTCGCTGCTGCCGTAGGGAATGCCGAGCGCCTGATGCTCAGCCGCATCACCACCGGCGCCGAGTCCAATAAGGAGTCGACCCGGTGCGAACGACGTGATGGTGGCGACCGACTTTGCAACGAGCGCAGGGGGTCGCTTGGTGACATCAAGCACCAGCGTGCCGACGCAGAGTGTTGGGTGTCGAGCGAGTGCTGCTGACGCGAGTGTCAGCGCCTCAAGGACGGGACGCTCTGGCGCGCCACGCCCCATCAGGTGATCCCAAATCCAGACGCGTGTGATCGGCAGCTGCGCTAACGCACCAGCAAGGTCGAGCCACTCGTTTGCTGGTAGTCCGATCGTGCCGAGCGCAACACCGAGGCGCGGCGTGCTCCCCGTCAACGCGCGCCGAGCTGCGCCGCCGCCTTCAGCGCGGCACCAATCGTGCGATCAATGCGCTGGATCAGCTCATCTTCTGGAAGTCGGTACCAGGCCTCGTTGCCACCCTTCCGCTTCTCCTCAACGAGTTTCGGATCACGAATCGTGTCGGAGACGGTGAGGATGGTGCCCGCGCGAACCGGTCGACCCTTCGCGCGCTCGCGCATCGCAAGCAAGAAGAGTGCCGCCGACTCCATCTCCACGCCGAGGTAACCGCGAGTCCCCCATCGCGCCGTCCCCTGCGGCTCTGGGTCGTAGAAGACATCGGAGGTCACGATCGGACCGACATACGTGGTCAGGCCCTCCGCCTTTGCGGCGGCGACCAGCGCGTTCGTCACATCAAAATCAGCGGTCGGTGCGGTTGGCTCGTTGAAACCGAGGATCGGACCGATCCCCGAACTTGCAACCGCTGCGGATGCAACGAGGACATCGCCCGTATCAAGGTGCAAGAAGCCACCACAGGTTCCAACGCGGATGAAGGTCTCAACGCCAAGGTTCAGCAGCTCTTCAACCACGATGGATGTGGTCGGCGTGCCCATGCCAGTTGTCTGCACGCTCACTGGGACGCCGTTCACTGTTCCGGTGTAGCCGAGCAGGCCGCGATGATCATTGACGAGCTTCGCCTTCTCAAGGCCACCATCAAAGCGCGCCGCGATCCGCTTGGAGCGGTTCGGGTCGCCTGGGAGGAGGACGACTGGGGCGTAGTCCCCTGACTCC